>JAZUGM010000022.1:0-5236 GCA_045641205.1 Thermoguttaceae bacterium
TTGTCGCGCAAAGAAGCGTCTTCTTGCGCGTTCGCGTTTGGGGCGTCGTTTTTTCGCATCGTCTGCCTCGCGTTGAAAAATGAAACGAATTTCCCTAAGTATACCACAAACGACGTCGAGTTTCCAGCGCCTTGAAAAAAATAAGTCGCGTAAAACGATCTTTTCATACGTCGGTTACGCGGCGATTCTCAATCTCGTTTTTTTGAACGCGCGTTCGAACCGACGACGTTTTAAGCTCAAAAAAGCGTCGCGCGTTTGTCGATTTTTTTAAAACGGCTAAAATATACTCCTCGCCTTTGAGTTTTTCCACCCCAAAGACGGAAAAATCCCTTCGAACTCGCGTTTTCGTCTGGAAAGTTTCAAGGGTAAGGAGTATATTACGATAATCGTTATTGCGAGACGATCATAAAAAAGGCGCGACCACCTAACAGATCGCCGCGCCGACGACGTTTTCAGAATCGCGCGCGTCAAAATTCAAATCGCTCGCGCAATTCGGGCATAGACGCCTTCATCTTTTCCAAGAGTTCCAAATCCTCCTTCGACCACGATTTCGGCGTCTGAATCTCGCATACGGCGTACAGATCGCCGTCTTCGGTCTTCTTGCCGTTTCGTACTCCAAATCCTTTCACGCGCAATTTGGAGCCCGACGTCGATCCGGGCGGAATTGTCAGCGTAACGGTTCCATACGGAGTCGGCACGTCGACTTTGGCGCCAAACGCGGCTTCTTTTAACGAGATCGGGACGCGGACGTGAAGATTCCGTCCGTCTCTCGAATAGAACGGATGCGACTCTACGGCGACCGTGATAATTAAATCGCCGTTAGCGCCTCCGTTTCGCCCTGGATCGCCCATTCCGCGCAACTTAATTTTTTTGCCGGACTCCAGTCCTGCGGGAATCTTGACGTCGACCGACTTAACCGCGCCCGTCTTGGAATCGCGCAACGAAATCGGAACGGTTCCGCCAAGAATCGCCGTCTTGAACGGAATCGTCAAACTTGACGTCGCATCGTCGCCTCTTTCGGGGCTAGGGGGGCGTCTTCGCGACCTTCCGCCCCTGCCTTGCGCGGCTCCGCCAAACGGATTCCCGCCGCCAAAACCGCCAAACGGATTGCCGCCTGAAGCGCCGCCTGAAAACGCTTTGAAAATATCTTCGATATTAATGTTCGAACTAAAATTCCCGCCTCCGGCGCTCGACCACTGGAAACCGCCCGCTCCGAAAGGATTGGAACCGCCGGAAAACCCGGAGAAATTCTCAAAACCTTCTCCAAATTGGTCGTATTTTTTCCGTTTTTCCGGGTCTTTTAGCGTTTCGAAGGCTTTTTGTAGTTCCTGAAACTTTTTTTTGGCGTTTTCTTGATCGTCCGGGTTCATATCCGGGTGATATTTTCTCGCCAGTTTCAAATAGGCTTTTTGTATTTCCTCTTGCGAAGCGGTCTTATCGACGCCTAACGTCTTATAATAGTCTTCCGCCATATCTTTTGTCGTTTTCGCTTTCTAACGCGTCGCGTTTCTTTTTACGTCGTCAAACGCGCCGCTTGTTATTTGTTGAACGCAACCCAAGTTACGCGCGGCTTAACGAGCGCTCGTCCGACTATTCGCTCGTTTGTCAATGCCCGCAACCGGCACAACCTGCTCCGGCGGGGAATTTTGGGTTCTCGATCGAAAACCCTTTCGCGGTCGGCGTGTCAAGGAAATCGATCTGCGTTCCGTCGAGAAACAGCGCGAATTTTTTATCGGAAACAATAAACACGCCGTCGTTATCGTATTTGACGTCGACTAACGGATCAAACTCCGTGTCAAATCCAAGCGTATATTGCATACCGCTACACCCCCCGCCTACGATCACCGTTCGCACGAAGGTGTTTGGATCGAGTTTTTGCGACTGTATAATCGTTTTAACTTCTTCAACCGCGCGTTTCGTAAATTTAATCACCGCAATGTCTCTTTCGTCTTACGTCGTTTTCCGTTTCAGGGCAACCCGCCGCGAACGTAGGGTCGTCGACTCGCCCTTAAATTGAATCTTTCATTATAAGGGAGAGTCTTAAAGAGAAAAGCCCCTCTTTTTGTCTATGCAGATTTGACGCCGTTTCAGAAAAACTTCGCCAAACGTTAAAACGTAAAACAAATTACGCACGATAAATTTGAGGAATAAAGGACGCCGCTTGACTCTACCGAATTGACAGGTTAAAATAACGCGGACGTTCGCGGGAACCCCAACGAAATTCGGCGGTCGGGTTGGAACAAGAGACGCCGCAATATTTGCGTTTTCGGTTAAAAACGCCCAAGGAAAGGCGTTGATTTTCGCGAATGATCGCCGTTTATTTGAATTATCGTTTTATTTTTTAATCGCTCCAAGGAAATGAAGACGCCCAACTCCAATATTCGCGAACGACGCGCGGCGGCAAAAAAATTCGTCGAATTTTGGCGCGACAAAGGCTACGAACGAGGCGAGTCGCAAGCGTTTTGGCTCGCGTTGTTACGGGACGTCTACGGAGTCGAAGAGCCCGAAAAATTCATTAAGTTCGAAGAAAAGGTGAAAATCAACGCCGCGAATTTCATCGACGCGCGTATTCCCCAAACGCAAACGCTAATCGAGCAAAAAAGGCGCGACAAAGACCTGCGCAAACCGACGCGTCAGTCGGACGGCAAATTGTTGACGCCCTTTCAACAAGCGAAACGTTATTCCGCCGAACTTCCCTATTCGCAACGTCCGCGTCGAATCGTCGCTTGTAATTTCAAGGAGTTCCTCGTCTACGATATGGAGAATCCGACGAGCGAGCCGGAGTCGATTCTACTCGAAAATCTGCCCGAAGAATACGATCGGCTTCAGTTTTTGGTCGAATTTGAAGCGAACTCGATTCAAAAAGAGACGGAGCTTTCCATCCGCGCGGGCGAGTTGGTCGGCGTTCTTTACGACGCGTTGCTTGCGCGTTATCGCGACCCTGCGAATCCGCGTTCGTTGCAGTCGCTCAATATGTTCTGCGTTCGACTCGTCTTTTGTCTTTACGCGGAAGACGCGGGCGTCTTTGCCAAGCGACAATTCTCCGAATACGTCGGAACCTTGCCCGAACAATTCGTCAGACAAGGACTAATCGACCTCTTCAAAGTTCTCGACCAAAAAGCCGAAGAACGCGATCCGTACCTCAGCCCAAAACTCGCCGCCTTTCCTTACGTCAACGGCGGGCTATTTTCCGACGAAAATATCGAGATTCCCCTGCTCGATCAGGAAATCGTCAAACTACTGACTCAAGACGCGGGCGACAAATTCGACTGGAAAGAAATCAGTCCGACGATCTTCGGCGCCGTCTTCGAAAGCGCTTTGAACCCGGAGACGCGACGTCAAGGCGGGATGCACTACACGTCGATCGAAAATATTCACAAAGTTATCGATCCGCTCTTTCTCGACGATCTGCGCGACGAATTCGCCGCGATCAAGGAAATTAACGAAGCGAGCGACAAAAATCGCGCGCTCGTCGCGTTTCAAAAGAAACTTGGCGAGTTGCGGTTCCTTGATCCCGCCTGCGGGTCGGGCAATTTCCTCACCGAAACTTATATTTCGCTCCGTCGACTCGAAAACGAAGCCTTGCGCCTTCTCTATCCCGAAAAGACGCTCTTTAAATTAGACGATCCGAATCAAATCGTCAACGTGTCGATCGATCAGTTTTTCGGAATCGAGATCAACGACTACGCCGCGACCGTCGCGCAAACCGCGCTCTGGATCGCCGAATCGCAGACGATGCGCGAAACGGAAGATATTCTCGACGTCGACCTTGATTTTCTGCCCCTTAAATCTTACGTCAATATCGTCGAAGGAAACGCGCTTAAAATCGATTGGAACGACGTCGTTTCTCAAAACGAACTCGATTATATCGTCGGAAATCCCCCGTTCGTCGGCTATTCGCTCCAGTCGAAAGAACAAAAAGAGGACGTCCTCGCCGTCTACCTCGATCCGAAAGGCAAGCCGTATAAAACGGCGGGTAAAATCGATTACGTCGCCTGCTGGTATTACAAAGCGTGCCAATTTATGCAAGGGACGAAGATTCAAGCCGCGTTCGTCTCCACAAATTCGATCGCGCAAGGGGAGCAAGTCGCATACGTCTGGAAGCCGCTCGTCGAACGTTTCGGCGTCAAAATCGATTTCGCTTATCGAACGTTTCGCTGGGACAGCGAGGCGAATTTGAAAGCAAACGTTTATTGCGTGATCGTCGGGTTCAGTTGTTTTGAACATAATAAGACAAAAAGATTGTTCGACGGGGAGTCGAGTAGACGCGTCGAAAATATTTCGTTCTATCTTATTGACGCTCCGTCTGTTTTTATTGAAAGTCGAAACAACGCCCTATGCGACGTTCCCGAAATGATTTACGGAAATAAGCCGACCGACGGAGGTTTCTTGTTTTTAACCTCGGAAGAAAGAGACGAAGCGCTTAAAAACGAGCCGGAAATAGAACCTTATATCCGACGAATCTACGGAGCTTCTGAGTATATTAACAATAAAGAACGTTATTGTTTATGGCTTGTCGACGCCTCGCCCGCGACGATACGTAATTCTAATTTTATCGCGCAACGAGTCAAACAAGTCAAAGAATTTCGGGCGAATAGTTCCAAAGAAGCGACGCGCAAAAGCGCCGATTTTCCGACGCTCTTTCAGGAAATTCGACAGCCGACGACCAGTTATATCGTGGTTCCGCGTCATTCTTCGGGGAACCGAACTTACGTTCCGTTTGGTTTCGTCTCGTCTGAAATCATTGTAAACGACGCCGTATCGATTATTCCGAATGCGACGCTCTACCTTTTCGGCGTTTTGACGTCAAGCGTTCATTTCGCGTGGATGCGCGCGTTTTGCGGATATTTAGGAACAAGCTATCGTTATTCCAAAGACGTAATTTACAACAATTTCCCTTGGTGCGAGGCGTCGGAAGAACAACGAACGCGCATCGAGCGAACGGCTCAAGGAATCCTCGACGCTCGCGCTTTATACCCTGATTCTTCCCTTGCGGACCTTTACGACGAAACAAGCATGCCCCCGGCGTTGCGTCGCGCGCATCGCGAAAACGACCAAGCGGTATTGAAAGCCTACGGATTTTTAGCGCGCGATCCATCGGAAGAAACGATCGTCGCGGAATTGACTCGGCGTTACGAACGGTTAGTTCGCGAACGCGGGGGGGGCAAATAAAACGCGAACGTTTGCGGTCGGCGCGCGGAAAGCTCGGCGCGTAAAGACGCCAAAAGAAATTCGG
>JAZUGM010000023.1:0-2328 GCA_045641205.1 Thermoguttaceae bacterium
GGCAGATTCCAATTCTACCTTCCTTGCGTCGATCGGACGCTTGACTTTGAGGCGTCGGGCGCAACGTGTCAATACGCGTTCGGCAAGCCGATCGGGCGCTTGGAAGCCGTCGTCGTTCCGTTCGACGCCGCGCGTTCGACCTTTGCGCAAATCTACGAATTAGACGACGCGCAAGGCAACGCCGGGTTTCGATTCAACGCGTTCAAAAACGAATCGAGTCGAGGACGACGAACGCGTTTTGGAGTCGGTCAAACGGGTTTTGACGTCGAATCGCTCGACGGAAAAAGCGCCAAGAAACGTTCGACGGCGCCGTATAACGCGCTCTATCCGTGGAACGAGTCGATCGGATTCGAACGCGCGACGACGACTTTCACGCCGAAAGAATCGGGCGTCTTGTTTCTACGGATCAACGACTTTACGCAATACCTCGATCGAAACAAAGGAGTCGTCAAAGTACAAGTCAAAAAGAAAACGCAAGTCGTCGAAAAGAAGTCCGTGAAAAAATGAAGGAGTCGTCAATGCGCGCAAATCGTCGTTTTATTCAAATTGTATTAGGATTGGCGTTTCTTTATCAAGCGGCGCCCTGCCTTGGCGTCGCGCCGATCCTTGCGGAACCGCAAGACGTCGCCGTCGTTTCGTTGGCGTCCGACGCGCAAAAGGCGTACAAATCGCCTGAAAAAAGAGGCTGGAACGCGGAATATTCGCCGAGCGCGTTGAAAAACGGAGCCGACGACGCATCCAAGCCGAAGCCTACGATTTTCCGTTGGAACGGCAACTCGTCCGACGTCATTTTCACGTTGCAATTAGCGAAAACGGACGATTTCGTCGACGCCGTTGAATTTCCAAGCGCGGAAAAACTCGAGCGCGAAGTAAAAAATCTCCCGCCCGACGCGAAGTTTTTCTGGCGCGTGAAAGCGACGTCCAAAGACGGTTCGGAAGAATTTTCCCAAACGCGAAGTTTTCGAACGGAAACGGCTTGTCCGCGTTGGTTCGACGTTCCCGGTATTTCAAACGTCCGCGACGCCGGAGGCTGGACGACGCGCGACGGGAAACGCGTCAAGTCGGGCAAAATTTTTCGCGGTTCCGAGTTTGACGGACATTTCAACTTAACGGAAGAAGGCAAGCGAGTTTTACTCGACGAAATGGGAATCGTCGTTGATCTCGACTTGCGCGGCGCTAGCGAATGGGGAAACGTTCTCGATTATACGTCGCCGTTGGGGGCTCAAAACGTTCGCTGGTTGAATTTCCCCGTCTCTTCATACGGAGGAATTGTCGCCGACGAGCAAAAGCGTTTGTACCGCGAAATGTTTCGCGTTCTTGCCGACGAAAAAAATTATCCGCTATACGTCCACTGCTGGGGCGGCGCCGATCGAACCGGCACGTTAATTATGGCGATCAACGCGATTCTAGGCGTCTCCGACGACGACCTTTGCGCCGATTACGAAATTACGTCCTTCTCCGTCTTCGGCGAACGTTCGATTCACTCCAAGGAGTTTAAGAGTTTGCTCGAAGGTTTGAACGCCTATGGAACCGACGACGATTCCCTTTCGATCAAATTCGAAAACTACCTGAAATCGGCGGGCGTTACGGACGACGAACTGAACGCGATTCGAAAAATTCTGCTCGAGGAATAAGAGCCGCGCGTAAACGTCCGCAAAAGCGACGTGAAGTAAAGAACTCCGTTTTCCCCTAGGAACGAAGCAAGGACTTGCGAGGGACGTTCAAATAAGGTATAATGGGAACGTTCGAAGCGAAAAGTTCGAGCGTCAGGGAGATTAGTATGACGTCGAAAAACGAATTAAATTCAACGGACGCGGAGAAGTTCGAAAAAACGAACCCGTCGGTCGGCGACGAACTCGACCCCGATCAATATTATTACGATATCGTTTCCAACGAAACGTCGGCGCGTTTGTTTCTTTCAATGTTTCTCGACCCGAGAGTACTTGCGGAGATTGATTTGTCGACGTTGCGTACGGCGCCGACGCGAGACGTCGAGCCTAATGGAGCCGAGACGATCGGCGACGTCTTTTTTGTGGTCGATATGAAAGACCGACCGGGCAAGAAAGGACGCCGCGCCGCTTTTACGATCGTTTCGGAACATAAACTTGAGAACGATCCGCAAGTAGCGATTCAGTTGCTTGGCTACATAACCGTCGTTCTTAAACGTATGAGCAAGGATAAAGAACTCTACGCCGACAAAAACGGACGTTTGCCTTCGCCTTATCCGATTTTATTTTCGCAAGACGCACGCTCGAAAAAAAAGCCTCCGTATTTGCGCGAGATCGTTTGGAATATCGACGGACTGGAGAAAACGGTTCCTCTCTTCGA
>JAZUGM010000024.1:0-7840 GCA_045641205.1 Thermoguttaceae bacterium
GACTTGTTCGCAAGCCCAACGACAAAGCGGCAACGAGCGTTGTTGCGTTCCAACTTGCGTAACGCGCCCGAGTTTCTTCGCCAAATCCGCCATCGCGCGACCTTCTTTGATCGTCAGCGCCATCGGCTTCTCAATATAGACGTTCGCGCCGCATAACATCGCGTTCATCGCGACCCAAACGCGTTGATGAGTCGCCGTTTCGCAACATACGCCGTCAAGTTTTTCCGTTTCGATCATCTTACGGAAATCGTCGTAGGGCTTCAGCCAGTCGGCGCGATCCTTCATATAACCGTCAAGACGCGGCTTGAAAATATCGCAAACGGCGACAAGTTGGCAGTCTTTCGCCTGTTGAACCACGTTGGCGATATAAGACCCGCGACCGCCGAGCCCGATCACGCCGATTCGAACTTTTTCGCTAGGAGCCGTCTCGCCGTCCAAGCCCAAGACGCTAGAAGAAACTAACATAGGCGTCGCCGCGAGAGACGCCTTCAAAAAGGTTCTACGATCGATTTGCATAACAAGTTCCTAAAATAATATTAATCAATTACTCTTGCGCAAATAAAAGTCGACAAAACGCCAAACTCCGTTTTGTCGACTCACACAGAACGTTATTATACGGACTTTAAAATGAAAAATCTATGCTTTCGACGAAAAAATTGCAAGTTTTTAAGAAGATTTCGGAGTCTAGCGGTATGCAAACGTTAAAAATATAGCGATCATTCGCGCAAAGTTTCCTGACGTCGCGTTAATTACGGAATAAACGTCGCATAGGAACCCAGCGTCTTACGACGTGGGACGCGCCAGCCGCCGGTTATATACCGACGGGAAAACGCGGCGCCGCTACGATTCTAAACGTTCCCGAAATTTCATCAACGAACAACGCGCCGATTCGCAAAGGCGCCGTCGCTCGTAAAATATCGCTAGGAACGCAAGTCGTTCGTGGAAGCGTTGGCTCGTCGATTCAGGGACGCTGAAACAACTTGCAAACAACGCGGGTTAAATTCGCTTGAGTTTATCAGGCAATCCTTAGCAGGTTGTCTACAAGCCGCAGAGACGCCCTCCGCGACGGTTGTTTCTTAATCTCGAAAATTTCCCGTGAACGCTTACAATCAAAGCAGGCCAGATTAATCAAGCCTGCACGCAAACGCGCACGTAGTGAAAGAAGACGGGCGCGGCAAAACAAAGCGAGTCGACGCGATCCAGAACGCCGTTGCGTCCTTCGACCAAAGCTCCGTAACTTCCAATTCCTTGGTCGCGCTTGATGGCGCTCGTCGTCATATTTCCGGCAAATCCCATTGCGGAAATAATTAGTCCGGCAAACGCGGCTTCAAGCCAGTGCGTAAAGGGCGTGAAATACCATAGACCGACGGCTACCAACGACGTAGTAAGAGCGCCGAGGATCACTCCGACCACCGTTTTGCTCGAATTGACGTAGGGCGCGATCTTGCGTCTGGAGAACGCCAAGGACCAGAGATATTGGGCGACGTCGCTAATTTGCGTCAAGAGAACGAAGGTAAAGAGCAAAGTTAGATTCGCGGCGTCAAGCCTCTTTCGGGGCGAATAAATTTCCCCGACCGACGCCTGCGGTTCGTCAAAACTCTCCTGCAAACCTTCGCTCTTTTCTTTGGATTCGTTTTGCATAGCGACGACCGATTCTTCGATCGGCTTGAAGACTTTTTCTTCAAAATCGATCGCCACGATTTCCGCCGCCGTCGCGGTCGGCTTCGAATTGGGCAAGTCCATTGTCAGAAGCGCGGGCGCGAAACTCAACGAGTAAACGCAAATCAATAGTCCGACCTGCAACTTTGCGATACGCTCAAGAAAATATTTCGGATCGCCCGAAGCGGCGACCGTCGCCGGCAATATTAAGAAGGCTAACGACGGAATCAACGAGGAAAAAACAAAATAGGGCTCAACGTGGAAGAATTCGACGAACCATTCGGAATCAAGCCCTACTAAGACAAACTGCAAGGGCGTCAGAATGAAGAAAACTCCGACTAAAGTACGGTGATCCGCCGGTCTTGTCGGAGTCAGGGTCACGTATTCGCGCAACGCCCAGAAGGAAATCGCGCCGAATAGAACGACCGTCGCGATCGTTCCTAGCAGAAGCGCGCAAATGAGCGAACCGAACAAGAGCCACCACGCGTTGACGCGCGACTTGAACGTCGCCAACGTTCCGGCGTCGACTCCGCTACGACGCCGCCGAGTATATTCGACGACGATCGTCGCGCAAATCAACAACACCAAAACGCCGCTAATCAACAAAATTCCGCGATAGTCCATTTCGACTCGCCCCGTCGCTAAATTTCTAATGAATCCGCTCGTTTGGAATTACTTCCGATTCTTACTCCACCAAGCGCGGAAGGTTCCGTGCGACTTCGGAACTTCTCGACCGCGCGTCCACCGACCTAAGAGCCACGGATGCAACGAACGCGGACAAAGAGGCGCCAGCTTCGTGCCAAGTCTGACGAAAAACATCAAAAACTTGTAACGGCAGGAAGTCTGCATAAACACGCCGAAGAACTTCCACGTCAATTTGTCGAGGCAAGAATGCGCGGGCGATTTCGGCGCGGCGATCGATTTCGCGCGTAGTCGCACCAACTGGTGCGCCAAGTCGACTTTGACGGGGCAAATTTGCGCGCAACCGCCGCAAAGCGAAGAAGCGAAGGGCAACTTGCCCGCTTTTTCGATTCCAAGGAGTTGCGGAGTCAAAACCGCGCCAAGAGGACCAGGATAAACCCAGCCGTAAGCCCAGCCGCCGACTTGACGATAGACCGGGCAATGCGTCATACATACGCCGCAACGAATACAACGCAAGACGGCGCGCGAGTCGGGCGAAGCCAACGCGTTCGTTCGTCCGTTGTCGACGATGACGACGTGCATTTCGCGTCCTTTAGTCGGACCGTTGAAAATGTGCGTGTAGGAGGTCAGTTTCTGCCCGGTGCCCATACGCGGCAACATATTTAAGAAGAGCTGAAGATATTTCGCGCTCGGTAAGACCTTTTCAATACCGATCAAGGCGACATGAACTTTGGGCGCGCTTGTCGACAGTCCAATGTTTCCTTCGTTTTCGACCAAACAAAGAGAACCCGTGTCGGCTATGCCGAAATTGGCGCCCGACATACCCATATCGGCGTTGACAAACTCTTGGCGCAAGACTTCATGCGCGATCATCGTGAGTTTTTCGTGTTCTTCCGTGTAGGGAACGCCCAGTTTTTCCGCGAACTTTTGTCCGATTTCCGCCGCGCTCAAGTGCGTCGCCGGGGTCACGATATGCGTCGGGCGCTGTCCTAAGAGTTGCACGATATATTCGCCAAGGTCGGTTTCTAGCCCTCGGATTCCTTCAGACTCGAAAGCGCGATTGAGCGCGATTTCTTCCGAAACCATCGACTTGGCTTTGACGACCTTTTTGACGCCGTGCTTCTTCGCGATTTCAAGCACGATCTTGTTCGCTTCCGTCGCGTCTTTCGCCCAATGGACGATTACGCCCTTTTTCGTGAGATTCTTTTCAAATTCGACGAGCGTTTCGTCAAGTCTGGAAAGGGCGTAGTCTTTGATCTGCTTCGCCGCTTCGCGCCATTGCGGCCAGCGTTCGATACCCCAGCACAATTTCAAGCTGGCTTGCGAACTTTGTTCGGCGGTAATCGCCAAAGAAGGCGACGCGTTTTGATCGGGTTCCGCCAATTCCTTCGTTTTATGCGCCCAAAATTCAGCCCCTTGTAGAGGCGAGACAGTCGTTGCCATCACAACTTCCTTATATCTACGCAAACGTTCAAAGACTCGACGCGCGCAACGTCGCGTAACGTCTCGTCCCGTCGGAGGGAAAATAAGCCGCGCAAAGGACGGCGCCACAGAACGACGCTCGCGACGATGCGAACGTCGTCGAAAAAACGACGCCCTCTAGACGCGAGAAACGCCTAGAGGATCGAAAAACGAATCGCTTAGGACAAGCGATTAGAATCGAGGACGAACCTTTCCGGCGACGCGGTAAGGCAGACCTTGGATTCGAAGGAAACCGGTCGCGTCGTTTTGATTGTACGCGTCGCCGCCTTCCATCGTCGCCACGCCTTCGTCGTACAACGAGTTCGCGCTGGAACGACCGTTGAGAATGATGTTGCCCTTGTAGAGTTTCAGGGAGACGGAACCCGTAACGGCTTTTTGCGCTTCTTTATTGAACGCAAGGAGCGCGTCCATCTTGGCGCCGTACCAATAGCCGTAATAGACGAGTTCGGCGACTTCGGGCGCGAGTCTGTCGCGCAAGTGCATCAATTCACGTTCCATCGTCAACTGTTCGACGTAACGATGCGCGTCGTACAGAACCGTCATCGCAGGCGATTCGTAGACGCCGCGGCTCTTCATACCGACGAAACGGTTTTCAACCATATCGATAATACCGACGCCGTTGCGACCGCCGATCTTGTTGAGCGTCTCGACGACTTCGTAAGCGCCCATTTTTTTGCCGTTGACGGCGACGGGAACGCCGGACTCGAAATCGATCGTAACTTCTTCCTCTTTGTCGGGCGCGTCTTGCGGCTTCACGCACATACCGAACTCGACAAGTTCCAAGCCGTTGACGTCAAGACTTTCCAATTTGCCGGCTTCGTAGCTGATATGGAGGCAGTTCTCGTCGGAAGAATAGGGCTTCGCCAAGGAGGCTTTGACGGGAATATTGTTCTTTTCGCAATACTGGATCATCTCGGTTCGACCGGGGAACTGATTGCGGAATTCGTCGATGCGCCAAGGGGCGATCATTTCAATATCGGGACAAAGAGCTTCGGCGGCAAGTTGGAAACGACATTGGTCGTTGCCCTTGCCCGTCGCGCCGTGCGCGTAAGCCGTAGCGCCGACTTCCTTGGCGACTTCAAGAATTTTCTTCGAGATGAGCGGACGCGCAATCGAAGTGCCGAGAAGATAGACGCCTTCGTATTTAGCTTGCCATTGCATCACAGGAAAAGCGAAATCGCGGCACAATTCCTCTTTGACGTCGATAAAACGAATCGAAGCGGCGCCAATGTTTTCCGCCTTTTTGCGGATCGCTTCGCGGTCTTCGCAAGGCTGTCCCAAGTCGACGTAGACGGCGTGAACTTCGTAGCCTTTGTCCATCAGCCAACCAAGAATAACAGAGGTGTCAAGTCCACCGGAATACGCCAAAACACACTTCTTACTCATCGTTCTCTTTCTCTAATTTTCGACTGTTTCCAATCAAGGAAACGTCATTCTTGCGATAAAACGCTGGGCGCGACTCAGACGCCGACGCTTGCGCGTCTCAAAACGAAAAACGAGACGCAAGCGATAAATATCTTATCTTTCCTTTGAATTTTGACAAGACGCCGCCTTAAATTAGTCGCGTCTTATTCAAACTTTTGAAAAAACTGCGTTTTTTCGTATTAGCCCGACTTTGAATTCAGTCAAACGTCGCGATTTTCCGCCTGTTGGCGCCAATTTAACAATTTGGAGCCAACGCTTGAACTCTTTGCTGAAATTCTTCGAAAGAATTAGTCGCCATCGTCGCGAACGCAAGTTCGTCGACATAGGCTTCGCTCGCGGGACTCAACGCCTTTTGGATAAACTCGGGCTTCGCCGCTGGAAAACGCAAACGGATTATTTGGGCAAGCATATTTCGTTTTCCTTCGTTCATTCCTTCGCTTCTTCCCTCGTTCCTTCCGTCGTTCCAGCCGTTGTTCCAGCCGTTGTTCCAACCGTCGTTCCAACCGTCGTTCCGTCCTTTAGTTTCAGCGGCGTCCCATTCCGCGTCGCTCAACAGCCAAGTCCTACGAACCATTCCTTCCATCCCCTCTCTTTCCATAATTTTCACTAATTCTTCGCGCGTCGGCAACGCGAATTTCTTTTTTGCGCACATTGTGTTGACGAAACTAAGCGCATCGTCAAGAATCGCGCCGTCGTATTCGTCGTCGCCGTCGTAAACGTTTTTGAGAATACGCAACGCCCCCTCGACGTCGTTCAACCATTCTTCGCGCGTCGCGTTTGGGTTGTTTGTCAACAATTCCGCTTTTCGCAACAAATCAAAGAAAAATTCCAGCCAGTCGGCGCCCTGCAACGCCGCGTCAAACGTTTCCTCCGACGCGTTCTCTTCCTTTCCCTCTATCGTCGGCGTAACTTCAATTTTTTTGCGAACCAAGGAAACGAACAGGAATCTCAATTTGAAAATCCAGTCCTGATCAAGTTCCTTTAAAGACGTCGTAAAAAGTTCGGATAGATTTGGAACTTCGTTCCATTGTTGCGCGCCGGTATAGAACAGTACGACAAAAGGCCAAATAATCTTGCCGTCGGACGTTTTAAAACGCGCCGGGTAACGTTCTGCGAAATCAAGCGTCGCAACTAAGCTCGTCAACATTTGTTTCACGACGTTTCTGTCGGGCGCCGATTTGTGTTCCATAAGCACGATAATCGGAAAAACTTCCGTTCTTCCGTCTTTGTAGGGAATCGTAAAAATTAAATCGCAAATACGAGAAACGTTGTTTCCAAAAACAAAAACGGTCGGTTCAGACTTTGCGTTTTCAAAATCGAGTCGATCGGCTAATTGCGGCGAAATACGACGCACGCACATTTCTAAAAACTGCGCCGTAATCTCGCCCGGTCGTCCAAGAACCGTCGCGACGTGATTGTTAAAAACGTTCGCGATGACAAGCGAAGGCGGAACGTTCAGCGATTCGGTCAGTTCCGCGTATCTGCCGTAAATCCGTTCGACGGATCGACAAAAATCTTCGAACGTTTTTTCGTAACAAGCTTTGGCGAATACGTCGTCGAGAGTCGCTAAATCTGATATCGAATTCAACGGCTCCAACGCCTCGACTTTGGGCGAATAATCGGAAAAACGCATTCGCAAAACTTGATCGATCGCCAGCATTCTTTTTAGAACTTCTTGACGATCCGAAACGTCGACGCGTCTGGAACGCTTAGACGTTTGCAAAGGCTCCCATGGGGCGTTGGTCTTGCTCTTGACCATTTAATTCGGTTCCTGAGTAAAATTACGATCGAAAACAAAGAAAAGAATTCCGTTGTTTTTTCGTTTTCAAGGGTCGAGTTACGCTAAAACTATGATTGCGCGCGACTCCAAAAAGACGCGTCCTGAGCTTGCGCAATATAACGCAGTCCGTCCAAAATCAAATTCGGAAAAACGTAAATTTTCGGCTTGCGCGTCGAGACGCCCAAACCGAACTGCAAATCGGCAAAAAAACGATTCAAACCGCGCTCGATCGTCGTCGCGCTTCCCCCGGAAATCACGATCGCCAAGTTGTCCGCGTCTTGCGCAAAGGAACGCTTGATTTCCCAGTAGATCGAAGCGATCGCCCCGGAAAGCATACGGTCGACGCCCAAAAGAATCGCTTCTTCCGTCTCTTGCGCCGGGTAGGCGACTTCGCGCGCGTCGCATCTCTTTTCCGCGTCGTTCAACTCGGGCAGTTTTTCCGTCTTTTCGTGAAGGGATTCCGACATAATTCTTGGACCGGCAAGAATCGCGCCGCCGCAAAAGACGCCGCGCGCGTCGACGAAATCAACCGTCGCGGCAGTTCCGACGTCGACGATCAAAATAGGTCGCGCGTTCGGCAAAAGTCGCGCGGCGGAAAACGCGGCGACGACGCGATCAAGCCCAAGTTTTTGCGGATGCTTGTATTCGACGTCTATTTCGACGTCGTTAAGTCCCAATACGCGAAAATGATCGTCTGGACGAAACTCGCGCGCAACGCTTTCAAGTCGACGCGTTTTCTGCGGACAAACGCTTGCGACAATCCAACGCGCGGGCGGCGCGTTCGACGCTTTGAGTCGTCTTGCAAGTCGTTCGTAATTCGCCGTTTCGTCGACAAACTCCTCACAAGGTTCC
>JAZUGM010000025.1:0-16205 GCA_045641205.1 Thermoguttaceae bacterium
GCTTGATTTTGTCGTCAAAGGAAACGAACAGACCGATTTTGTCGGCATATTCCTGATAACGCTTGCATTGCGCGACGTACCCGCCCTTGTCGAAAAAGACGTAACGCAGAACGCGATCATAGCCGAACCGATTCAGCGCGCCTTCCCAGAATCCGCCGACGGAAAGCGTTTGCGCGCCTTGAGACGTTCCTTCTTTATCCGCAGAATCGACTTTTCGCGGGCGCATGTCGATTCTGGCGTCGTCCGGCGTCTCGATAATTCCCATTACGCCGTCGCTTTCGTCGGGATCGAGAACGTCGTTGACGACGCCCCAAAACGCCATGCACAGCCCGTGCCCGCCGTATGTGTGAATCACGCCGACGATCGGCTCGGGCTCAGTCGTCGGAAAAGAAATTCCTTCGTTGAGGGGCAGGATAATTCGATCCGTCGTTTTCGTCGCGAATGGGAACGGATACGAAATATTACTCGCAAGGGGCGCGTCGTCGGGCGCGCTTAACTTAACGACTATTTCGGGCGCGTCTTTTTCCAACTGAATCGACGCGTCGTATTTCGTAAAAGACCGCGCGTCAAGCAATTCGAATTTTACGCCGCGTTCGATCGGCTTCGAAGCGACGACAAATTGCGAGGAATTCGCGACGTCTTGACGCCAAACGCGGTTCGTGCGAACGTCGCGAACGTCGAAAGAGCCGTTTTCCAAGTGAAAAACGACGCGCAAATAGGCGTTTTCCGCCGGAAGCGTTCCTTGAGCGGCGCTTTGGACGATTCGACCGATGCGCTGAATTTTATATTCCGCGATCGAGACGTCCGTATCGCCGGAACCGATAACGCGAGGCTCGATCTTTGCGACGCCGACGGGAACCAAAAATTTCGACGTCGACGTTTGCAGATCGTTCGACGGGTATATTTCCGCGCCGCCGAAGTTCCAATCGAGCGCCGTTCCTTGCGCGTCGTAAAGCACGACGCCTGAGTCGCACTTTGTTTTGCCCTCGTTTTTCACAAGGCAAGTCAATTCGAAAATATCGCCAGGCGCCGCGTCGATTAATTTCGGAATTCGAACCGCCCAATCGGTCGGCGTTTTATGAACGATTCTTGTAACGACTTTTCCGCCAAATGAATCGTCTTTGGCGGATTTTACGGCGAAACCTTCGTCGTTTCGCGCCCAAGAAGGCGGATTTTCCGGCAAAACCCAAACTTCATCGCTTTCCGAGGCGACCAGCGAGACGACGGAACTGAAAATAGACGCCGTTGCGAAGAGCAACGCGTATAAGACGGACGCGCGTTTCATTGGTTTGTTCCTTCTTCCTGTCGTTTGTAAAAAGATTCGATAACGTCGCAGGCTTCTTCCGCCGTTTTGACGAAATGAAATAGCTTGACGTCTTCGGGGCTAATCAAGCCGACGTCGACTAAATTTTGAAAATTAATCGTCTTCTTCCAGAATTCTTCGCCGAACACAACGATCGGCAAATTGGGTATTTTATTCGTTTGTAGCAACGTAAGCGCTTCGAAGAGTTCGTCAAAGGTTCCAAATCCGCCGGGAAACGCGACTAGCGCCTTCGCGCGAAGGAGAAAATGAAACTTTCGAAGCGAAAAATAATGAAAATTAAAGCACAAACCGGGCGTGATATAGGGATTAGGACGCTGTTCGTAAGGCAGGACAATGTTGAACCCGATAGATGGAACGCCAGCGTCGAACGCCCCGCGATTCGCCGCCTCCATTATGCCCGATCCGCCGCCGGTACAGACGACAAAGTCGCTTTGTCGCAAAACTTCGCGATCGCCTTCGACTAGTTGTTCGACGACGAACTTGGCGTAGCGTCTTGAAATTAATTCGCCAAACTCGCGCGCCTGTTCGTAATATTTACTGTTTTTGACGGCAAATTTCGCGCGCGCGACCGCTTTTTGAAGCGCTTCGTCGTCGGGCGCGGCTTTGGCCTCTTTTTCCGCTTGGCGCAAAATATCGCGCGCTTTTTCGGGCGGGAGTATCCGCGCGCTTCCAAAAACGACGACCGTCGACCTGACGTTCGCCCGTTCGAGCGCGTGTTCCGTTTTCAAAAACTCTGCAAGAATTCGCGCTTCACGTCCTTCGGGACCTTCGAGAAAATCGACGTCGCGCGTCGTCAGACGATAGCTTGAACAATTTAACAGACGTTCGCCGTATTCGTCGGCGTCAATTTGATCGGAAAGAGGAATCTTCATCATATTGACTTTCTGATTTAGGCTTTTTTTCAAAGACAGACTCCGAAAAAGTTGTCTTTCCAACAAATTTATAGTATAATAGGGATAAATCAAGAAATCAAGGTTTGATCGTCGAAATAATCAAGACGCCTTGACGACAAGATTTTAACGGGTAAATTTCCTAGTTTTGACAAGTCGCAATCCAAACGAGACGCGCGTTGAGCGGAGTTACAAATGACTATTGCCGAAATTGTCGCAAACCGCGAGCCCGAATGGCAAGAACTTGAAGAGTTGATTCGGACGTTTCGTTCGTCCGGGCTCAGGCGTAATCGGTCGTCGGAAATCGTCGCGCGTTTTACGCGACTCTATCGTTCCGTCGGTTCCGATTTGGAATTGGCGGAGTCGTATCAATTCCCGCCGGAGGTCGTCGCCCGTTTGAACGAACTGACTCGTTCCGCCTATCAATGTTTGTATCGGCGCGAAGGCTTTTCGTGGAGCGATTTTCGCCGCGTCGTCTTTTTTCAAACGCCGCGTTGGATTATTACCGACGGAACCTTTTGGGTCGCTTTGGCGCTCTTCTGGATTCCTTTTCTCGTATGCGAGACGTTGAGTAAATTTGACCCCGAATTTGCAGGCAACGTCGTCGGTTCCGGCGTTCTTAGTAGCGTGGAGCAAATGTATTCGCAAGAATTTGCCGACGATATGTTCGACCGTATTCCGATGGTAGCTTTCTACGCGAGCAACAACGGCGGGATCGGGTTGAAGTGTTTTGCGTTTGGCGTGTTGGGTTGTTTTCCAGGCGCTTATATTTTGCTTCGCAATTCTATTTTCCTCGGTTGCGTTTTCGGTTTTATGACGAGCGGCGAAGTCGCGGCGGAGACGAGCGCGCGTTTTTGCGAGTTTACTTCCGCGCACGGTCCGTTCGAATTGACGGCGATCGTACTTTCGGCAGCGGCCGGCTTGCGCGTCGGGTTCGGACTCGTGAAAACCGGCGGTTACGCGCGTTTGGACTCTATGAGACGCGCCGCGTATAAAGCCGCGCCGACGGCTTGCGTCGCGTTTGCGCTGTTTTGTCTTGCGGGAACGATCGAGGCGTTTGTCTCCCCGAATCCGATGACGGCGCTTGCCGACGCGGGCGTTTCTCCCTTGTTCGTCAAAAAAGGAATCGAGTGGCTTTCGATCCTGTTGCTTGCGCTTTACTTTGGCGGATTGGGAGGAATAGGGGTCTTGCAGCGTCTAGGGAAACGCATCGGCGTTAAAACGACGTCGTTGAGAAAAAAATAAGCGATTTTTTAACGAGGTTGTCGCGCTATGTTTGACTCCGTACTTTTGGCGTCTTACGGCGGTCCGAAAAAGCCGGACGAAATCGAGTCCTTTTTGGATCGCGTTTTATCGGGCAAACGCGTTCCGACCGCGCGACGCGACGCGATCGTCAAGCGCTACGAGCGATTTGGAGGCGTCAGTCCTTTGCCGGACGAATGCCGTCGTTTCGTTCGACTTCTAAACGAACTGGCCCCGAACGAAGGCGCGTCAAGACCGCGCGTCTATTGGGGCGCGCTCTATTCTTCGCCGACTTTCGACGACGCGGCGGAACTTATGGAACGGGACGGCGTCGAGCGCCTTTTGGTCTTTCCAAGCTCCGCGTTTGGCTCCCCTCAAAGTTGCGGACGCTATCGAATCGCGGTCGAGTCGGCGCTTCGCCGACGTTCCGCCGATTTTTTCAAGTCGCTCGTAGTTTCCTACGTCCCTCCGTTTTTCGACTTGCCCGCGTTGCGACGCGAAACCGCCGACTCGATTTTAACCGCGCTTGCTTGGAACGAGTTGGAAGGCGATTTTTTCGCGGAAAAAAAAGAAGAGACGCGCTTGATTTTGTTTTCCGCTCATTCGATCCCGACGATCGACGCCGAGGCGTCTTCTTATCGTCGTCAACTTCTTGCGACGGCAAACGGCGTCTTGCGTTTGATTTTGGACGCGCCGAGCTTTGGCGTTAAATCGGAAGAGCGCGGCGAAGCGCAACCTTGGTTTTCCACCGCAGGAGACGAATTCGACGTCGACGACGCAATTCGCACGCGCTTGCGCGAACGTGCGTTAGACGCCGGGCTTGCTTTTCAAAGTAGAAGCGGATCGCCCGCGACGCCTTGGTTGGAGCCGAGCGTCGAGGAGTATTTAACGCGATATTGCCAAGAAAATCCCCAAACGAAACGCGTTTTAGTCGTTCCGATCGGGTTCTTTTTTGAGAATATGGAAACGGTCTACGATTTGGACGTCGACTTGCGCGCGACGTGCGATCGTCTCGGCGTCAAATACCGACGCGCGCGTTGCGTCGGCGTTTCCGCGCGAATGGCGCGCGCCGTTTGGGATTTGGCAAAAAAAGAGCCCGAGACGTTTCCGAAATGCGACTGCGCGCCCGGATTCTGCGACCTTTCGTGCCGTTGCGTTCACTAAAGATTATGCAAAGTTTCCAACAGTCGCGTTAATTTCAAAACAAGCGGCGCGATTCCAACGCGAACCTTGTTCGAATATTCCTTGAACGATTGCCTTAAAAGAAAGTCCAAACGTCGACGTTCGGTCGTTAAATCTTTTCTCAGCGCGTCGACGCTCAACAAGTCGCCCGCGTTATGCGGACGACTTATTTTTGGACTTTCGGCTCCACGTCAAAAATCCGCGTCTTCGATCACGATCAAAATCGGCTCCCACGGCTTGACTTCCGGCACGACGAAACGCTTGTAAGCTCCGTCGGTCGACTCCGCTTGAATCGTTTGTTTTTCGCATCGCGCGTCGTAGACGTCGATCGAATCGCTCTTCGTTCGTAATTTGAGCGCGAAATTTTCGGCAGAATCATAATTCGCGTTGATCGCCAGCGCGGCGGTCTTGCCGGATTCCTCCGGCTTACGAATCCACAAAAGCGCGCGACAAAACGAATCGACGTATCCGGGCAAGCGATCTCGAGAGAGCCAACGCATAACTTCGCGCATTTGCGATTCTTTCGCGTTGTTGTAAAAATTTGCCCATGGAAAATAGCCGTTGACGCAAACGCGTCCTCCGCGCGGGTTTTCGTATAGTCCGACGATTGTTTCGGCGGTTCGCTCGCCTCCGTAGTCGACCGCGCTTGACGCCGTTTCGACGCCGGGGCGAGTCTTGTGAAGCGCAAACATCGGCTCGCGCCAAAAAGACTGGCGAAGATCGCGTGTTTGTTCGGCAAACCGCCCGTTAAGCGCGTGTTCTTCAAAACGCTCGATCCCGTCGACGTTGATTACGCCGCCGTATTCCAAGCCGGTCAGATCGTTGAGCGCGTAAGTATTCGGATCGTTCGCCAAGTTGACGGCGTTGACGTCCGTATAAACGCCCCTTTCGAAAATCGCGGCGATTTCTTCCGGGCTCTTATGGCTTATATATTCTCGCGAAAGTAAAACGACGTCGGAATCTTCCGGCGAAAACGCGTAGGCGATAGGAACGCCGATTTCCGCGACGCCCGACGTCAACTGTTGAACGGGTACGCGATTTGGATAATTTCCGTCGGTTCGTTCCCAAAGTGGAAAGACGCCGACGTTTGGGCGTCGTCCCAGATATTTGACGGCAAGATCATAAAAGGGGCGCCAGCGCGAGATCGTTCGAACGATCGACTCATAGTCGTCAAGCGGCTCTTCGTTCGACGTCAACACGTTGAACGCCGCGCCGGAACAGCCCGCGCCGATATGAGACGCCGCCTCCAAACACGTGATATGCGACGCTTTCGCAAGTTGCTGATAGGGAAAGTTTTCGATCTCGGACTGAACGACAGCGACGTTCGACGGCAAAAGCGAGACTTGGCGCCCTATTTCGTGCGACTTGCCAAAGAGCGCGTAAGCGGAGCCGTGATCGTAAAAACCGCCGCCGGGGCGCCAGTAGACGGGCTTCGAGCCGTCGGGACCGGCAAGCGCGCGCGCCCAACGCGCGAAATCGTAACCTTCGTCGTATCGCTCGCCCGTCATAAAGCCAAGCGCAATATCGGGGCGCTTCTCGTGAACGACTTCCTCGATTAATTTAAAGAGTTCGTCGACCGAATCGGAATAGAACTCGCGTATTTTCTTTAAGACGCGCGTATCGCCCGTTCTCGCGGCGATAAACTCGCGCGTCAACGTCCCGTCGAATCCTTCGACGTCGCCCTCGTCGACAAATTTTTGCGTCATTCGCTTCAAACATTCGTCGCAATAGCAAAGGGAGCCGCCCGACCCCGCAGAATCAAGCCAATGCCCGGTACGGACGTCGTCGTCGATCCAAATATAATCGGGCTCCGCCTCCGTCATCGCCGCGTAGATTCGGCGAATTCGCGCTTTAAACGCGTCCGTGTTCATACAAAGCGTCGCTTGAGCAGGTCGTCCGTCGAGCGAAACCGCGCGAGGAATTTCCGATCCGATAGATCGCGGCATATCTTCAGGATGCTGTCCGATCGTGCAGAGAATATTGATTCCCGCGCGATAACCGCGCGCCTTCGATGCGGCGATTCGTTCCTTGAGAACGACGCAACGCCGCTCCAGTTCCTCGTCGGTAATCGGAGCGTGCGTACTTTGCGTAAAGAACGTGATTTCGTCCGTCGCGCCGGGATAGGCGTCGAACAAATCGAGCAACTGCGCGAATCGCTCGTCGTCGTTCCAAATGTTGTAGCCGACGCGAAAGGAAATCGACGCTTTTTCAAATTGCGGCTCCTCCGCGCGCGTTGCAAACGCCGTCGTCAGAAAAAAAGCCGACGTAAACAAAAGGCAAATCAGTTTTCTCATAGCAAATCGACCTTGTAAAATTATCGTCGCGAATCGGCGCGTCGACGCGCGTTTTCGACCAGAGCGTTAAAGAAAAGCGCCGCAAATTCCGCGCGTTCGACCTTTTGCGCGTCTTCCGCGTTTGTCGGAATCGCGTCGTATTCGACGTGCGTCTGCAAACCGAGCGCAAAATCGTTCGCGCGATACTCGAGCGCTTCGACGATTCCGTCCTCCGCCGTCGCGACGATCGTCAATCCCTTCCCGATTCGCGCCGGATCAGCCGCTTGGTGATGCGACGAATAGACGAAAGGCAACGTCGTCCGTCGACCGACGATCTCGTATAAAAGCGAATTCGGATCGATTCCGCCCTTCTCGCCGTCGCCTAATCGGTGATAGACGCCCCCGCGATGATTAAGACCGGCGACTTCGACGCGAAAATGCGCCGGCGTATGGTCGTCGTCCTGCAACGGTTTGATTTGCTCAAGAGCGAATTCGCCTTCCAGCGTCTTTTTGCCAAGATACGAAGCGACGTCTTGAATCAACGCGCCGCCAAGCGCGACGTTCAATATCTGAACGCCGCGACAAACCCAAATCGCGGGCAAATTCCGCTCGATCGCCCAACGACAGACAAGCGAATCTGAAACGTCGCGCGCGTCGTTCCAATCGACGGAGCCGTGCGCGAAGGGCTCTTCCCCGTACAATTTCGGGTTGACGTCGACGCCGCCCGGCATAAAAATACCGTCAAGCGGCGCCATAATCTTCTCGCAAGAAGCGTCGTCGACTACTTGCGCCATAAGCGTCGCGCGCGCGCCGTAACGCAACAACGCGTTTGCGATTACGCGCTGAACGTCCGAGGGCGCGGAGCCGTTGGTCCAAGGAACGCCGACGTTTGGACGCGGAACGCGTTTCGTTAATCGTATCGCGCGAATAGAACCTTCTTTCAACGTTAAATCGGCGTAAAACGCGTCGCCGAGCGAACCGCCTACGACGTCTCCAAGCGCCGCCTCTTTTAAATCGGGCAAGACGCCCAAAACCGACGTCAACGACGCGACGTCGACGACGCCAGCCCCGGTTTGATCGTCGATCGCGACGTCCTCCGCAAAAGGCGCTTCCCGATAAGCGTTATAGATTAGTTTGTCCTGCGCGACGCAGTACAAAAGCGCGCCGTCGATTCGTTCGTCGGCGTTTGCTGAAAACGTCGTCGCCAAAGTCAAGGCTACGCCGTGAAGTAGTTTGATAAACGCGTTCATTATTCGAATTTATGAAATAAAGTTTACAGATTCTTAGTCGGAGCCGGATCGTCTTTCAAAGCGTCGATTAACGTTCTTTCGCTAATACGAATCGGTTCAACGGTAAATTCAGGGACGTTGTACGATTTGAAACGCCGTTTGTTATGCATCGGTTCATTCTGGGGCAATACGAACGGCTTGCTTCCGCGCCCGGCGTCGTCGACGTGCGCAAAATAGAGCCGCGTATATTGTCCGTCTTCGCGCCGCGAGCTGAAAACCAGCCACCGTCCCGTCGAATCCCACGTATGATAACTTTCCGTTCGATCGCTGCACAATTCGTCCCAACGTCGTTCCTCGCCGGTCTTTAAGTCCTTAATATAGAGGTCGGCTTCCGGGCGCCAAATGGGAAAAGTCCCGCTTTTTGCCATAGTATACGCCAAAAAACGACCGTCGGGCGAGACGCGCGGAAACAAGGCGGTTCGTCCTTGCGCGGCGGCGTCGACGACCGTTTCAGGCTTCCCGAAAGTCCGCGTCGTTTCGTCGAAAACGCACCGCTCAATATTATATTGGAACTCGTCGACGCGACTCTTCACTTCGTCAATGCGAGGGTTCAATTCCGTTTGCGGAGTCTTCATCGCGACGTTCGCAACGCAATAATAAAGCTCTTTTCCGTCGGGCGACCAACTTGGGAACGTTTCGAATTGGTCGTTCGTTTGCGTAATCGCCTTTAATTCGTTTTTCGCGGAGTCGAAAAGAACCAAATCGGAATCGGCGTCGAAAACTTCGATTTTTTGACTCGAAAGCGAATGAAAAATCTGGCGGGTCTTATTGGCGGAAAAAGCGACGAAATCGCCCGACGGACGCCACGCGGGATACGCGCAAGTCGCGTCGAGACTTTCGAGCTTGGCGGAAACTTTACGCGCTTTCTTTCCGTCGACAAAAACCGTTCCGCCCTTGCCCGAATTGTCGGTGCGTCGATAATGGAACAGAAAGCGCTCGGTCTTACGGTCTTGAAAAGAATGACAGTTGACGCAAGGCGACGTCGCTAAAGCGCGATTGTCGACAAAACGGCGTTCGTCAAAAGATTCAAGGGAGCGTTGCGCCAAGACGATACGATGCCCGAATTCGTAGCCGGGTTCGATTAAACGATACGCGACGAAAGGATCGATCGGATCGGGCGAAATTTCGTTTTCAAAGGTTTGATATTTGTTCCATCCCGACGCGGTTTTTACATAGACGTCAATTTTCAACGTCTTACCGACGCCAAGTTTCAACGCCTTGCGCCACTTGACTTCGGGTATTTTCACGTCGCGCCCGGAGACGCCAAATTCGTAACCGTCGACGGAAAATCGCGTTACGTAGGCGGCGCCTTCTTCTTCCACGCGAAAATTCGTCGGAGCTAAATTGATCGGCAACGTCGTTTCAACGTAATCGGGATAGAGCGTCGGTTTTTCTTCCAGCGTTTGAAAGTTTTTCGGCGCCTTCGGATTCGAAGCGCTTCTCCCTAACAAACAAATCGTCGCCGCGACGATCGCTATGAGAACAAAACCGAGTCCTCGACGTCGCAAGCGCGCGTCGACGTTCGTAGGAATAGACTCGTTTTTTTTATCAAGTTGTTCGGTGTTCATTGCAACGCCTTGCGTTCTTTGCTCAATACTGATTAAAAACCGAATTATCCGAAGCGTATCCCCAATACGTTCCGACGAAATAATCGCGCATCGTCTTTTGGACTAAAACGTCGGAAGGGTCTTTTATCGACAGCGCAAAAGCGACGTAAGCGGCGAAATTAAAGCGCGTTTCGTCGGAAAACTTATAATCGCATTTATCCCAGTCTAATCGATATTCCGCAAAGCGCCAAGTCGCGTAGCCTTGCTCCAGCGCTTTGGGAAGTCGTCCGTCTCCTTCGGCGATATACTCTTCAATATGCTTCAAAAAGAAATCGGCCTCTTTCTGTAAAAGCGCCGCAAGCAAAATCAAGCCCTTTTCTTCGTGCGTCGACGCTTCGTATTCCTTCTCGTCGAAGAAAACGATTTCGAGCAAATACGTCGCGTTAGGATAGGCTTTCGACGACTCGAAATTATGTTTCGGTCGTAAAGCGCGCGCGTCAAACGCTTGTCGCGCTATCTTTTGTACGTCTTCGACGGAAACGCCGTAACGTTCGGCCGCTTCCTCGACGCTCAGTAGCGACGCGCGCTCTTCTTCACGTCGTTTTTGTTCCTGCGCGCCGTATTCGGAATCGTGATTAAAATCGCGAACGCCGTCGTAGAATTCGCGCGAATCGGCAAACGCCATACAAGCGTTAGCCCAATCTTTGTAAAAAAGCGTCTGCGAGACTTCGTAAAGGTAACGACGCGCAAGATCGCGCTCGCCGTTGACCAACGCCGCCAACGCCAAAGTCTTACAAAACGAAATTGAACGGTCTTCAGTCGCGACAAGATTGTTCGTCGCAATGCTCGCCGCGTGGTTGACGCACCCCCAATGTAAAAGGCACAGTTCCATCAACGCGCGATATAAACTCGCTTCCGTTTGAAGTTTCCAATTGAAAAGCGCCGCCTTGACCTTATAATACGGGTTTCCCGCAAGAGCTTTAGCGTTTTCGACGACGTTCAGAGTCAGCGTCGCTTCTCCGGCGATCGGGCGATCGAACGCGTTTTCAAGCAACAACCCTTTCCGATAAAGCGCCAAATTACGAAATCCGGCGGCGACGCTCGAAGGAACGGGATTTTTCGCGTCGATTTCAAGAATCCTATCCCAGTCCGCTTCAACCAACGCGCGGTTAATTTTTAGTATGTCGAAGAAAACGCGCGTGTGATAAGAGCCGATAAACAAAAGAGCGAGAACGACGAAGACAAGCTCTGCGACAAGGCGCGCTCGCGCGTTCTTTTCCGCGCGCGCGACAAGACGCCCTTTAGTTTCGTCGTCTTCTTTTGCAAATTTCGCTTGAATCGTTCGCGCCGTCTTTTGACGCTTGCGTTCGATTCGTTCGCGACGCCGCGCTTCGCTTTTCGAATCGGATCGTTTTCCAAAACGAGCGCGCAAGCCTTTAATTAGAAAAGACAAAAGAAGGAACAAAGGCGCCGCCGCCGCGCAACCGTAGACGAATTTCGCCGTCAACGAGTCTTTGTCGTAACGGACGTCTTCGATCAATCCCTGAGTAAAAACGAGCGAACTCTTAAGCCGAGGATAAAGCCAAAAATAACGCAACGCGATGGGAATCAAGACGGCGCCGAGAATCAGACCGACGGCGCGCATTAAGGACCGACGATCGCCGTCAATTCGCGTTCCTTCGTCGACGGCGCACAACAAAACGGAAAAAGGCGCCCAAAATCCGACGCCTAAATATCCGACCGCGCAGACGACAAACGCAAAAACAAGACGCGCGACGGGACGCTTAATCGCGCGATAAGACGCCAAAACGCCTAGCGCGAAAAGCAATGCGAGCGGCTCGGAAAACGTTAGCGGCAAATTGAAGGGAATGTAAATAAAGTAACTCGTCCAAGTCGCAGAAATCGCCGTTAAGCAGGTCGGCAAGAGAGAAAGAACGTAAAACGCCCCGCGAAAACGACAAAGACGCGCAAACGTAACTTGAACGCCGACGCCGAAGAGCGCCAAAATCAGCCCGCCAAGCGCCGGATAATACGCAAATTGCAAAAAAAACGCCGTTACGTAACAAAGCGCGCCCTCGGGCGTCTCAAGCCAACGCGTCAGAAAATCCCAGTGAAACAGAAAAATTGAGTTTTCCTGCGCCGCAAAGAGAAAATCGGCGTACCGAACGCCCCAAAAGAACCAAAGCGCAAGGAAAAACGCGAAAGAAACAAGCGTCTCGATGCGCAACCCGAAAAATCGATCCGACGCGTCGCGCGCCTCGGCGTTCCTCGTCCTTTGTACGTCGTTAGTACTCATCTTCGCTCCGACGACGCGTTCGTCGCGTCTCATAAGGGAATCTACTTGCGGCAATATTTTACCTGTCTTGCGCGTTTTGCTCATATGCGGTAAAATAACGGCAAAAGTCGGCGTCTTTGTCGAGGCTCCGACCGCAGTCGCGTTTATTCTAGCGTATGAACGCGCAAAAAACAAGCGGCGCGCCGGTTTTCGACAAATTTTTTGTCAAACGACGCGTTATAATCCCAACGTTCGCGTCCAACGGACGACGAATCGAAAAGAAAAAACGATGAACTCAAGTTCGACTTTTAATATACGCAGTATTTCGCCCTACGGAGCGACTCTTTACGACGACGGCGTCGCCTTTGCCTTTGCCAGCCGTTCCGGGACGGGCGGACGCGTCCTTTTTTACGACAAACCGACGGACTTGAAGCCTTCCTACGTTCGAAGACTCGATCCCGAACACGACAAATTTGGCGACGTCTGGTTTGCTTTTGTCGAGGGAATCCAAGCGGGTCAACTCTATCATTTTCAGGTCGACGGTCCTTACAATCCTCGCGGTGGAGATTATTTCGACGGAAAAGCGGCGCTGATCGACCCTTACGCGCGCGCGTTATGCGGCGATTTTACGAAAACGCCCGATGGACGCGTTTTACCGCCAAAGTGCGTCGTCGTCGACGACGCCTTCGATTGGGACGGCGATGTCAGTCTTAAGCGCAAACTTGCCGACGAAGTAATCTACGAGCTTCACGTTCGAGGATTCACCAATTCGCCTTCAAGCGCCGTCTCTAAACCGGGTACGTTTTTGGGTTTGATTGAAAAAATACCCTATTTGAAATCGTTGGGCGTCACTGCCGTCGAATTAATGCCCGTCCACGAATTTCCGCGAAACGCGATCGACGGAACCGTCCCAAAAATCAAAAATTATTGGGGATACGATCCGATCGCGTTTTTCGCGCCCCATAGGGGGTACGCTTGGAGCGACGAGCCGGGCGCGCAAGTCCGCGAATTTAAAGAAACGGTCAAAGCGTTCCATCAAGCCGGACTCGAAGTCTATTTGGACGTCGTGTTCAATCATACGGCGGAAGGCGACGAAAAAGGCGGCGTGTTCTATCTTAAAGGATTCGAAAATCGGCATTATTATATGACGACGCCCGACGGTCGTTACAAAAATTACAGCGGTTGCGGCAATTCAGTCAACGGGAACCACCCTTGGACGATCGAATTAATTTTCAACTGTTTGCGCTCTTGGGTCGTCAATTATCACGTCGACGGGTTCCGTTTCGACTTGGCGTCCATTTTAAGCCGAAATCAAACAGGCGCCCTCGTTTGGAACGCGCCTATTCTTGAATTGATCTCGGAAGACCCAATTCTCGCGGGCATAAAAATGATCGCGGAAGCGTGGGACGCGGGCGGAGCGTATCAAGTCGGCGAATTTGGAACGTCGCGCTGGGCGGAATGGAACGGACGTTACCGCGACGACGTGAGACGATACTGGCGCGGCGACGATTGGACGTCGGGCGCGTTCGCCACGCGATTGTGCGGGTCGAGCGACTTGTATCAGAAACGCGGACGTAAGCCGACCTGTAGCGTCAATTTCGCGACGGCGCACGACGGATTCACGTTAAACGATCTCGTCTCTTACAATCATAAGCATAACTTTGCTAACGGCGAAGAAAATCGCGACGGCGAAAATCAGAATATCAGTTATAACTTTGGAATCGAAGGCGAAACCGACGATCCTAAGACGTTGCGTCTGCGCGCTCGACAAATTCGTAATTTCTTCGTCTCGTCGTTATTAAGTCAAGGAACGCCAATGATTACGGCGGGCGACGAAGTCAAAAGAACGCAACAAGGCAACAACAACGCCTACTGTCAGGATTCGCCTCTTTCGTGGTTCGATTGGCGCTTAGTCAAAAAAAACGCCGACCTGTTCCGCTTCTGTTCGACTTTAATCAAGTTCCGACGAAACGAAGCGGCGTTGCGTCGACGCGATTTCTATTCGGGTCAGCCGCAACGTCCCGGCGGATTGCCCGACGTCTCGTGGTATGATCAACGAGGCGGATCCGTCGATTGGAAAGCCGCGCAACCGGGAACCTTGACTTGTTTAATCAGCGCGCTCGATCTCAAGTTAGACCCCGCGTTCTCCTATGAAATTGAAAAAGCGGGCGCTAAAACGCAAGAGTCTTTTCCTTTCGACGTCTTTGAAGAAGCCGCGCCCGATTCGAACTTTCACATATTGGCAATGTTCAATCCGTCGTTTTATCCGCAAACTTTTTACTTTCCGATGGCGGCAAAAACGACGCAAACGGCGTGGCGTCTTTTCGTCGATTCCAGCGCCGATTCGCCCTACGACGTCTATCCCGACTACGACGGACCGGCGCCCTACGTCGACGAGCCGATCCTCTTATTGGAAAAAACGACGAAAGTGTTTGTCGCGCCCAAGAGCGAAATCTTATAGAACGATCGATTTTTCAACGTTTTAGCAATGAAACAAATTATACGTCTCGTCTGGTTCCTATACTTGACGTCGAGCCTTGCGACTTGGACGTCGGCGCAAGAACTCGCGTACAATTGGGACGCGCTTTTGACACGAACTCAAGGCTGGCTCGGCGCCGACGGAATTTACTCGCTCGATTTGTCGCAGGATTTTCCGCAAGTCGGCGCTAAAAAGCTACTTTGGTTTAGCGACACGATCGGAGGAGAAACTCGAAACGAGGGGCAAGAATACGGCGCGCGTCAAATGACGAATCATTCTTTCGCGCTCTTGGACGGAGAAAATCCCGAGCCCGACAAGATAGAATTCTTCTGGAATCGCGAAAACGACGATTCAGGCGCTCGAGCAAAAAATCTAATCGACGGAAAATATTGGCTTCAAGACGGGATAATCGTCGACGGACGACTTTGGATCGCCGCGATTCTTGTCGGCAAGGCGTGGAAGCCGGATCGCGTCGACGCGCTCTCGATTAAAATCGATCCTATTACCGGGCGTCCCGATTTTTCCGACGTCAAAATCGACGTTCGCGCGCCTCTTTCGCTCAAGACGCCAAACGAACAGCTCGTCTGGGGCGCCGCGATTTGCGACGACGCGGACGACGGATTCCTTTACGTTTTCGGATACGCCGACAGACTGCGCGAAGGAAGCCGCAAAGACGCGGTCGTCGCGCGCGTTTTGAAAGACGATTTCGAAAAATTCGACGAATGGCGTTATTTCGACGGGAAGGAATGGACGGCGAACGCGGAAGACGTCTTGAAGCCCGAAGCGACGTTGGCGCGCGGCGTTTCGACGGAATTTTCCGTTTCGAAGATCGCCAAAGGACGCGACAAAGGCAAGTTTTTGTTCGTCTATACGCCCGGCGTCATTTCCGCCGACGTCGCCTATCGAATAGCCGACGCGCCCTTTGGCAAATTTGGCGCAGAACGCGTCTTTTATCGTTCCAATATTCCGAACGAACTGCCGGGCGTCAAGTGTTACAACGCCAAAGCGCACCCCGACTTAGCAAACGGCAAGAAAGTCCTCGTCTCGTACAACGTCAATAGGCTGGGCGATTTGGCAAAACGCCCGGAAGAATATAGACCGCGCTTTATCTGGTTGGAACTCCCTTGACGCCGCGATTCCAACGCAAGACGCCAAAGAAAACGCGGCACACACAGAAAAAAACACGGCACGCAAAACGGCGCGCACGAACGCAGAAAAGAGCGGAAACAGCGCGCGCGTTTGTGGAAACAAAAAACGAACGCGACTCGTGAAAACGCGAATCAACCAATAAAAAAAGGGTCTTGCGAAATTATCGCAAAACCCTTTAAAGCACGCCCGGGGGGACTCGAACCCTCAACCTGCGGATTAGAAGTCCGCTGCTCTATCCAATTGAGCCACGAGCGCAACAACGCAACGCGCAACGTTATTATAGTAAACCTATTTTCATTAGCAATAGGATATTTTAAAAAAATACAAATTTAACGACTAACAAACGAAAACCAACGGGACGTAAGAATTAAAACGGGGTCGACTTCTTATTCTTACGGAAGGAACCTGTACTTTCCCACTTTTTAAGAAATAAGGAAAAAATCCACCCTAATTGAGGTATACAAAAAGGGACTCGTTTAGTATTGTAGATAAAAACACACAACCCTACAATCCCAGCGAGTCCCAAATGCGCGAAACTTTCGTTCCACACGCTTT
>JAZUGM010000026.1:0-21355 GCA_045641205.1 Thermoguttaceae bacterium
CGCGGCGCGAAAGCGTGCTTTGTTTATATGCTTGGTTGCGGAATTGCGTCCTTTGCGTTTTGGAAACTAGACTCCGAATCGTTGACTCTCAATATTTTGTTGCTCAGTTTGATCGGATTCTTTATTTACGGTCCTCAATGCTTGATCGGTTGCGTCGCGTCGACCGTCGCCACGAAAAAATCGGGCGCCGCTTCGAGCGGTCTAACCGGCTTGTTTGGTTACTTGGCGACGATCGTTACCGGATTTGGAGTCGGATTGATCGTCGATTCTAGCACGGCTCCTTACAAAGCGGAACGAGACGCGCAGGTAGTCCTTGCTATTTCTCGCGCTTATAGCGACACGGACGAGGAAACTAAAAAAGTCGTCGATACGTTGTTACGAGGCGATTCTCTCGCTAAGGTCGTCAAGGAGGCGGAAGGTTATTACGACGCTCGACGAAGTTACGTCAATAGCGTTGAAAAATACGGCGACGCCTCGTCTAGTCCTAAGACGGCGAAACTTAGCAAGAAGTTAGAAAGTAAAACCGAGAAATTGAAGAGCGCGTTTGACGCCGTAGCGGAGGAATTGAATCAAAAGCCCGCGATCGTCGCGCGCGACTTGAATTTTGATCAAACGGTCTCCGAGGTTGCGAAGGGACGCGCCGCGATTTCTAAAGCTGGATGGCCTCGTATTTTCGGAATGCTCGTCGTTTCGTCGTTGGCCGCGCTCGTGTTGTTTGCGTTGATCTTCAACGTCGCTTCGCCTGAAGTTTTGCGTGAAGAGCAAGAACGAAAAAAGGCGTAATTTCGTCGGATTGTCTTTAATCGACGTCAAATCCTCGCGTGATCGCGCGAGGATTTGATTTTTTTGAAATAGAAACACGAGTTTAATATGAAACGTTTAGCGTTGTTGTTGATTTTAGGCGCGTATGTCGTCGAGACGTCTCTTTGCGCGCAAGAGACGCAAACGCCCGAACGCGTCGTCGCTTCTTCTTTTGGATTTAACGAAAACGACGCCACCGACTGTTTGCAAAGGGCGATCGATTCCGGCGCTAAAACGGTCGTCGTGGACAAACGATCGACGCCGTGGAACGTTCGACCTATCGAATTGCGCGACGAACTCGAATTAGTTCTGGAAGAGGGCGTCGAAATAGTCGCGAAACAAGGCGAGTTTAGAGGAAAAGGCGAAACGTTGTTCCGCGCGAATCGCGTTTCTAATCTGACGATTCGAGGCGAAGGGAAGGGCGCGACCTTGCGAATGCGTAAAAAGGAGTATTGGAAAGCGCCTTACGAATTGTCCGAATGGAGACACGGATTGTCGTTGTTGAGTTCTTCGAACGTTCTTGTTGAAAATTTGACAATTAAGGAGACCGGCGGAGACGGCGTGTACGTCGGCGTCGGCGCGCGCGGCGTTTCTTGTCGCGACGTAACAATTCGCAACGTTGTTTGCGAGGCGAATAACCGACAGGGAATCAGCGTCATTAGCGTCGACGGGTTGCTTATTGAAGACTGCGTTTTATGCGGAACCGTAGGGACTCCGCCTGCTGCGGGGATTGATTTTGAACCGAATATGCCCGAGGAACAAATTACGAACGTCGTTATGCGGCGCGTATTGGCGATCGACAACGCCGGAGACGGCTTTGTTTTCTATTTGCCTAATCTTACGGAACACGGGAAGAAATTATCCTTCAGTATGGTAGATTGTCAGGCAGTGCGCAACGCGGGCGTGGGATTTGGCATAACCGTCGCTAACGGCGAGAATCGAACTCTTCAAGGAAAGTGCGTTTTAGAGAACGTCGACTTAGTTGGAAATCGACAGGGAATTGCAGTTCGTAGCAAATGGTTTGACGGCGCGCCTTTAATTTTCAACAACGTAAGAATTATCGTTCCTAACGCCTTTAAGCAACTTGGCTATGATTGTTATAGAGACTATAAGTTTGACGAAGTCAATACGGAGGAAAAATTTGAGAGTTGGCTCGAGACGACGACCGACTTGGGAATTTCGTTAATAGCCGTAGGAACCGACGTCGATCCCAACGGCGGTATTGTTTTTAACGACGTTGAAATTGTCGACGTAGCTAAAAACGCCGAACGAGATTCGTTATTTGTCGTTCGCGACGCTTCTAGCGACGGCGTAGGTTTCAAAGGATTGAGCGGTAAAATTTGCCAAAAGTATTTGGAATTGGGCGAAGAAATTAAAGCGCGCCGCGTTGTTTTAAAAATCGACGACGAGAACGTTTTGAAAATGTTTCCCGCGTTATCCGCTCGCCGCGTTGAACCCTTTGACTTATCCTCGTTGTTAAACTCGTCAAACTCTACGGGCGTCGAGCTTGGCGAAGCGTGGAACAAACGCGTTAATTCGAAAGACTCGTCTCGATCAGGTTTATATGCGCGCGGGCGTAGTTCCTATTATTTTTATGCAAATGAAGGCGAATCGGTCGAATGGACGTTAATTCAACGACGAATAGGTAATTATCCGCTTAACGACGTCGCCTTAAAACTAACGACTCCGCAGGGGAAGTCTATTGAGTTGGAATCTAAAAAAGGCGGTCTTGAACCGAAAAAATACGCTTATTCCGCCCCTGCGACGGGGTGGTTTCAATTGGAAGCCGACTTTGGAGCCAGTTCCCTTGAATTGAAGGACGAAACCGTTCCGATACTTGTCGCCGCGCGTCCAAATTTGAACCTTATTAGCGCTACGGGAAAGTTTTCTTTTTACGTTCCCAAGGACGCGAAAGATTGGGGCGTTAGAATCGTCGGTAGCGCGGCCGAGCCAGTTACGGCGACTCTTTTTGATCCGTCGGGCGCGCAAGTCAAGAGAACGGAGAATATCGCGGCGTTAGAATCGTGGTCCTCTGAAATTGACGAACAGACCAACGAACCTTGCAAGCCCGAGCCGGGATTCTGGACAATTCAATTTGAACGTCCGACGATCGGCGTTTTAGAAGACTACGTGATTACAATTTTAGGCGTCCCCGCGCTTTTGCGTTGATTGTGTTTTGGAAAAAATCGCCGTAGACACAGAAGGTCTTTTTTTCGTTAGGCGCTTTTGGGGCGAGGCGTCTCGTTTTCTATTGAAGCGTTTTGAAGCGCTTTACTTTGAAACGAACGACTTGATTTTAGGAATATGGTTTCATTCCTTTTGCCGTCTAAAATTGAAAACAAATAAGACGAAAAAAAGTTGTTTCTCTAAACTCTTGCCAAATATAGTATTAAAGATAAGTTAAAATTTGAATTGTTTTTTATGTAAGAATTTTATGAATGGCGCTGATTTTGCAAATAGAAGAGTAGTCCCCGAGGACACGGCGCACTGTGTGGTTTGAGGATACCTTGCCCATTCCTTCTTCCAAGTCTGACGTTGGACTCGTCGCGAGAACCGGGGTTTTTTTATTTCTTAGCGCGATCGCGTAAAAGGCGTTCTTTTGTGAGAACGCCTTTTTTCTTTTAAAAAAATAAAAAAGACTTGCTTTTCTCTCCTTGTCGTCGTATATTGAATACGAAATTTAGCGTCTTGTGGGTCAAACGACGGAGCAAAACGCCGACGTTTGTCAAATAGACAATCTTCACGTCTTATTAACGAATAAGGGACGTTTATAATGAAATGTAAGACAATTTTAACGACGTTTGCATTACTTGCGGTCTTGACCGCTCTTCAAGCGACGTCGAGGGCGGAGGATATGAAAGACTCCAACGTCGCCCAACCGGGCGAACAAACGTTATTGTCGATGGACCTTCCTTTGGCGACCGGCGGCGAGTGGACCGGCGGCGACGCTATGCCTCTTGGCGGTCCAAATCCGATCGACGAGACGAAATCCGAAAAAATTCAATATTGGCTCTTCCTACCGACCGACGAATCGGCAAAAACAGAAGACGGTTTTCCACTTCTTCTCTTTTTACATGGAGCCGGCGAACGAGGAACAAACGCCGAAGCGGTTAAAGTTCACGGACCGCCAAAGTTTTGCGCCGATCCTGAACAGGCAAAGACTTGGCGTTTTATTACCGTTTCGCCTCAATGTCCGGGCATTCGATTTTGGTCTCCCGCGCAAATGCGCCTGTTGATCGAAAAAATTTGTAAAGAATATCCAGTCGACAAATCGCGCGTTTATGTCACGGGGCTGTCAATGGGGGGATTTGGAACGTGGGGATTAATTGCCGAAGCGTCCGACTTGATCGCCGCCGCCGCGCCTCTTTGCGGAGGATACGACGTTAGTTTCGCTCCGAAAATGGCAAAAACGCCGATTTGGGCGTTTCACGGAAACGCCGACGGAGCCGTGAAATACGAATATTCAAAGAATCTTGTCGAGGCGATTCGAGCCGAGGGAAATCAAAACGTCAAATTTACGACGTATCCGGGCGTGGGGCACGATTGTTGGACGCGCACATACGCCAATCCCGAACTATACGATTGGCTCTTGTCGCATAAACTTTCTAAGTGAGACGTGTAATATGAATAAGTTGCTTGTAGTAGCGGCGTTTGCGTCGCTTTTGGGATTTGCGTCGTCCTATGGCGCCGACTTAAAAGAATCTAATCCGGCGCCGGTCGCCGGTCGACAGATTTTGATGAAAGCGGAGCTTCCCGCTCGCGTAGGCAATCCGCGCGACGGTTCCGACGCGCTTGATTCGACAAAAACGGAGACTGTTGATTTCTGGCTTTTCCTGCCGAGCGACGAATCGGCGAAAAACGAAGCCGGGTTCCCCTTGATGCTTTTTTTACACGGCGCGGGCGAACGCGGCTCTGATCCGAACGTCGTTAAGTTTCACGGACCGGCGAAGTTATGCGACGTTCCAGAAATCGCTAAGAATTGGAAATTTCTGACGGTTTCGCCTCAATGTAAAGCGAATACGACTTGGTCGCCTTTGCAAATGAGCGTTCTTATAGACGAATTGTGCGCAAGCTATCCGATCGACAAATCGCGCGTTTACGTTACCGGTCTTTCAATGGGCGGATTTGCGACGTGGGGCGTCGCGTCGGTCGCGTCCGATAAAGTCGCCGCAATTGCGCCGATTTGCGGTTGGTACTCTGCGGACGCCGCTTCGACGATTAAGGCGCCCGTTTGGGCGTTTCATGGCGAAGCGGATCCCGCAGTCGCGTGTCGAGCCGGACGCGAAATTGTCGAGGCGGTTCGAATGAACGGCAATAAGGACGTTTCTTTTACGACGTATCCGGGCGTGCAACACGATAGTTGGACTCAAACTTACGACAATCCTGAATTGTACGATTGGTTCTTGTCGAAGTCGCTCAAAAAATAGCGCTTTTTTTACGAAGTCTAATTACGACGTTTAGTTTTGTCCGCGAGGTTATCGTCTTGCGGACGTTTCTTAATAATTTTCTTTGCCGTCGACGTTTGTCACGTCTTTTTCTTATCTCTTGTTTTTTTTCTTGTTTTTTGTTACCATCGAGCCGTTCGTTCATTATTATGACGTTGTTTTTAAGTTAGCGTCGACGCCGATCCTATGTTAAAATCGATCGAATTATATGGATTTAAAAGTTTTGCCGATCGAACTCGAATGGAGTTCGACGAGGGGATTTGCGCGCTTGTCGGACCGAACGGATCAGGCAAATCGAACATTGTCGACGCGATAAAATGGGCGCTAGGGGAACAGAGCGCCAAAAGACTGCGCGGCGACGAGATGACCGACGTGATATTTAACGGATCGTCGTCTCGCGCGCCTCTTGGCGCCGCTGAAGTTACGCTTGCTTTTGATAATTCAAAACGTTTGCTTCCTTTTGAAGCCGATGAAATCGCGCTTACTCGACGCGTCTATCGTAGCGGCGAATCGGAGTATCTTATCAACGGACAGGCGAGTCGACTCAAAGACTTTCGCGACATAATCGTCGGCGCGGGTCTCGGATCGCAGGGGTACGCTGTAATTGAACAGGGACGCGTCGAAGCGTTGTTGCAAAGCACAAGCGCGCAACGTCGCGCAGCGCTTGAAGAAGCGGCTGGAATCGCGCGTTTTAACGCGAAAAAGCAGGAGGTCTCTCGTCGACTTGAACGCGTCGAACAAAATCTTTTACGTTTATCCGATCTTGTCGGCGAAGTTGAAACGCAACTTCGAAGAACGAAAACTCAAGCCGGTAAAGCGGAAAGCTATCGTATTTATACCGCGCGTTTGCAAAAATTACGAACGGAAGTCTGTCTATACGAATGGCGCGTTAAGTCGGAAGAACGCGATAAATTGAGCGCGGAAACGAACGATTACGCGACGTTTGAAGCCGAATGCAACGAACGCATTGCCGCCGCCGATCTTGAGCAGACGGAGGCAACGACAAAATTGTCGGAGACGGACGCGCGTTTACGTCAAATCGAGTCGGATTTGTCCGCGACTAGAGAACGTTTGGCGGCGGAGGAATCGACGATCGATTTTCAAAGCGTGCAAATAGAGGAATGGCGCGCGGAATCGACGCGTCGCGCGCTTCAAGCATACGAACTTCGCACGCGCGGTCTTGACGACGAAGCGAATGTTCGCCAAACGCGCGCCGAATTAAAAGAGGCGCGCGACGCCTCGACGAAGATTGCGACTGATTTTGAACGCGAGAACGTTGAAATCGACGCGTTGGCGCAACGCGCGTCCAATTTGAACGGCGTTCGAGAGGAACTACAGCGCGTTCTACAAGAGAAAAACGCGGAATCCGGACGTTTAGTCGGCGAACTTTCAGGATTAGACGCTCGTCGTCATACGATCGAACAGTCCATTTCACAAAAGAAACGTCAAAGAGACGAAATTACGCGTCGACAAACTGAATTACAAAGCGAAGTCAAGACGTTGGAATTAGACGCTGAAGAAGCGGAAAACAAACGCGCGACCTCTTATCGACGTTTGGGGGAATTGAAAGTTAGGCGCGAAGACTTGCGTCGCGACTTAGGCGCGCGTCAAGCGGAGTTTTCCGAGCTTGAACGCAAACGAGCCGCTTTTGACGAAAGATCGACGATTCTTAACGATTTGCTTCGAAAATACGAAGGTTTGAGTCCCGGCGTTAAAGAAACTCTTCGTTCGATGCGCAATCCGAATTCTCCCTTTCGGCATGCTTACGGTTTGGTTGCCGATTTGATTCGCGTCAACGTGGAAGCGGCGCCGTTAATCGAGCTTGCGTTGGGACAGACGGCGCAATACGTCGTCGTGCCTCCCGAGCCCGAGCTTTTCCGTTATATTGAACGTCAAGGTTCAAAATTTACAGGACGCGTCGGTTTTATTTGGCTTGATCCGAATCCTAGTAAGCCGATTCTTCTTGATCCAAAATTGGACGGTCGACCCGGCGTTTTAGGACGCGCCGATCAGTTTGTGGAAACGGAACCTCAATTTGCGTCCCTTGTGCAACGTCTATTGCGTCGAACGTGGATTGTTGAATCGATCGCAGTCGCTAAACGTCTATACCGCGAAGTCGACGAACCGACAAATTTTTTGTCGGCGGATGGTTCGGCGCTTTCCGCCGACGGAACTTTAGTCGTCGGTATGACTCAGGGCGGCGCGGGACTAATTTCCCGTCGTAGCGAGCTTGCGTCTCTTTTGTCGGAAACGGAAAAACTTGAAGAAGAATTCGAACGTTTGCGCGTCGATGTTGCGAGTCTTAAAAACGATCTGTCCCAAGCCGACTCCGAATTTGAGTTGGAGGCGAACGTCCAACGCGAAGCGACGCAAGTTCTTGAATCGATTCGTTTGCGTCAAACGGCGTCCCTTGAACGCAAAGCGCAGTTAGACGCGCGCCAAACGCAACTTGAAAAGGAGACGTCTGATTTAGAAGTCGAACTTCAAAAAACGATCGAAGAACTTAATAGATGCAACGAAGAAAAAATTTTGTTTGATAAAACGGTCGAGACGATCGCAAAACGTCTTGAGGAGCGTCAACAAGAATTGGATTCCTGCGCCGCCGAACGGCAGGAAAAAACGAAGAGAACCACTCATTTAAAAATTGAGTTGGCGAAAGCGGAAGAACGTATTGTTTTTTTAACGGATCGTCTTAGACGTCTTGACGAGGGAAGGGAAGAACAGACGCGCCGCGTTGGAGAATATGAAAGTCGCGTAGAGGAATTGAACGAGCGAATCGCAAAAGCAGAATTGTGCGTTTTGACGTGCGAGTCGTCCCTTGCGATTCTCTATTCTTGTAAGGAAGAACTAAGCCGTCGTCAAAATCAAATTCAATTGGAACGAACCCAACTAGAACGCGCGCGCGCCAAGATTTCTTTTGAACTGAAATTTCAACGAGACGCGTTGGAAAAAAAACGTGAAAAAATACGAACGAAAGAACTGTCGTTAGAACGTTTTTCACAGGAAATCAAAGTATTGGAAGAGCGAATGAAGGAGGATTATGGGATCGATTTCAAAGAAGCGACGTTCCAATTAGAAGAGAAAGCGAACTTGGAAAGGAGATTGGAAACGTCAAATTCCGACGACGAACAAAACGTTTCGACCGAGTTGAAAGACAAAACGCTTGAATTAGTCGCGCCTGTAGACGTTCTTGGCGTGAAACGTCGTAAAAAAGAAATTGACGAATTACGTTCCAAACTTCAAGACTTAGGTTCCGTAAATTTAGAAGCGATCGAAACGTTGGAGACGTTAAAAACGCGTTATGCGTCGCTTTTTAATCAGTACAACGACCTCACGACGGCGAGAAAATCGATTCAAAAGATTATCGAACGCGTCAATTCCGATTGTAAACGACTTTTTGAGGAAACTTTTGAGACGGTTCGCGGTTATTTCTGCAATATTTTTCAAAAATTATTTGGAGGAGGACGAGCGGATCTTACGCTTGAGAATCCGTCGGATCCGTTGAACAGCGGCGTGGAAATTGTCGCGCGTCCTCCAGGTAAGGAATTGAAAAGTTTGACCTTAATGAGCGGCGGAGAAAAGTCTCTCACCTGCGTCGCGTTGTTACTGGCAATTTTTCAATATCGCGTTAGTCCTATTTGTATCCTCGACGAAGTCGACGCGGCGTTGGACGAGGGAAACGTCGGTCGGTTTTCGAGCGCGTTACTTGACTTTATACCAAACACGCAGTTCCTACTAGTAACCCATTCCAAAAAAACAATGTCTTCCGCCAAAGCAATTTATGGCGTAACGATGGAAGATTCGGGCGTGTCGAAGATACTGTCGGTTCACTTTGACGACGTTGGCGAGGATGGGGAAATTTTAATTAGGGCGGATTCTAAACGAGACGGCAACTCGAAAATAGCGAGAAACGTAGCCGTTTGACGCGTTAATACGCTAAAAGAGGCGAATGTAAGACGTTTTATTACGAAACGCGTTCATCTGGAAATTTTTTTGTTAATCAAAGAAAATATTTTTTAAAAAAGCCGATTTTTTCTATTCCTTTTTTATGAAAGACGCGGTATAATCGCGCGCAGTTTGACGCGCAGACGACGTTTTTTAGTCGTTTTGTCGATTATTGTCGAATCGTTCGACGACGACGCGCCTTAGATAAGATCGACAGGCGTTAGCAATAAAGTCGATCTTACAGTTCTACGCCGTTGTTACGATGCGGGCAACTTGTTGGAACAACGCGTGTTGCGATAATTTTTCAACGCCTGACTTTTAAGGAGTCGAATCGTGAAATTTGACATAACTACCCCTTGGAAAAACGACGGAAGTCTCCAATTTGCAGATGAGAAAGTCGCTTGGATTATGTTTTCTGCCGACGTCTTAAGGGGCGCGCGCGGCGACGAGGACGAAGACGAGGACGATGACGACGACGATTGGGACGACGAAGACGACGACGATTGGGACGACGACGACGATGACGACGATTGGGATGACGACGACGACGACGATTGGGACGACGATGACGACGACTGGTTGGACGACGAGGACGACGAGGACGACGAGGACGACGACTACTCGTGGGACGAGGTAGACGACGATGACGACGACGATTGGGACGACGACGACGATGACGACGATTACGACGACGAAGAATGATCTATGATCTAACGCGCGTCTTTTAGTCGGTGCGACGGACGTATTGACGTTTGCGTCGCGCCGTTCTTTATGGTTTATCGTAACGTTCGTTCTTTGACGGACGTTTTTTTTTGACGTCGACGTCGAATTAGAGACTGAATCGTTTGTCTTTTCTCTTTTGGTTAGAATCCGACGTGTTTTTCTCTTACGTTGCTTTTAGCTAAGAACGCGGTTTTTATGGGGCGTCGTTATGTGGTCGACCTTTTCGTTACTTGGAAAGAAAATTTGCGTTATTGACGCTTACGGACTCGTATATCAAGTATTTCACGCGACTAATACGGAGATGACGAACGCCGTTGGGGAACCTACTGGCGCTACGTTTGGATTTGTTCGGGACGTGTTTTCGATAATTGCTAAATTACGACCCGATTACTTGATATGCGCCTACGATATGCCTGAAAAAACGTTTCGTAGTCGGATATATCCTGATTATAAAGCTAATCGATCTTCTACTCCCGACGATTTATTGTTGCAATTTGATTTCACGCGCGAATTTCTGCGCGGAATGGGAACGCCGGCTCTTGGCGTTGTCGGATACGAAGCCGACGACGTGATGGCGACGTTGGCTAAACGCGTTGGAGAAATGGGCGGATCGACAATTCTTGTGACGTCGGATAAGGACGCGCGTCAGCTTATTAACGAATCTACCTCTATTTATCTGTTGAGGAAAGACAAATATTATAGGGAAGGGGAATTACTCGAGGATTGGGGTATTACGCCCGAACAAGTCGTTGATTTTCAAGCTCTTGTTGGAGACTCTTCAGACAATGTGCCGGGCGTTCCGTTGATAGGTCCAAAAGTCGCCTCAGAGTTATTGAATAAATATGGGACGTTAGAAGGAATATTTCAAGGGGTCGTCGGTCTCAAGGGCAAACGTTTTGAAAATATCCGCGCTTATCAAAAACAGGTTCTTGAGATTAGTCGAAACTTAGTCAAATTGAGAACGGACGTGCCGATCGAAGTCGATTGGGACGCCGCTAAATTGGGCGGAATCGATCCGGAAAGATTGCGTCGTCTCTTCCAATATTGGAATTTTCGTTCCTTTTTAGGTAAAATCAACTCGCTTGCGGAAGAACTGGGAACTTCGACCGCGCCCGCTTCGGAATGGTTTAATCAAATTGAAACGCGTCGTCGCGCTTTTTTGAGCGATCCGACGTTACATTCTATAGAGAAGGATAAGGTCGACAAATCGGTTCAAGAATCGGAATCCGTTTCGACCAACGTTGAAGGTTCGATAGAATTTGACGTTCAAACGCCCCTGCTTGAGCGTTTTGGTTTTTCGCAATACGGTTCTGTTTCGCAAAATACTCGTCCGAACTCGAAAAAAACGCTTGACTTTTCCGACTTTGAACTCGTTCAAACGCGTAATTTTCCAACGCTTGATTCGCTTCCTTTGCCGCCGTTCCCTTGTCCTCGCGTCGAGTGGAAAAAATCGATCGTCGACGACGAACAAAAATTGTCGCGTCTTTGCGATCGTCTTAAGTCGGCGCGAATTACGGCTATTTCCGCAGTAACGTCCGAGACAGGGGAACAAGGACGCGTTCGACCTCGTTATGCGACCCTATGCGGTCTGGCGTTGGCGATCGATCCTAACGAGGCGTTTTATCTTCCTTTCGACGCTCCTCTTGGCGAAAAAACGCTTGAACGTAAACCGACGTTAGATTTGTTGCGTCCTTTTCTCGAATCGGATCAAGTTGCCAAATTGGGGCTTGGTCTAAAATACGACGCGCTTGTTTTACGCGATTCGTCCATCCGTATGCGCGGCTTGGCGTTCGACGTCGAAATTGTCGATTACTTGGCGCGGTCGGGCGAAACAAGGCGCGAATTGTCGGAAATTGCGTCAACCTACCTTGATTGCGAAGTTTTTGATCTAAAAAAGGCGACAAACGTCGGAAAAAAAAGATTTTTATTGAATGAATTGCCGACGTCCGTAGTCGCGGAATATGCCGTCGACGCCGTGTTGATTCCATTTAACGCTTCGTCCGTTTTACGAACTAAACTTGCCGAGACGCCCGGTCTAATGAAATTAGCGACCGATTTGGAAATTCCCCTTGTCGAAACGCTGGCTGAAATGGAATACAACGGCGTTGCGATCGAGCCGAACCGATTTCGCGAGGCGTCCGCCGAATTTCTTTCGAAACAAGAAATACTGGAACGGGAAATTCGAGAATTAATCGGCGACGTAGATTCCGACCCGACCTTTGCGCAAAAGATAAATTTAAATTCTCCTAAACAGTTGCAACGACTATTGTTCGATGATCTTGGCTTGCCTGTGATACGTAAGACGAAAACAGGACCGAGCGTCGACGCCGAAGTACTTGAAGAGTTGGCGTCCGAACATCCGATCCCCGAAAAAATAGTCGAATTACGCAAACTCATTAAACTAAGGGGAACATATCTGGAGCCTTTGCCCGAACAGACGCTGAAGGCGTCGGGTAGAGATAAGGTCGATCGCGTTTGCGCAACCTTCAATCAGACGGCAACCGCGACGGGACGATTGAGTTCCAGCGATCCGAATCTACAAAACATACCCGCGCGCTCGGAAAGCGGCAAATTAATTCGCGCCGGGTTTGTTCCGGATCGTTCTCAAGGGTTCGACGCGTTTCTCTCTTGCGATTATAGTCAGATTGAGTTGCGAATTCTCGCTCATTTTTCCGGCGACGGCGAGTTAATACGCGCTTTTGAGGAGGACGCCGATATTCATACGCGCGTAGCAAGTCGAATATTTGACGTCAAGCCCGAAGACGTTACTTCCGATATGCGTCGTAAAGCAAAAGCGGTCAATTTTGGGTTAATATATGGACAAACCGCTTTTGGGCTTTCCAAAGCGTTAAAGATTACGCCAAGCGACGCATCTTCTTATATAGACGCGTTTTTTGCAACATATCCCGGCGTGTCGACGTTCTTTGATCGAGTACTTGAAGACTGCGCGCAAAAAGGTTACGTTCAGACGCTTCTTGGACGTCGCCGAGCCCTTGCCGGGGTTAGGGGCGCGCGAGGGCGCAAGACGCTCAATTTTCCCGAGCGCGCGGCGATTAACGCCGTTGTTCAAGGTTCGGCGGCCGATATAATGAAGTTGGCGATGATTGCCGTTTGGGGACGATTGAAGCGCGAGGGCTGGCTGGTTTCGCATTGGAGCTTATTAGGAGACGACTCCGAAGAAAACAGACTTGTTACAACGCAGGATTCGAATTTCGAAGACTATGAAAAGAATCCGCTCTTTGCCGCGACAATTTACCGCGAGACGGTCTCGCCGCAGCGTCAACCTGCGATCGAACAGATCGTTGCGACCAATTCGACGCAAGAACGCGCTCGTCTGTTGTTACAAATACACGACGAACTTTTATTTGAGACGCGTCGAGAGGACGTCGACGAATTAACGAAAATTGTCGTCGAGGAAATGACGCTCGGGGCGCCTTTGAGCGTACCGTTGAAGATCGACGCCGAGGTCGGCGCCAACTGGGGCGAATTATAGCGTATAGTACGAACATAATGCTGGGCGCGTAGAGTCGCGACTTGATTATACTTTTATTGAGGAGGTTTGTTGTGAAACGTTTGTTATTGTCTTTAGCGACGACATTGGCGATATTGTCGGCTTCTCCCGCCGCTTTTGCAAAGATCGATCTTTGGCAAGTTCCTGCGGGCGAGCCGACAAGTCAATTCTGGTCGGTCGAAGTCAATGGAGAATCTGTCGGCGCGTTGACTGCGCGCACGGCGGATCCGCCCTTTGAAAAATATGATTACGGCGGGGAATACGCTTTTCTTTCCGTCGACGCCGACGAGCCGATTAATTTGAAAATCGAAGAAAAAACCGGCGCGTCTTTGGAGAACTTGACGATTCGTCCGAAATCGTTGGGACTTAAGCCGATTATGAACGACGACGGAACTTTTAACGTCGTCGTCGACAAGCCATGTCAATTTTCCGTTGAGTATAACGGTCGACTCCATCCGTTGCTTGTTTTTGTCAATCCGCTCGAAAAGGACGTTCCGAACGCCGACGATCCTAACGTCGTTTATTTTGCTCCGGGCGTCCACGAGCCGAAAGATAATCGCATCGACCTGACCGACGATCAAACGCTTTATCTCGCGCCGGGCGCGATCGTAAAATGCGGCGTCAACATTCGCGGGAAGAACGTGAAAATACGCGGACGCGGCGTTATCGATTCCACGCCTTGGAAATGGACGCAAGGACCGACTGGACATACCGTCAATATTGTCGACTCGCAAAACGTGTCGATCGACGGCGTTATTATTCGCGGTTCTTCTCGTTGGACTGTTGTTCCATATAACAGCGAAGACGTGTCGATCAACAATATTAAACTTTGCGGCGGTCGAGTTCAAAACGACGACGGGATCAATCCGTGTAATTCGCGTCGCGTTCACGTCTCGAATTGTTTTCTTCGAACGGACGACGACTGTATGGCGCTCAAAGGACTGGACGTCGACTGCGGGAATTGCGAAGACGTAACGGCGGAAAATTGCGTTTTCTGGTGCGATCGCGCAAGAATCGTGCTAATGGGGCACGAGAGTCGCGCGCCTTATATGCGTCGCGTCGTGTTCAGAAATATTGACGTGATTCACTCGCAAACGCGTAATTTTCTGCTTGAACCGGGCGAGAGAATGCGAATGGAAGACGTTCTTTTTGAGAATATCCGCTTTGAAACTGGCGTGGAAAATGCGCTCTCGGCCGAGGCGTTAGAAAAAATGAAGCAAATCGACACGAGCGCGTTGCGTTTTGACGTCGACGTCGCCAATAAAGACAACTGGCTTTTCGTTGGTCGACCGACCGTCAATAGGTATATGAAAACGCAAGAGTTCGGATATATTAAAAACGTTACGATTCGCAACGTGAGCGTCGACGGATCGGCTTCTTATTGCGGTATTCTTTTCTCGGGCGCCGACGCCGAACACCGAACCGAAGGCTTGACGATCGACAATTTTATTCTCTTTGGCGAGAAACAGGACGCTAAATCGCCTCTGATTCATATTGGCGATTTTATCGACGGTGTTGAGTTTAAATGACGTTGAGATTAAATAAAAATACTCCGACTTGTTGTAGAAACGTTTTTGTTTATAATAGAATTAGTCTATTAATCGTATAGCGTGGATGTGGTCGCCCAGACTGGAGAGAAAGAAATGAAATCGGCACAACGCGTTCGACGCGCAAAATATGGCAGTCTTTGCAATTCTTCCTCTCCGTCGTGCGACGGAACGGCGAATCTTTCGTCGTCTTGTCGTAAACGGATCGATTTGAGTCTTCGATTTCCGACGTTTATTCGATTGGCTTTCGCGCTTTTTTTGTTCTTGTTTTGGCGATTTCGTTTCGGCGATTTTCTCTATATGGCGCAAGAATACGATCTTTTCTTGTGGAATTACGCTTTTTTTGCCGATGCGTCGGTTCGAATAGCGGGACTTTCGCGTTATTTGTCTTCTTTTTTTATTCAATTCTTCTATTTTCCAACGCTTGGAGCGACAATGCTTGTCGGCTTCTTGATTTATATTCAGTATGCGACGGAAAAACTGTTTAGATTAAGGGGATGGACTAGCGTCTTTTCGTATTTGCCCGCGTGCTTGCTGACGATTCAAGTCACTAACGCGCGTTATTTGTTCTTTGAGAATCGAGACGTCGCGTATTTGTTTAGTTTTATTTTTAACTTAGCCTTTGCTTTATTTTTCGCGTCGCTTTTTAACGCGATACGTTCGTCGAAATTGCGCGCGGCTTTTTTGGCAATCACGACGTTCTTAACTTATCCCGTTTTTGGTTTCTTTACGTTGTTGGGCGCCGTTCTTTGCGTGATAATCGAAACGACTTTGCCCGTTGAGAATCACAACGATGCGAGTATTGGTCAAGTTTCCGTTTCAAAAGATTCAAAAGCGCGACAAAGGGAACGTTGCGAGCTTCTAGTTTTATTCGTACTTGCTGTTCCGGCGTTCTTTTATTTTCTGATTTACGCCGATACGACTCCCAATTTACAATACGCATATGTCGCCGGTCTTTCGGAAGAATCGATCGTTTCGGCGGAAGTCGAGCCTTATACCAACGTTATATATCAATTTTATATCAAGTATTTTTATCTTATTCTTTGCGCGCTTTATTATGCGATCGCCATATGCGCCGCTTTTATTTTTCGAAAACCAGACGTTGTTTCCGACGTTCCGAAAAATGAATCAAAATATCAGGCGATTTCTTACGTCGTCGTAGTAGTTTTGGCGTCGGCTTTTTGTGTTGGAACGTTTCATTGTTCTTTTGCAACTAAGGAATATCGCGCGTTACTGAGGATGGCGCGCGCGCTTGATCGGCAAGATTGGAACAGAATGACGGAGTGCGAGGCGCGTGTTCCGATTCCAAACGAAGCCTCTATTACCGCGAGGTATCTTGCGCTTACTCGTTCCGGGCGTATCGCCGAAGAACTTTTTGCGCGTCCGACGACGCCGACGATGGAGCCGGAATTGAGTTCCGTACCCGCCTTTTTTGTTATGGGAGATCGTATTCTTTTTGAGTACGGTTTGTTCAATCTTGCGGAACGAACGGCGTCAAACAATCTCGTTCCGAAGCGCGATCGTTCGTTCTGGAGTTCTAAAACGTTGGCTTTATGCGCGATCGCCAACGATCAACGAGCTTTGGCGTTACGCCTCCTTTGGAACCTAAAAGACGCGCTTTTTCATCGGCGTTGGGCGTTAGAATTAATTGATTACGTCCTTGCGAAAGATTCTACCGCGACCGTTTATAACCGCTTTATTACGACAAGCGGAACGTCGGAAGAACGTCTCGGCGAAATTGACGTTCGCTTTCAAAAAACTAAACGCCAAGAACCTTTCGACGACGGGTATAGTCCGACGTACAGCGTGGACAATATGCGTTTTTCTTTGATCAACGAGGAGGACGTATCGCGTAGAGATTTGGACGATTTTGAGGCGCGACTTGTCGTATTTCTTGTAATGCGCGAGTATTCTCGATTTGCAACTTTTTTTGATAAATATATCGCCATAAAGGGAAAAGAACGACTCCCTAGATATTTTCAAGAAGCGGCGTTGTTGCGAGAAAAATACCCGGCGCTTTTTGGAGAAGAGAGTTGGAAGACGCCGGAGAGCGTTGTCATTGATCCTGAAATTCGCGCGCGATTTAACGAATTCGTCCGTCTTTTTCTTTTAACAAAGACCGATAAAAGCGCTAAGGAAAAGATCAAAAGAGAATTTGCGGATACGTTTTGGCGTTCGACTATGCTTTAAAGACAATCTGTTTGTAGGCGCCTCGTCGCAACGCGAATCGAACTTACGCGTAAGGAGCATAAAAACGGCGGAGTCGACTAATTGGTCGACTCCACCGTTTCGTTTATGGGGATTTTCGTATTTGACGTTCGATTACTCGTTGGCTTTTCCTTCGACGTCAAACGTAACTTCGCCGCCCTCCGCTGGAACGGATGCGGTCAAAGGCGTTTTGTCGTAGTCTTCCCAAGACGCAGGGACGGAACGCGGAATTTCGTTGCATTTCTCGAGCCACTCGTCCAAATACTGATCCTTTTCTTCCTTGGACATTTTGGACTGTTCTTCGGGCGTTTTCCAGTGTTCGGCAAGGCGTTCTTTGACGCATTGAACGCGATATTCGCCCGCCGGAGCGCCTTTAGCCGTGTAGTTTTGCAACGACGTCGTAATTTCCGCGACGCCGTTTGCGTCGGTAATACCCGACACGACGGCTTTCTGATCGTGAAGGAACAAGATACGCGCGCCTTCGACGGGAGTCGATCCGTCGACGACCTTGACTTTGAACGGAACCGTCTTAGGCATATCGGCGGGCGCCTTCGGACCGCAACCGACGAGGGCGCTCAACAAAGCCGCGCCGATCGTCAAACACAAGAATTGGCGTAATTTCATAACGTTATCCTCTTAATTTTCTAACGCGACGGAATCCGACGCTTCGACGTCGTATGAACGTCGAGCGGACGGATAAAATCAAAAGCAAGAGAAGCCGACGCGCGCTTTCATATGATCGACTTTATGCGCGGAACGTCGCTTTCTAATAAAAACGCCGCGCAAGAGCGACTCGCGCGACGCTTAATCGATTTCAAAACTGCTTTAAAACTCAGTTCGTCGTGGTTTCGCCGCCGTCGATGGAACCCAAAGCGCCCCAGACGCCGTAGGGACTCTTGCCCGTCGGCTCCTTCGACCAGTAGGTCGCGTCGTTCAGATTCGAACCGCAGTCGATCGTTTCGGAATAGAACGCGACGGAGCCGTCCGCTTTCAAACCGTTGACGCCGCCCGAATGATACGAAGAAGCGCTTAGGTAAGAGGCGCCCCAAGTGTTATGCGCGTCGCCGGTACAAGACGGAGAGTTTGGAGGAAGAACCGTGTTGACGCCCATTGCACAGGGACGACCGTCGGAATGGATAAATCCGCGCGAATCGCCTTGAAGACTCGTGGTGTTGTAAACCTTAGGATTGGAGGCGTCTTTGAAAGCAAGACAGCTGTTGGGAGAGCCGCCGCCATAAACGACCGTGCCGCCCTTGATACGATTGCAGGACGCCGCGTCCGCGCCGATGCAGGCTTCGATGATCGCAAGCGTGTTGGAAGTTCCGTCGATAAGAGACGACATTTTGTTGCACGAAACGCCGCCAAGGTCGAGACGACCTAATCCGCCCTTAAAGAATCCGCGCCTATTGACGCCCACTTCCGTACACAGCTGAACCGAGTCGCCGACGGACATCATATAGTTGCTCGCCTGAGCCTTGTATTGATAACTTGGCGAAGTCGCGTTGGCGTCCGAAGGACAGGCCAGCATCGTGATAGGAGCTTGAAGTTCCGCCACCGTACAGTTCCAAGCCTTGTTCCATCCGTTGTACTGGTGCGCCAAGTCGCCTTCCGCCATAATGAGTTGGAGTCTCGCCGCCTGTTCAAAATAGGGATACATCGCAACGTAACCGCTGACGCAACCCCAAGCCGCCCAACATTCCGGTTGCGACGGAGAAGTACGCATCGGAGGGAACGTCCCTTGGACGTCGTGATAATTTTGCAACGCCAATCCGATTTGCTTCAGATTGTTCGTGCATTGCATACGACGCGCGGCTTCGCGAGCCGCCTGAACGGCGGGGAGAAGGAGCCCGATCAAAATGCCGATAATCGCAATAACGACCAGCAGTTCTACGAGCGTAAAGCCTTTTCTTTGTTTGGTCATTTCTAAACGTTTCTAAATAAGAGTTTTCAAAACAAAACTTGCTCCAGTCGTCAATAAACCGAACGAAATAAAAAGATTCCTCAACAATACGGAAACGGTCAATAGGAGCTTTTTTAGGATTGTTCAGGGCGAACAAACGCTATGAAGAATCTATTCTATCGGCGGCGGCGACGAGCGGCGCCGCGCGTTAAACTTCGACTTTGACGACTGGGAACCCGCAAAACGAGAGAACGCGACGCGCGCGAATTCGAATTCCGTACGCGTCGCGCTTTTAGCAAAACCAATTAAGTTCAGTTCGTCGTGGTTTCGCCGCCGTCGATAGAACCTAACGCGCCCCAAACTCCGAACGGACTCTTGCCGGTCGGGTCGGCGCCAGTGTAAGCGGTACTGTTCAGATTAGTTCCGCAGTCGATCGTTTCCGAATAGAACGCGACGGAACCGTCGGCACGCAAGCCGTTGACGCCGCCGGAGTGATTAGAAGAGGCGCTCATATAGCACCAACCCCAGCAGTTGTGCGCGTCGGTCGTGCAAGAAGGCGAGTTAGGAGGTAGAATCGTTTGAACCGCCAACGTGCAGGGACGACCGTCGGTATGGACGTAACCGCGCGAATCGCCTTGAACGTTCGTCGTGTTGTAAACTTTCGGGTTACTGGCGTCTTTGAACGCGAGACAGCCGTTAGGAGAGCCGCCGCCCCAGACGACCGTGCCGCCCTTGACGCGGTTGCAAGAACCGGCGTCGGCGCCGCAACAAGCCTCGATAATCGCAAGCGTGTTGGAAGTGCCGTCGACGATGCTCGACATTTTGTTGCACTTGAACGTTTGACCTACCAACGCGCCCATTCCGCCGGGGAAGAATCCGCGTCGATTGACGCCGCCTTCACGGACGCGCTCGGTGGCGTCGCCGCACGACATCATATAGCTTGCCGCTTGCGCTTTGTTGCAATAAGAAGGCGAAGTTGCGTTAGGGTCGGACGGACAGGCCATCATTGGAATAGGGGCTTGGAGTTCGGCGACGGTGCAAGTCCAAACTTTAGACCAACCGTTAAAACTATGCCCCTCGTCTCCTTCTGCCATAACGATTTGAAGTCTCTGCGCTTGCTCAATATAAGGATACATCGCGACGTAACCGCTAACGCAACCCCAAGCGGCGGCCATATTCCTATTTGCATCGCCCGGCGAGGTGCGCATTGGAGGGAACGCGTTGTTGACGTCGTGATAGTTCTGGATAGCCAACCCAATTTGCTTCAGGTTGTTCGTACATTGCATACGACGCGCGGCTTCGCGAGCCGCCTGAACTGCGGGGAGAAGAAGTCCGATTAAGATACCGATGATCGCGATAACGACAAGAAGTTCGACAAGGGTAAAACCGTTATTACCCCCCCCCCCGTTGCATTTGGAATATTTATTCATTTTAATCTCCAGTAAAACAAGCACGTTCTAACAGCAGGCGCGTTTTGTCTGAAAACGCGCCCGACGGTATGAGAAGCACAGAATATTGTAAGTCGTCGTTCAATTTTCGACAAGGGGTCTGAAGGCGTTCTTTGCGTAAAAGCGCCTTTTTTATTGGGGAAATCATAGCGTTTTCTGTTTATCGCTTATATGCTCTCTACTTTCCCATTTTCGAGACGCTTGATTTCTCTAAGTACGCGATTTTTACGCAACTATTGACGAATATATTTGACGTTTCGTGTTTTTTAGGTAAAAACAGGAAGACGCGCGCTTCCTAGAGCAATCTCAAAAAATCTTCGTAGCTTTGACAATCTTCCATTTTTTCAGAAACCTCGTTTAATTCGTCAAAATCTGTCTTGTTTTTTAAGACGGCGTTTGCCTCCTCCGTATCGACGTTCCAACGACGCGCTAGTCGGCGCGCGATATAAGCGCGCTTATTCTCCGTCATTTTGCTAAACTTTGCCGCGTGTCTCGCTTCGATAATTGCGTCATGTTCTCTGTCTCTTTGTTCGTTTCTTAGGTATTCAAAGTATCTTCTGTCGAGATCAGCGCGCCATTGCGCTTCGTAAACGAGTTGAGCTTCTCTATTGCTGAAGAATATTTTTGCGGCTTTCAAGGCTTCTTCAATATCGGGCGAATATTGCGCAACTTGTTCCATTTCTTTCACGCTCGTCTTTGAAGGAAAGTTTAGTAATTTTACCCAGTCGACCATTTTTCCGCTTCGGAATCCTTCTTCCCAATTTGGAAAAACAGGGCAGACGTTGACGAAGTACAACTTCAAATAATCGGAGTAGGGTTCCTTGGGG
>JAZUGM010000027.1:0-4038 GCA_045641205.1 Thermoguttaceae bacterium
CCTTCGTTTTTATAGTAACAAACGCTGAATCCGCCGCCGGGGAAAACTAGAATACAAGCGTCGGACGTTTGTTTTTCGGGACGATAGATCAACAGTTGCGGCGTGGTGACGCGTTCCGCAGGACTATGCGGATTGTTTGGATTTTCAACGTTCGGTTCGCGAACCGTTTCGCCCGGCGCAAGACCCGGCCAAATTTCAACTTTTTCAACAGATTGAGCCGACGCGGCGGAAGCCGTAAACGCGACGGCGGCAAGTAAAGACAAAAAAAGTTTTGCGTAAGACTTCATAATACTCTTTCGTTTTCAACAGCGGTTAAACCTTGCGACTCGACGAACAAACGCAAGGCGCTAATCAACAAAAGGGTATTATACTCAATCTTATTTCTTTTTTCCAGCAAATTTTTTACTAAGTTGCTGAAAAATTTTAGGGGGCGCGCTTTTTTTCTTGTTTTTCGCTCGAGTCGACGGACGGAGGAGCAAGTAGACGAAAGACAGGGGCAAAACGACGATAAGAAGTTGCGGACGCCAAGCGCAAACGACCGCGCTAATCGGCACGACGTAGAGCGTCCAACGGGGCAACGCTTCCAACTCCGGCCACGCGAGCCACAGTAGAAACATTACGACGCACATTCGATTGAGTTCGAACAAACCGGGTTCGTTTGTTATCCAACCGACCAAAATTAACGCCGCCATACAGCACGCTATCCACCCGACTTTTGTTCGAGTTGGAATTTCCGACCATTTTTTCCTTCGTTTTTTCGAGCCCGAGGAAGAGTCGCTGATCGCGGCGCGCTTAACGGACGCGCCGTCGTTCGTTTTCAAGGGACGATTAGACACGGAAAACGCCTTTGTCTTTGTCGTTAGTCTTGGGTGAATTACGCTCGTCTAGCGCGTTTTACGTCGACTTTAAGAAAGTCGCGTTTCAAAATCTTCGTATTGAAATTGACGAAGAACGCGAAAATCTCCGCCGGGCTTTTCCGAATCGCACGAGACGATCGAAGGAAGCGGAACGCCGTTGAAGGTCGTGTTTTTACAGACCGTATATTGCGCCATATCCTCAAAAACGAGGCGATCGCCTATCTGAAGGGGGCGGAGAAACTGGTATTCGCCGATAACGTCGCCCGAAAGGCAGGTCTTGCAACCGAGCAGGTACTTGTAAAAACCCTCTTCCAAAGGCGTTTCAGGGTCTTCAACGGCGACGCGCGCGCCGACAATTTCAGGAACATAGGGCATTTCAAGGACGTCGGGCATATGCGCGGTCGCCGACGCGTCGACGATGCCGACGTCGAGCCCGTGAGAATTCTTAACGACGTCGAGAACCGTCGCGACAAGGAAACCCGAACGAAAAACGTGCGCTTCGCCCGGCTCTAGGAAGACTTTTAAACCGTAACGTTTACGGAAATCGCGGACAAGTTGAATCAAGCGCTCGACGTTGTAGCCCTCGCGCGTGATATGATGACCGCCGCCGAAATTGATCCACGAAAGGCGAGGGAAGAATCGTTCAAAGCGTTCGCAGACGACTTTGAGCGTGCGTTGCAACACGTCGGCGCCCTGCTGGCACATCGTGTGAAAATGGAACCCGTCGATTCCGTCGAGCGCGTCGTCGCCCGCCTCGAGCAAGGAGTCGAGACGAACGCCAAATCTTGATCGACTCGTACACGGATTATAAATCTCGAGGGCGACTTCCGAATATTCGGGATTGACGCGCAGACCGACTTGAATTTTATGGTCGGCGTCTTCGATTATCGGTCTGAATTTACGAAATTGCTCCAAAGAATTGAAGACTATATGATTGCAATATTTACACAAACCGCGCAATTCGTCGGCGGAATAGGCGGGCGAATAGACGTGCGCGTCTTTGGTTCCGTTTACGTTAAACTTCTCGCAACCGAGTCGCGCCTCGTTGAGACTACTAGCGGCGAAACCGGCTAGAAACGGTTCCATTTCGTCGAAAAAGCCCCAAGTTGAAAAGGCTTTGAGGGCGAGGAGTATGCGACAATCGGCTTCGTCTTGGACGCGTTTTAACAGGCGCATATTTTTACGAAGCAAAGCTCGATCGATAATATAATAAGGGGTGGACGTCGGCGCCGAGGCGTAATCGAAGTCATAGGGACGGTAAGCCGCGTTCATTTGGTAGTCTCCGTTATGGAATAACGCCGAACGACGAATCTAGCGTCGTTCGATCAAAATTTTCCAAAATATGAAACAACGCCGATCCAAACGAATCAACGCAAATTTGTTTGGATTTAGACGTTTAACTGAGACGTAACGTCTGCTAATAAAAAACGGTTATGGAAGGTTGCGCGAGCAATTCGGCGACGCAAGTCGTCGCGCGCTGGTTAAACGATCGCACAAGGGAAGAAGCGCCTCTAATTTTGCTACTATGCGCTTTTGCTCCGATAAGGGAGGAATTGGAAGCAACATATTTCTTAACTTGGAAATTCCAACGCCGCCTATCATACCGCAAATACTGACTGTAAAATTATTTACAAAACTTGGACTTTGTAGGTAACAGAATAAAAAATAAGGATTTAAAACAAAGGGATGAAAACAGCAAAGTTTATTTCCAAAACAGACGTCTCGCGTCAAGTACCCGATTTTTTTTCCTGCGCTTCCTCCCTCCATACAAAGCAGAACGCTGTCTCTGGGTGCAATTTTAAAGGAGGCAATTCCTTTTGGTATATATATGCCGTTTTCGTAATTAATTACAGAATTAAAACCAACGTCTTTTGTGGCAATAAATGGGAAACCTTCGCATAAGGTTGAATACTTGCGTTGCTTCTCTTCCGCATTAATACTATTTCCGTTATATACCGTTGAACAATCGCCAATACGCGCCCAAGTCCAATGTTCGGGAATCTCAAAGGGCTTTTCGTCGTCTTTAATTTCAGGAAGCGGCTTCTCCTTTTTAATCTTTCCCGACGCGATTAACGCTTGTTTTTCCTTTTGAATTTCCCGCAACAAATCCGCGCCCGTCCCTTCCGACGCGTCGCGCTCGACAAGCCGTCCTTCGATCGCGCGTTGCAACAGACCCCGACGAAGATCGTCCGGGAAACTGCGCGATATTTCGTCCAAACGAGTCTTCGCCCGAGCGTAACGTTCCACGAACGGCTTTAACGATTCCAGCTTCGCTACTATGCGCTTTTGCTCCGATAAGGGAGGGAGAGGAAAAACTAGATTAAGCACGTCTTTTCTTTCAATTCCAGGAATCATACTTTTGGGTTTCCAACGTACAATATCAAGGAAAAATTTTACAAATGACGTATCCGCAAAGATTGGGATAATAGCCATTATTTGTCGAGCAATATGAACGGAATCTTCTTGTAAAATTGAAATTTTGCCGATCGTTCCTTTACAAGAAAGAAGAATGTTTCCTCTCAATGCAATTACTTTTGCGAATTCAGTCCATCTGTTAATAATCACTTGACCTTTATCAATATTACTTGCCCCAGTAATATATGGGATACCCCTTTGTTCTGCGTTATATTCAGTTGGAATTAAATCACGACCAGAAAGAAGCGTAATCACGTCTCCCAATCTAACCCAAACCCAATTTTTAGGAATCTCAAAAGGTTTTTCGTCGTCCTTAATATCCTTAAAGGGCTTTTCTTTTTTAATCTTTCCCTCGCTAATCAACTTTTCTTTTTCGATTCGAATTTGTCGCAACAACTCCTCGCCGGTTCCTTCTTTGGGGTCTTGCGGAACGAGCTTTCCTTGAATCGCGCGTTGCAAAAGGGCGTCTTTTAGTTCTTGGGGAGTCATTGGGAGGGAATTGTCCTTATATTTTCCTTTTGCGTTTTTTTGAAATCTTTACGCCGTCAAGCGCTTCGTTTTTCCGCTCGTATGTAACGAGCGGCTTGTCGCGCCCGCGTCTTACGACGCGGGGTTTAATCGCGTCGTTTATTGATAAATCATAACGCGGCGTTCCGCTTCGTTTTTCCGCTCGTATGTAACGAGCGGCTTGTTGGGCCCGCGTCTTTCGACGCGGGGTTTAATCGCGTCGTTTATTGATAAATCGTAGCGCGGCGGTCCGCTTCGT
>JAZUGM010000028.1:0-15971 GCA_045641205.1 Thermoguttaceae bacterium
ACGATCGGACCGGAACCAATAATAAGCACTTTTTTAATATCGTCGCGTCGGGGCATCTCTAACGTCTCCTCAAAGATTAAATACGCGCGTATCAGAACGAGAATCGAGTCAAAAAACGACGACAAAAACAAAGAACGCGCCCGGCGTCCTCAAAATCGTCTTTGAGTCCGAGCGTTTTGAAAAAGAAACCCCTGCGATCGCGACCTTTCGAAAGGGACGCGCTCAAGGAGCGTTCGGGAGACTTTCGTCTCGCGGCGCTTCCGAGCAATCTGCGGAACGTCGCGATAAATTGCGGGTAACTTCCTCGTTTTGCCGACGTCGCTTGACGCGCCGCGTTCGACTCGTAACCGAGCCCGCTATAAACGAGTATAGTATAGGGCGCTCGTCGTTTTCGTCAACTAACTTTAATTGTTTTTATGAGAATTTGCCAATATTTCAGCTCCGCAAGGCGGACGTCGGCGGATTTGTCGCGCTTAAGCGTCAAAATCGCGTTAATCGTCGTTCTTTGCGTTTGTAAGCGCGTCGGCGCCAAGAAGGGCTAATTCGCGCAGTCCGGCGGAAAACTCGACGTCTCGACCTTCCAACGCCGCCTCGACTCGCGCTAACTCCTCGCGATTAAAACGAACGGTAAAAGACGCGTCGCGCCGTTTCTCCGGGGCTTTCGGCTTGCGTCCGATTCGTTTAACGTCCGCGATCGCACGATCTAAGCAAGCTCTCGTTTCGTCGTCTCCGGCTATTTTTCGCGTTTCCTCGAGACGCGCCGCCGCTTCTTCCAACGTCAAACGACGGATTTTCGGTTCGGTCATTGTTCCGCTTCTCCTTTCGCTTCGCCAAGAGACGATCGAGTCGCCGATTTGAACCCGTACTTGCGCGCGACGTCTTTGAAAAACGCCTCGCGCGTTCGAATCAACGCGTTGTGAAGGCGGCGCCAGTCGTCCGACTCGTAGCGATTGCGCGCCGCGATTTGAAGCGCGTCGAACAAATCGGAACCGCCCGGTATTTCCGCGCGAACGGCGCGCCGGAGCGCGACGCTCGTCTTCCCGCCGTATTTTTCGATCAATTCTTTAACGGGCATAACCTACCTTTTCGTCGCCGTTTGTCGTCAAACGCGAGGTCGTCCCGCGTTCGATTCTTTAATTATAGATTCTTTCAAGAGCTTTTCAAGAGGCGAAAAATGAATCCTTACGCGTCGCTTTGTTCCAATCCAACCGCCGCATTAAACGCGGCGGCTTACCAGGAACGCTTACGTTTTATTTAAACGTTCTCCAAAAAAAAACGCGCGTCGAAATTTTTTGTTTCGCGCGCGTTTCCCAAGTCTAATCGATATGCCTCATCTGCGAGAAATTCGGCCATATGGGACGGTTTAAAATCGGAACTTGCATCCCGTGCGGCCAGTAGACGTAAAACGCTTTGCCAATAAGATACTTTTTATCAACATAGTGAGGCACGACGTTGGAGAACCAAAGTCGACTGTCCAAACTGAATCCGCTGTTGTCGCCAAACGCGACGTATTGCCCCTCTTTTTGGCGCAACAACGCCGATTTCGTATTGCCGTATCCGACCCAATCGTCGGGCGTCGACATAAACCTCGCGGCGTCTTCTTCCGATCCGAAATAGACGGGCGTTTTCGCCAATCGATCGCATCGCGCCGTGCCAAAATCGCCGTATTTATTCGAATCCCACGGCTCAAGCGCGCGTCCTGCGGCTATATAATAGACGTCGCGCAAGACCTTGAGCTTTTCCACGCGCGCTTCAAGGTCGCAAGCGCCGATCGCGACGGGCGCCAAGTCGCGCGCGTTCGGGTCGCGATTGCGCGGAATAATCGCCGCGCCGTTCTCGGGCGCGGTCAAGGCGTCGTACTTGCCTCCGCCGTCGGGAAAGACTAACTCGCGGTCGTCGATCGCGACTCTCATTTCTTCGTCGACGTTGAGAAAGACAAAATTGTAGGTTTTGTTTTTCTTGAAATTGAAGGCAAGCTCCTTGGGCACAAACTCGGGCGCGCTCGGTATCGACAACGTAATCGTCCCCAATTTCGGCGCGACGAGACAACGAAAGACGACGCCGCCCTTCACTAAATCAAACGCGAGGCGCCCCGACTCGTTTTCGAGATTTTCAAAGGCAATCTCGGCGGAGACCGCCAAGTCGCCGACCCAGTTGCAACCTATGCCGTCGGGATTCTTCGCGCAAAAAACGCGTTCTTTTCCTTCGGCGTCGCGCTCCTTTTTCGTCAACAACGCGAATTCGTCGTTGGGAACGTTCGACCACCTGAGTTCGCCGGAATACGCGTCGCGTTCGGCGCCTCGCGCGATTCCGCCGTTATAGCCCGTAAAATCGTCGATCAAACGGGGATTGTCCGCAACGACTCCGCTTTTCTCGACGTCGGGCGGCAAAACTCCCTCCGTTAGAAAACGCCAATCTGTCGACGAAGGAACGACGTGTCGATAACGCAACCACGAGAACCGCTTGTCGTCGGGCAAAATCGGCGAAACGTCGGCTTCCGTTTCCAATTTCAACGCGCGAGCGTTCGCGAACGCATCGCCGCCGTCGGCGCCAAATCGAAAGACAGTCTTTTTTCCGTCGATTTTTCGCGCCCAGTTCCTATTTGACGCGCTTGTCGATTCGTCGGGGCTCCAGCGCGACGGCCAACCTAACGCGTCTAATTTCGTCGGCTCGTAGTCGGCGTCGTAGACCGTCTGCAAAATATGCCGCAAATATTTGTAGTCTTTTCGCGCGATTTCGAAGCCGGAATTATCGACTTGTTTCGAATCGACCGAATTAGAACCTCCGACTAAATCGAGCGTTCCCAAATTGACGTCGGGCGCCGTTTCCGTCGGCGCGAATTTCATTTTGGCGCTTGTCTCGTCTTGCGCGGTCGAATCGTCGCTTTGCTCGCCAAGAGCGCTTTGAACGAACAAATCGCCGTACTGAACGCGCAAATTCTCGTTGGGCAGTCCGACGATACGCTTGATAAAATTGATTTTCGGCTCGGCGGGCGAACGAAAGACGGAAACGTCCCAGCGCTCGACTTCGCGTTGATCAAACGTCAATTTGCTGACTAAAATTCGATCGCCGGAATACGAGGGCGCGCGCTTGTCGCGTTTCGGACTGGGGAACTCGTCGCCGAAATATTGCGTGAATCCGCATTGAGGACACGTGCCCGCGACGACGTAGCGCCCGTTTCGACGATTGCAAGACGAATCGATTTCTTCGCTCGCGCTCGTCTGGAACCGATACCCGCATTCTTCGCAAAGGACGTCTTTATGACGCCCTTTCAGCGTCGGCGCCATCGAGCCGGTCGGAATGACGAAGGCTTCCGCCTCAAACGTTTTGAATAAGAACGCCAAAAAAAGCGCGATCGCCAACGACTCGAAAATCTCGCGAACTTGCTGAAAAGTCGAAGGCACGTTTTCGTCTTCCGGCTTTTTAGGCGCCGAATTGGCGTCGTTGCGAATTTCAGAGGAAGAAGCGTTTGTTCTTTCCATAGCCAAAGAACCGATTTTCTAACGACCGTCCCAACGCGACGCGCGCCAAAACGCGGCGCAACATTGAGACGGCGACATATCCAAAGTCCGACGGTCGTTCCATAGGCTCGACCGCTTCCAAGTCTCACGAACGTCCCTTATTATAATTACGTTTTAATTTGTCGCTACCCCCGATAAAATCGTCGATTCGATTTTCTATACGATTTCAAAAAACGTAGCGCAAGAATCGCCGCGTAAGCGGCGGTTCTTACACGTCGTTTTTCCGTGGACGCTTACCGATTTTTGTAACCGTTCACGCAATATGCCGATCAAGGTTTGCGTTCGAACCGACGGCGTTAGCCGTCGCGCGATAAGCCGCCCGTCAACGACGGGCGGATCGGCGCCGCCGAAAACCCGTCCGTTATCAAAGCGAATTTATCCGACAAACTCCCAAACGCTCGTTTACGGAGAACAGAGTTTGTCGGAAGAATTAGCGTTTGAAGGTTCTGCGAAAAACATACGAACTTTCAGACGACGCGTCGACTGTAAAAAACAAAAAATCGTTTGCGCAACGTCAAGCGAACCGCCGATCCGCCCGTCGTTGACGGGCGGCTTGTCGCGCGCCGCTACGCGGCGATTCTTACGCGTCGTTTTTCCGTAAAAGCTTACCGATTTTTTAATCGCGCAACTGCGAAACGACTTTATAATCGCCGGAACCGACTTTAACAAGACGTCGCGCCGGATTGTCGCCGACCGGCGCTTGATAAGTCGAACCGTCGACGCTTACGACTTCGCCTTGCGCGTTGACGACGCTAAACGTCGATTTCTCGCCGGCGACGGGAATCGCCAATTCGGCGGTCGTCCCGGCGGGAACGATCGCGTTCCAAGCGAAGGCGCCGGTCGCTTCGTCGACGCTCCAATCGGAACGAATCGTTCCGTAAATCGATCGATAATCGCCGCTCGCGCGGTTAATTTTGCCAATCATCGGGCTCGGACGCAACAGAATTTTGTCGAATCCGACCGAATCGTCCGCTTGACGTATCCCGACAATATCGGACGAGAACCACTCTTGAATCGCGCCGAACATAAAGTGATTCATCGAACTTCCGGGACCGTCCCACGTTTCGGAAAGCGTCTTCATTCCCCAATGTTTGAGCATATGCACGTAGCCGGGCGCGTCTTCGCGTTGCAACATTTTCCAGAGAACGTCGTTGCGACCGAAACTTGCGAGCGTTTTAATGACGAACGGCCACGCGACTTCACCGCACGACGGACGATAGTTCCATTTTTCTATGTCGGCAAGCATATTTTCGAACGCGGCGGCGCGCGACTCTAGCGGAATCAAGTCGAAATAGAGCGCGAATCCGTAAGACGCTTGCGAGCCCGTCGCGACGACGCTCGTTTCCGCGTTAAAATAGGCGCGTTGGAAATCTTTGACCGCTTGCTCCCGCAAATCGCGGAAATAGGCGGCGTCTTCCGACTTGCCAAGTTTTTCGGCAAAGATCGCCATAACGCGCAGATTGTCGCAGAAAAACGCGGTCGCGGTCAATTCGCCGGGCGTGTGTTGCGAATAGCCCGCGTGGCTCTTTTCGGGCGACCAGTCGTACCAATCGCCCAAGCCCGCCTTGATTAAGCCTTGTTCGTTCCGAATCGACGCCATATAGCGGACGTAACGATTCATCGTATCGTATTGTTCGCTAATAATTTGCTCGTCGCCGTACCAACGATAAGCAAGCCACGGAACTTGAATCGCGGCGGAACTCCATTCTGCGGACCAGAAGAAGCCTTGAACGAATCGGGTATATTCGGGCGCAATGTCGGGAATCATACCGTCGTCAAGTTGCGCTTCCGTCATATCGCGGCAAATCTTGCGGAAAAGCGTCTGCAAATCGTATCGATAGAGAATCGACGGACCCATTAAATGCGTTTCTTCGAGCCACCCGAGTTTTTCACGGTGCGGGCAGTCGGTCATCAAACTGACGACGTTGCTTCGCACGGAACGATCGATCATCAAGTCGATTTCGTTCAAATAGGCGCCGTCCGATTCAAAAGAGCCGACCCGTTCCAAATCGGCGCCGATCCGTTCCGCTTCGATCGCGACGACTTGCGGCTTAATCGAATTGACGGAACAGGCTTTTTGAACGTCGGGCTGATATTCCGCGCCGTCGATATAAACGTATTGGAACCCCCAATAACCGAACGTCGAGCCGAAGATTTCGTCGGGGTAAAAATCGAACGCCCAGTCGTCGCGATTGAAATCGTCAAGCGGTTCGACGGGCGTTTTCGCCGTTTCTAAGGTCTGCACGCCGTCCTTGTCCGAAAAGGACGGGGCGTTAAAGAAGTATCCGTCGGAATGTCCGTTCCAAGGCTTGCCCTGCATTTCCGCAAGCGTAACGTTGATTTTCTGACCGTAACGAGGAACGACGCAACGAAAGACGGGTCGACCCGCAAAATTATAGCCGAAGTCCGCCTCGATTTTGCCGTCTTCAAGTTGTTTGACGCTTAACGGCTTGAGTCTTTCCAAAACGACGACGGGCTGTTGATTTTGCGCCTTCAAAACGCCGCCGGGACCTTCCGTTTCGAGCGCCGACTTCGGAACGCCCCAAGTTAGCAGGCGATTTCGCGAGAAAACCCCGCGCGAAAAATCAAGGTCGGGGCCGCCGTAAACGCAAGAGAAAACGACCGGCGAGGGCGTCGTTTGCCACGTTTTGTCGGTTACGACCGTCTGCGTCGAGCCGTCTTGATAGCGAATCGTCAATTTAGCGATCGCCTTGGGAAGTCCAAAGGAGCCCGAAAATTTGACATATCGACCTCCGGGTACGTTGTACATGCCGTTGCCAAGAACGACGCTAATCGAAGGCTCGTCCCCGGTCGTCAGTTCCTTTTTGACGTCGAACGTCGTATAAAGACAGCTCTTTTTGTAGTTGGTCCAGCCGGGATCGATCGACGTGCGATCGCCGACGCGCAACGAATTGACGGAAACGATTTGCTGACCAAGCCCGCAAACGTGAAGAATCGCTTCGGCGACGTTTTCTTTCGGCTGATCCAATTTGAAATTACGGAATAAAATCGGCAAAGGATCGGCGTCGGTTCGTTGCGACGTAATCCATTTGGCGCCCCATTCGTCTCCGGGCATAACGCCGGTTACAAACTCGCCGCAAGCCGAATCTTCGCCCGACGCCTCCTTGCCCGCGCCGTCAAGTCCGCGCCAGCGAACCGTCGCGCGCCAATAGTAGCGTTTCGAAGATTCAAGGGGCTTGCCTTCGTAAGGAACGCCAAAAGAACGAGAAGAGGCGACTTCTCCGCTTTGCCAACAGTCGGGCGCGTCGGAACCCAGCCCTTCGCGCGTCGAAGCGACTTGAATCGAACGCGAAACCTGCGCGACGTCGTAATAGCCCGGCGTCGACAATATCCACCCGAATTCTGGTTGAGACGAATCGATCCCCAACGCGGGCGAAACGCGCGAATCGACCGTTAAACGCGAGAGTTCTCCGCGCGACGTTCCGAGTTGCGACAGGAACGCGACGACGATCGCCAAGCCTATGCAATAATTACGATACGACCTTTTCAAAGCAATCTCCTTCGACAAATTATAGTTCGACAAATCACGCGTTGCGATTTTGTCCAATTAATCCCATTTCTGCGCTTCAAAGAGCCTTTGAACGTATTTCGACAAGACGTCCGTCTCAATGTTGACTTTGTCGCCGATTTTCTTCGCGCCGAGCGTCGTGACGGACAGCGTGTAAGGAATCAGCGCGACGCTGAAAAGATTGCGTTCGCAACGCACGAGCGTCAAACTAACGCCGTCGATCGCGACGGAGCCCTTCGACGCCATATTTTTCGCCAATTCTTCGTCGATCTGGAAATAATAGTCGGCGCATTCCCCGTTATGGTCGTCGATTCGGACAAGTTCGGCTTTTCCGTCGATATGCCCGCTGACGAAATGACCGCCGAGACGACCGTTGATAGCAAGCGCGCGCTCAAGATTGACGCCGGAACCGACGACTAAGTCGCCAAGATTCGTGCGCGAAAGCGTCTCGGGCACCGCTTGAAACGCCAGCGTCGTCCCCTCTTTTTTCACGACGGTCAGACAACAACCGTTGACCGCCACGCTGTCGGACGTTTCCACGCCGTCGCTAATTTCGGGAGCGTCGACGACAAGCGTGCAGACGGCTCCTTCGGTCTTAATACTCGCGATTTTGCCCATAGTTTCAACAATGCCGGAAAACATACCGCGCCTTTCCTATTTGTAATTGTCCACGGCTAAAACGAACTTGTCGTTTTTTGAAAACTTCACTATTAAACGGATTTTACCATAAAAACTTGTCTATTTAAGTAGAAAATTAAAAAAGTCAATATTTCGCGCTCTTTCATTTGACTCGACGCTTTTGTATAATACGGATAATCGTCCTTTTTCACGTCCTTAACGCGCGAGGTTTTTTATTATGCAAAGGCGCTCCTTCTTAAAGTTGCAAACGTCGACGCTCTTGGCGTTAGGGCTCTTTCCCTACGCTTCGCGCGCGCGTCTTTTCGCCGACGAATCGGCTCAAGAACAGTTTCCCCCTTGTCGACGTTTGACGAACGGACCGCTCTTTCATTGGGGCGCCTATTACGACCAAATTCACTTCGATCCGACGAATCGTTACGTCGTCGGCAACGAAGTCGATTTCGAAGGACGCTCGCCTAAGCCGGACGACTCGATCAACGTCGGTTTTATCGACACGGAAGACGGCGACCGCTGGACTCAAATCGGCTCCACGACCGCGTGGAATTGGCAACAAGGCTGCATGCTTCAATTCATACCGGGCGCGTCTTCGGAGATCGTCTGGAATATGCGCGGCGACGACGATTATTATTCGATCGTTTACGACGTCAAGTCGGGCAAGAAGCGCGAGCTTCCCCGCCCCGTCTACGCGTTGGCGCCCAACGGCGAATATACGGTCTTTCCCGATTTTCGACGCCTCAACGACACGCGCCCCGGCTACGGATATTGCGGCGTTCCAGACCCGAACTTTGACGAGCTTATCCCGAAAAACGCGGGCGTCTGGAAGATGGACTTGGCGTCGGGCAAAACCGACCTTCTCTTTTCCTTTGCCGACGTCGCGAGTATTCCGCGCGCCGACGGATCGCCCTTCCCCGAAGGCGTCAAGCATTGGTTCAATCATTTGATCGTCTCGCCTAATTCGGAACGGTTCCTTTTCCTGCATCGCTGGAAGCAAAATCCGAAAACGGTCGCTTGGCATACCCGACTTTTAACGGCGTCAAAGGACGGAACCGATTTGCGGGTCGTCAGCGACAATCTGATGGTTTCGCACTTGGTTTGGCGCGATCCGACTCATATCGTCGCCTTCGCGCGCAACGAATTGGCGGGGGACAGGTTCTATTTGTTCGACGTCGAATCGGGCGAGGCGGTCGTTCACGGCAAGGATATTATGACGGTCGACGGACACGTCTCCTACCTTCCCGGAACCGACTGCAAATGGTTGCTCAACGACACGTATCCAAATAAAGATCGGCTTCAAACGCCGTTCCTGTTCGAATTGGAAACGGAACGCGTCGTCAAACTTGGCGAGTTTTATCTCCCGAAAGAATACGCGGGCGAATGGCGTTGCGATCTTCACCCGCGAGCAAGTCGCGACGGTCGGAAAATTTTAATCGATTCGGCGCACGAAGGCGGACGACAAATTTATATGATCGAAAAACCCGAATTGTAGTCGCGCTTTGAATAGTCGCGCTTTGAAAACGGTTCCGAAGGGATAACGCGAGGTCGAAATGGGTATTCGTTTTTTGTGTCCAAACGGGCATCGTTTAAACGTCAAAAAAGAATTGGCGGGGAAAGTCGGTTATTGTCCTAAATGCCGCGCCAAATTGATTATTCCTAACGTTGACCAAGCGCCGACAAAGAATCGGGATTCCGTCGTTGAAAGCGCGCTTGCGGATCGTTCGTCGTCGAAAAAACAAGCCGAAGAAGCCGCCTTGCGTTCGAATCTCGTCGCCGAGTCCAACGTCGCGCTTAACGATTCGAACGTCTTGTGGTTCGTTCGCGCGCTCGACGAGCGGGAATACGGTCCGGCGGGCGGTTCCGTAATTAAACAATGGATCGAAGAACGACGCATCGCGCCCAAAATGCTCGTTTGGCGTCAAGGCTGGGAAAAATGGGAGGAAGCCGAGAACGTTTTTCCCGAGATTCGCGCCGCTTTTGAAGCGAATGAAAAAGAAAACGAGCAAGAAGCGCAGGGCGCCGAAGACGTCTTGCGCAAGAGCGTCGAGAGACTTGTCGATTCGTGTGCGACAAGTCGCACGGAACTTGCGACGCGTAAAAAGAAAGCGACTTCGTCCTTCTACATTATCCTCGGTTTAATTGGTTTAATCATTATTTTATTAATTACTCTAATTACAATTTTACTCATACGTTAAAACGACAAATAACGGTTCCTTTTGAAAATCGCCTATTGATTTAATGCGAGGGCGCGTTATAATACTCACGTCGTTTGCGACGCAATTTCGCGGGTATGGTGGAATTGGCAGACACGTCAGATTTAGGTTCTGATGCGCGTAAGCGCGTGGAGGTTCAAGTCCTCTTACCCGCATATGCGTTTGCAAAAGACGTTTTCAGCGCCTTCCGGGCGCTTTTTTCTTTTCTTGGGGCTTTTTTCTTTGCTTGGCGCTTTTTTCTTTGCTTGGCGATTCGATCAACGTTGCGCCAAACAGATTTTGCAATCGTTCAAAACCTCTCTTTACGCCTTGGGAACAAATCGCTATAGTAAAACGCGTCGCGTCGACAAATAGGCGCGAACGCGAGACCTTCGATTTTTTCACTTGTCGCATAAAAGGGCGTCTTCCCGACGGACGCTTTGATTTTCCTATGAAAGCGTCGCAAATCACAACGTTCTTCTTGCTTTTCGCGGCGTTGAGTCTGTGCGCGTCCGGCTGTTGCCGCCGTTTTTTGCCAAACCCTCTATTCGCTTCGCGCGAGAAAAGCGAAAACGTACTTCCTGACGACGAGCGCGCAACTTTCCAAAGCGAAGAAATTGAAACAATTCTACAAATCGGAGGAAGAGCGCGACGCTTAACCCCGTCCGGAGATTCAAAGCGCGTTTTAATCGAGCGCGAGCCCGTTCTTGACAAGGAACCGACGCAAGGCGCCTACGAACAAACGCTAAACGTCGCGTCGGAAGCCGAAGACGATTTAAACGTCGAACTTTGGAACCTTGAATTTTCGACCGCGACGCAAGAGTCGTTTCGTCCAGACGAATACGTTCTACCCTTGCAAAAAGCGAGCGGAGCCTCGTTTTCGTCTCGCGGCGACAGGCTCTTTTGGCTTGAACGCGAGCCCGTCTACGCCGAGGTTCAAACGACAAACGCGCCGTCAAGCGCTTTTTTCGGAGGCGCGCCCTCTTCCTTTGAACTTCGCAACGTCGTATTAACAAAGGAACTCGAGGCGTCGTCTTACGCGTCGCAAATCGCGCCGAACGCCGAACAAGAGGCGTATGACTCGAGCGTCAAACGCTTAAAAACTGCGGACTTAGTTAAAACCGCGTCGCAAGTCAGACTCTCGCCGAAATCGCGCTGGTTGATTTGCCGATCAGTAAACGACGGACTGAACGCGCCTAATCGGATCGATCGAACGCAAGAGTCGACGTCGGAACAAAAGAACGCCGATTTCCTCTACAACGTTCCCTCTTGGAACTTGGTCTACGTTCCAAACGGGAAGCGCGTCGTTCATTTTCCAGAGACAATTAAGTTGACGTTTGACTCGTCGACCTCGGACGAAACGATCGAAGGGCGCGTCGTCGACGTCCTCGACGTTTCCGACGAAGGCGATTTAGTCGCGACTTTGGCGGAAGAATTGCCGCAAGACTCGCAAAACAAGGAAAAAAAAGAAGCGACGACCAACGCGAACGCCAACCAAGCGCAAGGCTGGAACCCACGCTATAAAATAATAATATGGGATTTACAAGTCGCGCGAACGGTCGACTTAGAGAAAAAACGCAGTCCGTTGCGCGCGCTTGAAGTCGCGCAGATACCGCTCAAAATCCCGATCGCTTCAAACGACTGTCATTTTTCCGAAAATGGAAAAATATTGGCGGCAAAAGTCGAACCGCGCTTAATTTCCGTATGGCAAACGGCAAACGGTCGGCTCAAAGGAGAATTTTGGGAAGACGACGGATATATTCGCGATTTCGCGCTCGCGTCAAACGGCATGCGTCTCGTCGCGGGCGTCGAAGGGAAAGAAGCCGAAATACTCCTCTGGAACGTTCGCACAGGCGCGGTTCAAAAGGACGTCCGTTTCCCGCGCTTGAAGTCGATCGACGCCGTAACGTTCGCTAATTTAGATTCCGACGTTCTCTTTGTCGATTCTCAAGGCGCCGTCAAACGTTGGGACGTCGACGCCGACGGCGAATCGAAACGCCCCTAGAATCGATTACTCGACGAGTTGCGACGCCGTTTCACGATCGATGAAAAGATGGTTCCAAACGCGCAACGACGGTTCCGTCAGCAACGGACGCAACGCGTTTGTCTTCAAGCCGCCGCACGCGTTGCACGGTCCCCCGATCAGCACGACGTGTTTGTTTGGAGTCTTAACAAATTCCGCAATATCCGCAAGATCGAAGAGCGCGACCGTTCGAATCGTCTTCGCTTGCGTCGCGTGCGTCTTCGAATAAGGCTGAAAAAGCACGTCGCCGACCCAGCCGTCGGATCTCAACGTCTTCAACGCGTCCTCTTCGATCCAGTCGTTTCCTTTCAAGCGCCCAAGATATTGACGTACCAAACCGTGTTCGTCGTCGGCGGTTGCGAGCGACGTCACAACGACGTCGATTTCGTCGCGTCGTTCGAAGGCGGAACGCAACGACGGCTTGCGCATAATTTGCTTGTAACTCTCGTTTTGAACGATCGGAGTCGAGAAAAAGCCGACGCACTCGACGTCTAATTGCTTGTCGATAAAATACGTAAAATACGTCGTCGGATCGTACTGCGGCTCCGCCGTGTAATATCCGCCGGACGAAATCGCGTGCAACGTCAATTTAGGCGCCTGAGAAAGCGTTCGACTCGACAAACGCTTCGCAATTTCCATCGCGGCGTAACCGGCGCCAAGTCCCAAGTGAACGCGGACTTTTTCGGGATCCTCGTTCTTGAGTTCGGCTTCCCGTTTCTTCTCGGCTTCGATCTTACAAATCAACTCGACAATTTTGTCGGCGGCAACGGACGCAACTTGTTTAGAGGCGTCCTTGCCCGAAACGTTCACGACGTTTACCGACCCGTCTTGCGCGGTCAGGAACTGCGCCAAATTGAATTTGTCGATAATTTTAGCGCTCAATTCTTTTTCGACGGGCGCTTGCAAGAACAAAAAATTCCTTCTAATGCCAAGCCAAACAAGAGGATAGATTTTTTCGCGAGTCAAATCGGCTCGACCGTACTCTTCCGCCAGCCATTCCGCGACGGCGGTCGCCACGCCCTTGCGCGACTTGCCTTGAATATGTTCAAAAAAACGTTGACAAACGGCAAAGACCAACTCGTCGCTTTCGTCGTTGATACTTCTTCGCGCGCCGGCGCTCTTTTTAGGGACCGTCGATTTTTTTTCTTTGGAAACTCTCATTCTCCGTATTCCTTATTTCAAACGGAACGTCGCATCGATTTGCCGCGAGGGTAGTCGGTTCGCGTCGCGTCCTTTTTTAATCGCGTTCGTTAAAGCGCAAAGTCGCGCAAGTCCAAAAAAGTGAAAAGCAATTATCGTCGGAGTCGTTAGGCGTCTGCGCGTCGCAAAACCGCTCCGATTCCAAAGGACGCCGTTGCGTCCTGATCGCCGTTTTGAAAGATTATAGAACGGCTCGCGCAAAGAATCAAGGAAAAAAATAGAAAAAATTTCTTTTGCGCAAAGAAAGATCGCGCAATCAGCGCGACGTCGAAACGCAACGAACGCCCAAATATGAAGAAGCGATTTGACAAACCATTGGAATAGCGTATCATAACCGTATAAAGAATATGGAACGAACTTGAATTTCGAGCGATTCTTGCAAAAAAGACGTCGCGCGATTTTCGCCCCCTGATCGATTCGAAACAAAGAACCCCAAAATGAACGCGTCCAACTCCAAAAACGTACTTGTCGCGCTGGCGACTTACAACGAAATCGAGAACTTGCCCGGTCTCGTCGATTCCATTTTGTCGACGACGCCCGACGTCGACGTGTTAATCGTCGACGATAATTCGCCGGACGGAACGGGACGTTGGGCGGTCGAGGCGAGTGAAAAAGACGCGCGAATTCATTGCGTCGTGCGCGTCGACGAACGCGGATTAGGCTCGGCGGTCGTCGTCGCGTTACGATACGCCATCGAAAAAAATTATCGTTGCGTCGTCAATATGGACGCCGATTTCAGTCATCCAGTAGAGAAGATACCGGCGCTCGTCGCGCGCGTCGAAGAATCCGGCGAAGGCAAACGCGTCGACGTCGCGATCGGATCGCGATACGTCAAGGGCGGCGCGACGGTCGACTGGCCTCTTGCGCGGCGTTTGGCGAGTCGTTGCGTCAATCTTTTCGCGCGTCTGACGCTCGGGCTCAAAGTACGAGACGCGAGCGGCGCCTTTCGTTGTTATCGCGTCGACGCGCTACGCAAGGTCGATTTTTCTCAATTTCTTTCGTCGGGCTACTCTTTCTTCGAAGAAACGCTTTTTAGACTTCAACAGTCGGGCGCGACTTTCGTCGAGATTCCAATTACGTTTACCGATCGTCGTTTCGGCGTTTCTAAAATCGATCGCAAAGAGGCGATTCGCGCGATCCGCGTTATGACTCGACTCGGACTAGCGCGTTGTTTTGGGCGATTTACGCGAAAAAAGGGCTCTTGACGCGCTAAAACGAATTGAATAGAATAAACGACGAATTTTTCGATTAGCGCTAAGGCGATAAAGCGAGGTTGCGGTGAGAATTTATACTCGATACGTTTTGTTTCAAACAATCAAGATATTCTCTATCGCGCTTCTTTTTTCGACGGTAGGACTGCTTTTCTTTTTCATCGTCAAAACGAGCGAAGAGGGCGTTCCCTATGCGACGTCGTTCAGTTTGACGCCCTACGTCGTTCCCGACTTGCTCTCCAAATCGCTCCCGATCGCCTCCCTTATGGCGGCGACTCTGTTCTTTGCAAAAATGGGGGGCAATCATGAAATTATCGCGCTAAAGTCGCTTGGCGTCGCGCCTTGGCGCGTCCTATTGCCCGTCTGGATATTTATGTTTTTCGTGAGTCTTTCGAGCGTGTGGCTGAACGATCTTTCGACCTCGTGGAGTAGAATGCAAATGAAGCGCGTCTTGCTCGAAGGGTTCGAATCGACAATTTTAGCGCAACTGCGCGAAGAAGGAAGATTTACGACGCCCGACAATAAATGCGTCGTCGAAGCGGCGAGCGTCAAAGAGGACGGAACGCTTGTCGGACTCTCTTTTTCTGGAAAAATCTCCGACTCCGAAGAAATCAGCGGAGAAGCCGATTCCGCCAAAATCGTCGTCGACTTGAACTCGGAAAAGCCGCTCGTCAACATCCGTTTAAAAAACGCAGAAGCGACGACTTCGCACAGCAGGGCGTTTTTTCCGCGAGATTTCAATTTGCCGATTCCGCTCGATCAGTTTTTTCGGTCGTCCTATCGAATCGACCCGGCCGCCGCAAAAGTCAAAGAAGCGCTCGAGAACTTAGAAGCGGAAAAGAAAAGCGCCGACCGAAAATTGGCCTCGTCCGCTATTTTTAACCTCTTGTGCGGAAACGTTGCGGCAACTTCCCAAGAAGAATGGAAAGGACGAGCCGAATTTGAGAAAAGACTCAAAAAACAACGGGATCGTTTTCATTTGACGATCCCGCGCGTCTGGGCCTCGGGGTTCGCTTGTTTCTTTTTCACTTGGGTCGGCGCGCCGTTCGCAATTTGGTTTAACAAATCAGACTACACGGCGGCGTTCTTCGCTTGTTTTTTGCCCGTCTTGATCGTATATTTCCCGCTCTTCACGTTCGGCTTGGAGGGCGCCAAAAGCGGAACCGTGCCCCCGTGCTTTACCTGGCTGGGAAACGTCGCGCTAGGATTCATAGGCTGGTATTTCTTGAAAAAAATCCATTAGAAACCGCGCTATGGACGAAAGCAACTTCATCAAGACGACGCGGGAATAAGCGTTAGAGGCGATGGACGTTTAATTCTCCGTCTTGATCGAAGACGTCAAAGAAGCGGCGGTTCCCGTCTTAAGAAAAAGGTAATCATTCGCATAAAGCCGCGTATCAACGATACGCGGACCCGCTGAGAGCCGCCAAAAGACTTCGCGAACAGTGAAAAGCAAGAGCTTAACGGCTTTCTTACTTTCTAAGTTTAGGCGTTTTTTTCAAACGAGTTTTCTCGAACCGAACGTATCCGCGTCGTTGATACGCGGCTTTCCGTAAACGGTTACAAAACTATGATTTTAAACCGTTAAAACGTTCGTTTTTTTCTCGCGTCGTGAAATCAACGTTTTGCGAACCGACGCCATCCGCCGGTATATAACCGGCG
>JAZUGM010000029.1:0-4608 GCA_045641205.1 Thermoguttaceae bacterium
CGTCGTCAGTGGAAAAGGGGGCGTCGGCAAGTCGTTAGTCTCCGCGCTGTTGGCTTGCGCGACAAAGCGTCGCGGGTTCGAGGCGGCGATTTTAGACGCCGATATTACCGGACCTTCTATTCCGAAGGCGTTTGGTTTGACGGAACGACTCGGCGCGACGGAGTTCGGAATTCTGCCCGCGCAGACGAAGACGGGAATACAGGCGACTTCAATCAATTTGCTGATGGAAGACCCTTCGGCGCCGGTTATTTGGCGCGGACCGGTCATCGCGGGCGCGGTCAAGCAGTTCTGGAAAGACGTTATTTGGAGCGACGTTGATTTTATGTACGTCGACATGCCCCCAGGGACGGGCGACGTGCCTCTCACCGTCTTTCAATCGATTCCGATTCAAGGGGTCGTCGTCGTCGCGACGCCGCAAGACCTCGTTTCGCTGATTGTTGAGAAAGCGATTAAAATGGCGGAAACGATGAAGATTCCCGTCTTGGCGCTCGTCGAGAATATGTCGTATTACGAATGCCCGAAATGCGGCGAGAGGCTCGAAATTTTCGGCAAGAGCAAAATCGACGAAATCGCGAAGAAATACGGAATTGAAAAGGTCGTCAAATTGCCGATCGATCCGACGATCGCCGCCGCGTGCGACGCCGGGAATATTGAGTCGGTCGCGTCGCCCGGTATTGACGACGCGTTTGATTATATTTTGAAGCGTTGCGAAGCGTCGAAAAAAGACGCCGAATAACGATCGCGGCGCTTCGTTTTTTTGCCGTTGCGTTTTTTGCCGAAGAAACAAAGAGTTCCGACGAACTTGCGTTTGTCTGAACTCTTTTGTCTTTTGCGCGCGACGCTTCAATTTTGGAAAAAATCGGTCAACGCGTTCCCACGCTCTTTTTCTTCGCAATATAGTCGTCGAGCAGTTGCGCGGCGCAAGCGACTAATTCTCCGCAGGGTCGTTTTTTGTAATATTCGTTCGTTCTTTTTTCGGGCGTCGGCGTCGACGTCTTTTCGGTCAAGCCGAGAAGTTCGCGGCAAATAATCGAGCCGTTTTCTTCGCGATATTTGGCGGCAAGCTCTTGGATATCTTGATATTGCGCTTTTTTGCCTTCCGCGTCGGCGGGGTCGTCGGCTCCGCAATAGGCGCCGAGCGCTAGGAACATCCCGCTGACGGCGCCGCAAACTTCGCGCAAACGCCCCATTCCGCCGCCAAAAGAGGACGCGACTTTTGCCGCCGTCTTTTGATCGAAGCCGGTCTCTTCCGCAAAAGCGAGAACGACCGACTGCGCGCAGTTATATCCCTGTTCGAAAAACGCTTTAGCTTGCAAAGCGCGCGGAGAAAATTCAGTATTTTCAGTTTTTTCGTTCATTTCGGACGTTTCAAACCTTTCTAGGCGACGAACCAATTTCGGACGTCGACGTTCTTATCCCTTGAAAATGAAAAAGACGGCGCCGGCGATACAAAAGGCGGCCCACAAATAATTCCAGCCTATCTGTTGTTTTGCAAAAAAGACGGCGAAGGGCACGAAGACCGACAACGAAATCGCCTCTTGCAATATTTTTAATTGGGGCAGGGTCATCGCTTCGGAACCGATTCGATTTGCGGGTACCTGAATCAAGTACTCGAAAAGCGCGATTCCCCAACTGACGAGCGCCGCCGCCAGCCAACATTTGCCCTTCATTGTCGAAAGATGCCCGTACCACGCGAAGGTCATAAACGCGTTGGAACAAATCAACAATATGATCGTGAATATTATTTTAGTCATTTTAACGGGAAACGCGTTTAGGGACGTTTCAAACAAAATTTCGTCAAGGGGCAGACGTCGCACTTTGGACGGCGCGCAACGCAGTATTCGCGCCCTAGGAAAATCAGGCGATGGCTCGCGTCGATCCATTCTTTTTTAGGATAGAGCGCGATAAGATCGGCTTCGACTTTTTCAGGAGTCGTTTCGTCGGAAAGCCCGATTTTGCGCGACAAGCGCAAGACGTGCGTGTCGACGACAAAGCCCGACGCGATTCCAAAAGCGTTGCCAAGAACGCAGTTTGCCGTTTTGCGTCCCACGCCCGGAAGGTCGACGAGCTTCTCAAAATCGGCGGGGACTTCGCCGTCGTATAACTCGACGAGCTTTTTCGACGCCTTGGATATATTGAACGCTTTGTTGCGGTAGAACCCGCAACTTTTGATTGCAAATTCGATCTCTTCCAAAGGCGCTTCGGCAAACGCGCGCGCGTCTGGAAAACGACGGAACAATTCGGGCGTAACCTCGTTGACGCGCTTGTCCGTACATTGCGCCGAAAGAATCGTCGCGACGAGCAATTCGAAAGGCGTGCGATGCATAAGCGCGCACGCGGGGTTCGGATACGTCTTTTTTAGGGCGTTTTGCGTCTTTTGGACGAGTTTTTTACGCGCTTGTAGGTCGAGCGATTCCGTCGTTTCACCGGCTTGTTTTACTGTTTCCCTCGACTTGCTCATTTTTTTCGCGCCTTGTTCGAATTGACTTGCGCGTCGATCGGCTTCTCTTGTCGACCGTCGTCTTTTGTCGCTTTGGCGTCGTTGGTTTTTTCGAGAGACGCTTTCAAGCCGAGGTCGTTTTTGGGCGCGATTTTGAACGTTTCTACGATTTCGTTTCCTGAATCGTCGTATTGGTCTAGCAAATCGGCGCGAATTTCAAACATAATCGTCGCTTGGTTGCCTTGCTTGTCGGTGATTAAGTAATAGACCCAGCGGAAAGGAATCGATTCGTAAGCGCCGTCGACCGTAACGTAATAGACGCTCGTTTCGTTTGAGCCTTCGTAGGCGGCTTCTTGTTTAAATTCTCCGAAACGGGATCCGAGCCCGTTTTTGATTTCCTTCTTGTATCCTTCCAAGGTCGGCTGAGTCGCGAGGTCGATTTTGCCGTTGGACAGAATATTGCACTGCGCGACGGCTTCTCCTCCGACGACGTTGCACAGCGCCGCGACCTTTGCGCCGTCTTCGATCATCTTCCAACTTCGCGAATGCTGAAATTTCCATCCGCCCTTTTGCGCGTTGTAATACAGCTTCAACTGTTCGGGCTTGGGACTTGGTTTCATCGGCTCGATCGCGTCGTCGGTAAGTTTTTCCGGCTTTTCTAGCGCGGCGACGTTGATTTTCAGAGTCGCCGCCCAATCGAGCCCCGGCGCGGCGATCGATTCCGAACGACGCTCTTTAATATTGACGCCAAACCACGAGATTCGTTTCGAAACTAGATCGAATTGGAATTTTCCTTCGAGGTCGAGCGCGACGCTGGCGCCTTCCGCCGCGCAGATTAACGTACTTGGCGCGTCTTCGCCGTCTTTGTCCTTTTTGCCTTGGAGATAGAGCGTAATTTCGGCAAATTCGTCGGTGATCGACGTCAACGTTAAATGGAGCGTGTTGTTTTCGATCGCGTCGACGCACAGGAGCGCCGCGACGTCGGCGTCGGATATTTGCCAATCTTCTTGAAGTTGCGTAACTTTGCCGGGCAGAAGTTTGTCAAGTATCGTCGTATTGAAGGGCAATTCGTGGAGAAGCGCGTATTGGTCGTCTTTCATCGGACCCGCGAGCGAATAGACGCGCGTCCTTTTGCCGTCGTATTCCGAAACGATATGCTTGCGCGAGCTGTCGAGCAGACGACGCGAGACGTGGGGGCCTAATTTGCGCCTCATGCCCGCTTGTTCGTATTGACGGAAGGAACGCGCGGAACCGAATTGCTCGAAGTTTTCAAAACGTTCTTCGTACTTAAAGCCGGCGACGACTTCCATTGGAAGACGTTCTTCCTCGCCCGACGCGTTCGTTTGAATCACTTCTCCCGAAGCTTCTAAGGACGCTTCTACGACGTCGGTTGCGCCTTCAAGATGCGAAGATTGCAAAAGACACGACTTCTTTTCGGGAAGCGCGACGGCGGTCGGCGTCGGCGCTTGTTGATTCGCGGCGGACGGAACGGCGCCCGACGCATTTGCGCGCCGTTGCGCGGACGCTTGATTTTGACGCGCCTGAGTTTGACTTGCCGAACCTTGACGCGTTTGATTCGTCGCCTTGTTGCGATTCGCGCCCTTGAGCGTGGAACCCAGTCTTGACGTGAAAGAAGAACGGTCGTTTGCGTTCGAATTCGCCTGTCCGAAAGCGGCGACCGTCAAACTTGAGATCGCTAGAAACAATCCGACGCGCAGAATCGTCGCGCGACGCGAAGTCGCGAATAAACGCAAAGGGAACGAAAACTGTTTCATAGAACGTCCTTTATTGGCGAACGCGCAAAGGCGCGTCAATATTTTCCAACGCTTGCGCGTTTCTATCGTCGAGCGCAAACCGACGGTCTATTCGCCGCGCGAGTACGAACTTTTCGAACGACGCGACAATAAACCGCCATAACGATATAGTTTAATCGTTTGCAAATCAAGACGAAATTAGGACGTATGGGAATATTTTACGCGTTTTGACTATTTTTTAGACTCTTTCGCAGACTCGCGCGAGTCGACGAGCGGCTCTTTGGCGAGGGGCGGCAAGTTGAATAGACGCGTCGCGTTTTGGAAGGTTTGTTCGACGATTTCCGAGGTCGGAACGTCGCGCAATTCCGCGAGTCGTCGCGCGACAAACGCGGTCGTCAGCGGTTCGTTGCGTTC
>JAZUGM010000030.1:0-1799 GCA_045641205.1 Thermoguttaceae bacterium
ATTCGCTTCGATTTATGTTTTTCATTTGCGAGGCAACGCGCGAACGCAGGGTGAATTGCGCCGAAAAGAACGGGACAACGTTTTCGGACAGGGTACGCGCACGCCCGTTGCGATTACGCTTCTTGTGAAAAAGCCGCATATTGGGGGCGCTAAAATCTTTTATCGCGATATTGGCGATTATCTTACGCGCGAACAGAAACTTGGGATTATTAGCGGGTTTGAAAGCGTTGAAAAGACTGCGTGGGCGGCGATTACGCCAAACGAGCTTGGCGATTGGATTAATCAGCGCGGGGGAAATTTTGGGAAGTTAATACCTCTTGACAATAAAGAGCCGAAAAAAAAATTACTCAGTTTTTTTGATTTTCACTCTTGTGGGATTTGTACTAATCGAGACGCATGGGTTTGGAATTTTTCGAAAAAGGAGTTATTTGAAAATTTATCTCGAATGATTTCCTTTTATAATTCTCAAGTCGACGAATATGTAAAACAAAGAGAAGAAACCAATCCCAGTAGTTTTGTTTGTCAAGATCACAAAAAAATTAGCTGGTCATATAGTTTACTTAAAAGTCTGAAGAATGGTAAACGTTTTGAGGAGGAGGTTGTAAATTCACTACGCGTAGGGACATATCGACCTTTCTGTAAAGAAAATTTATTTTTCAATAAGTTGTTTAATGAAAGACCATCGCAGATTTCGATTCTTTTTCCAACGCCATCTACTGAAAATTTGGTAATTTGTATGCCAGCAGTGGGAACGAAGGGGTTTTCAGTAATTGTTACTAATCAAATTCCAGATTTGGAAATCGAACGTGGAAGTCTATGTTTCCCACGCTATTATTACGAGCCGCTTGAAAATTCAACGCTTCTACCGACGGAAAAACAAGTAATAATCGACGGTTACGTCCAACGCGACGCGATCACAGACGGGATATTAGCAAAAGCGCGCGACCTTTACGGAGAAAAAGTCGACAAAGACGATATTTTCTTTTACGTTTACGGGGCGTTGCATTCGACAAGTTATCGAGAACGTTACGCCAACGATTTAAAAAAGGAGCTTGCGCGTCTTCCTTTGCCTTTGCCGGGCGTGTTTTGGCAATGTTCGGCGATCGGTCGGGAATTGGCGGACGTTCATTTGAATTACGAGTCGGGCAAGTCGACGATCGGGGATCGGGACGGCAAGCCGTTTAAGAAATTGGCGCCGGTTCCTTTGCGGGTCGTATCGACGGAGCCGGAGGGCATAAGCGACGCGGCGCTTTATCGCGTTGATAAGAAAATGAAATTGGGGACGAAGACGGAGCGTCAAGAGGACGGCTCGACGCGCAAGGTCTTTGACGGTTCGCTGAAATACAACGATTATTTAACGATAATGGGGATTCCGCTTGAATCGTTTGAATACGTGGTGAACGGTCGCTCGCCTTTGGAATGGCTTGTCGAAAGGTATTATTGCAAGGAGGACAAGGCGTCGGGCATTGTGGACGATCCGAACGAATGGAGCGCCGATCCGCGTTATATTTTTGATTTGGTTCCGAGGTTGGTTGCGGTTTCGTTGCGGACGCTGGAATTGACGAGTCAGTTGCCGGATTTAGAGTAAGGTTTGGAGCGGAACCCCGCCGATAGGCGGGCCTGCCAGCCGCCGGTTATATACCGGCGGGAACGTTTGAAACTGTCGGGGCGTTGATTTTTAATTCCGTCGACGTTTTTTTGTTTTGTTGAAATTTTTTCGTCGACGCTTAGAACCGTAGCATCGCGCTTTCCCGCCGGGATATAACCGGCGGGTGGCGCGGCCGCCTACCCGCGGGCGG
>JAZUGM010000031.1:0-14996 GCA_045641205.1 Thermoguttaceae bacterium
GCGCGATTGCGCCGTCGCGTCCCTTCGTTATTTTGTACGTTTGCAGAAAAAGCGCCCCGGTATGATGAACGCAACGGAACTCAAAAAGGAAATTGCCAAACAGAAAGGCGAGCCAATGAACAAATACGACGGTTTGTACGCCTTCTTTGAAGAAGAGATTACGGAATTTCGCGAAAAGGAAGGCGCGGCGCTTTACGAAAAAGGAAGGGACGACGGGATTCAAGCCGGAATTCAAACGGGAATTCAAACGGGAATTTATAATACGATTTTCCGCAATCTCCAGACGAAATACGGCGCTAATTCTATTTCAAGAAGGTTGAGCGACAAAATTGACGAGATTAACTACTATCCCGCGCTTGAAGAAATTCAAACCGCCGTTTTGACGACGCCTTCTCTTGCCGCCTTTCAACGCGAAGTCGACAAGATCGCCAAACGCTACGAAGCGGAAATTCAAGAACGACGTCGATAGAAGCGCCGTACCCTCCGCAGAACGGGCGCGGGAACATCGTCGGAATCGCCGTCGCGCGTCTTTTCCAATTCGCGTTTTTGTTTGAAATCAACGCGAACCTTGCGCAGAATATTGCGCAAACGGTAATGATCGCGGCGTCAATCGTCGACGATTTCAACGTCCAAGATCGTTTCGACGCCCCTTGCCGCCGTAAATTTTCCGATCATAAAATCGGAGAGCAAGCAACGACTCAAAATCGTTCGAATCGCGGGACGTTGGGACGTCGACGCGTAAAAAACGTATTGTTCGCGCCCCAGTTGCAATTTTCGTCCGACGGCGACGTCCTCGCCGACGGGCTCGCGATTCTCCCCGACGGTCAACGGACGCCACGTACAAGGGCGCGCGACCCGACGCGAGTTGAGGTCGAAAACAAGCGCCGCTAGAAGAACGCTTCCTCGTCGAGTCGTCGTCGATTCGAGCGCGTTGGAACCGACGAGCGCGCGAAAATCGCCGCGCGTCGCGTCGTCGCGTCTTTCGGGTAGGACTAGCGGAAAGACGCGCGCCAACGCCTTCGATTCGCGCGCGATCGGCGCGTTTCCAATCTCTTGCAAAATCGATTCTTCTTCGGAATTCGGCGCTTTTTGGGGCGATTTCTTCGCAATATCCTTGGGCGCGCGCGGCGGCGTTTGAAGCTCGATCTCGCGCGTTTCGCGTAATTCCAAGCCGACGACGTTTTCGCCAAGCGGGACGTTGAGGCGATGTTCGAAAAGGGGCGGATTCTCGCGTTCACGCGTCGACGCGTTCAGTTCGTCGACGACGACTAACAACGATTCGCAATAGGCAAGAAAAACGCGGCGAGAAAAGCGCCGTCCGCCCTCGATTCGAATCGAACGTTCGCAAAACGCGTAATCGTCGGCGACGTCGTCGCAAAGCGTCTCCCAATCTCCGCAAGGCGTCAACGGGGTTCCGTCGGCGTAAAGCGAAGTCGACCAGACGTCTCGCGCGAGAATTTCTTCGTCAAGAGACAATTCCGCGCGCGCGTCGAGAGACGACTTGAAAAATTCGACGAGAAAATTAACGCCGACCCCGCCCGCGTCGGGCTTGTCGGCAAAAAGAACGACGTCGCGTTCCTTTGAAAAACAGGAACGGACGGCGCCTTGCGGGGCGTCGTCGCGCAAACGTTCCAACGCGCGTTCTCTCCAAAAATCCGTCGAAGAATCGTTCATAATCGCCCTTTCCGTTTTGGTTTGTCCGAAGTCGACTCTTTGTCAACCTCTCGTATTATACCACGTTTTGCCAAAGTCGTAGCGCGGGCGCTTGAGATTTTGCATACGACGCGTTATACTTGTTGCGTTTGAACCGAGTCGCGCGCGTCGCGCTATTCGAGACGTCAAACGGGAACTTAGCAGAGTCGGAACGATATAGAATGAATCGTGAAAAAAGTCGCGCGTTGTTCGAGGAAGCGCAAAGATTAATACCGGGCGGAGTGAACAGTCCCGCGCGAGCGTTCGGAGGAGTCGGCGGAACGCCCGTCGTGTTTGAACGCGCGGAAGGCGCCTTTATGTTCGACGTCGACGGAAATCGTTATATCGACTACGTGCTTTCTTGGGGACCGATGATCCTAGGGCACGCCGATCCGCGCGTAACTCGCGCTTTGAACGAAGCCGTCGCGCGAGGAACAAGTTTCGGCGCTCCGACTCGCGCGGAAAACGAACTTGCCGCGCTGATCGTCGCTATGGTTCCTTCGATCGAGAAAGTTAGGCTCGTCAACTCGGGCACCGAAGCGACGATGAGCGCCATTCGCTTGGCGCGCGGCTATACGGGTCGAGACAAAATTATCAAATTTATCGGCTGTTATCACGGACACGTCGACAGTCTGTTAGTCGCGGCGGGTAGCGCGGCCGCCACGCTCGCCGTTCCGAACTCGCCCGGAGTTACCGCAGGAACCGCCGCCGACACGCTCTTAGTCGAATATAACGACGTCGAAGGCGTCCGCGAAACTTTCGCCAAGTACGGGGATCAAATCGCCGGCGTCATTGTGGAGCCCGTCGGAGGAAATATGGGCTGCGTGCCCGGAACGCACGAATTTTTAAAGACGTTGCGCGAAGAAACGCTCAAGTCGGGCTCCGTTCTTATCTTCGACGAAGTAATGACGGGATTTCGCGTCGCCAAGGGTTGCGCGCAAGCGTATTACGGCGTTACGCCCGACTTGACGACGCTCGGCAAAATCGTCGGCGGCGGTCTGCCCGTCGGCGCTTACGGAGGACGCGCGGAAATTATGGACGCGATTACGCCGGTCGGAAAAGTTTTTCAGGCGGGCACGTTGAGCGGCAATCCGCTCGCGACGGCGGCTGGAATCGCGACCCTTTCGGCAATCAACGACGATCCCGATTTCGACGCTAAAATCGCTCGAACGACGACGCGACTCGCCGACGGACTCAAGCGCGCGGCGGAAGCGGCGGGCGTCAAAATCGACGTTCCGCATATCGGCGGCATGGCGACGGTCTTCTTCCTTGCCGACGAAGACGACCGCGTAAAAGACTGGTCTTCCGCAGCGCGTTGCAAGAAGGAGCTGTTCGCAAAATTCTTCTGGAAAGCGCTCGACGGCGGCGTCTATTTGCCTTGCAGTCAATTTGAAACGATGTTTACAAGCGTCGCGCATACGGACGAGCTGATCGATCAGACGATCGAAATAGCCGCCGACGCGTTTCGCGCGCTGTAATTCGAACGAAATACGTTTTTACGCCCAACTTAATTACGAGGTCGACTAACGATGAGCGAATCTTCGACGACAAAATCAACGACGTCCGCTTTGCGCGACAATTTGATATTGCTTTTCGCGTTGTTCTTTCCTTCGATAATGACTTGGGCGTATTTCGTTTGGGGCAAAGGTCTCGCGCCCGACGTCTCGAAATACGTTTTCGCCGTCGGCAAGACGTTGCAATTCGCTTTTCCCCTCGTAATTACCGCGTTCGTCTTGAAGGAGCGTTGGCTTGTCCGACGTCCGAATCGTCGCGGCTTGCTCGTCGGCGGATTATTTGGATTCGTCGTCGCGCTCGTTATTTTCTTTCTCGGTCGATACGGCGTTCAGTCGACAAGTTCGCTGACGCCCCTTTTTGAACGTCTACGAGACGAATTATTCGCGCGCTTGGAGCCGCTCGGCTTGGCGTCGCGCGGAGCGTTCCTCGCGCTGTTGTTTTTCTATTCGATCTTCCATTCGGGCTTGGAAGAATACTACTGGCGTTGGTTCGCCTGCGGTCGTTTGGCAAAGCGTCTTCCTTGGGGCGTCGCGACGCTCGTCGCCAACGTCGCTTTTACGCTCCATCATATCATACTTCTCGGCGTTTACTTCGGATACGCGCATTGGTTGACTTGGCTCGCTTCATTTGGGGTCTTTGTCGGGGGCGTCGTTTGGCAAACGATCTACCGACGTTTCGATTCGATTTACGGCGCTTGGTTGAGCCACGGTCTAATCGACGCCGGAATTTTCGCCGTCGGATTGCTTTTCTTTGCGTGATCGTTCAAATCGTTTTGTCGCAATCACTAGACGTCTACTGAAAGGAGCGTTATGACGACGCAAGATATTCAAGAATCGCGCAAGTCGGACGAAAAACGCGGAACAAGAAACGGATTTTGGCGAGAATTTGGGGCTGGCGCGCTGGAACTTCTACTGATTTTCGGAGTCTTCGCCGCATATGGCGCTTGGCCTGTTCCGGACGTCAACGAGCAATATTACGTCGGAAAATCGATTCATTTCTGGAACCGCGCGTGGCTGGCTAACGATCCGTTCCTAAACACGCCCGACTCGCACTGGTTGTTTTACGCGACTTTTGGACTTTTGTCGTTGATATTCAAGCAAAACGCGCTCGTTTGGGTCGGACGTTGCGTCGTATGGTTTTTGACGGCGCTAGCGTGGCGTCGATTGAGTCGCGCGTTAATTCCGAAACGTTGGCTCGCCGTTTTAACCGCCGCCGCGTTCGCGTTTTACTTGGAATCTTTTCATTTGGCGGGCGAATGGATATTCGGCGGAGTCGAAGGCAAAGGCTTCGCGTTTCCGTTCGTATTCTGGGGACTCGCTTGTTTCCTTGAAGGCAAATATAACCGCGCGTGGATTCTTTACGGAGTCGGCTCGGCGTTTCACGTGTTGGTCGGCGGCTGGGCGGTTCTCGCATCCCTCGTCGCGTGGTCGTTCGACGCGTGGAACGGTCGAGGCGCTAAAAATTTCGTCGGACGATTTTTCGTCGGTCTTCGCGCGTTTGGACGAGCGTTGACGAAAACGGCGCCCGGATTAATTCTCGGCGGCGCGATTTCCTTATTGGGCGTGTTGCCCGCGCTCGCGCTCGATTCGGGCGCGACGCCGGAAATTATTCACGAATCGCGTCAAATTTACGTCTTTGAACGTCTGGCGCATCATCTCGTCGCCTCGTCGTTGCCTTGGACGTTTCAACTGCGTTTCCTTTTGCTCGTCGTCGCGACTTGCCTAGGATTGGGAATCGCGCGCCGCCTCGCGCGGTTCGACGACGCGGACTCGACGACCGAAACGCGCCCCTCGACGAGATTCTTTTCGACCCAGTACGGACGCCTAACCGCGTTCGTCGGCGCCGCCTTCGCGTTCGCGTGCGTCGGCGTGACGATCGACTGGGGCGCTAAAAAACTCGCGGCGCTTGAAATAATAAGCGATTCGAAAGAAGCCGCAGGACTGTTGCGTTATTATTGGTATCGCCTTTCCGATTGGGCGGTTCCTTTGGGCTTGGTCTTCTTTGCGACCGACGCTTTCCTCAATCTAATCCGACGTTTCCAAACGACCGGCGCGACGCACGACGAAACCAAGTCGTCGTTGGCGCCTTTTCTTGTCTGGCTTTTCGGAGCGTTAGGCGTCTATTGGATTTTCCGAAGCGTTTTCTATCGCGTCGCGGTCGCTTGCGCGCAAGTCGGCGCAGTCGACGGACTGATCCCCCTTCCGAAGCCGACCGAAGACGTCTCTTTTCTAGCGTCGATCGACGCGCTTGGCGTTTTGCTTCTAATTTTACTCCTTTGCGCCGCCTTTTCTCGACGAACGCGATCTTGCGACAAACGCGCGTTAAACGCCGGTCTTGGCGTTTGGCTCGCGATTATCGTCGCGGTCGCGCCGTGCTGGAGACTGGCGTCTTTTGTCGATTTACGCGGTACGAAGGTTATTCCAAGGAGCGCGCCGCCCAAGGAATCGATCGCCGACGGCTGGCTTGACGTTTGTCGTTGGGTTCGGGAAAACACGCCCGAAAAGGCGATTTTCCTAGCGCCGCGAGGTTGCGATTCGTTCAAGTGGGAAGCGCGACGCGCCGAGACGGGCAGTTGGAAGGAAATTCCGCAAGACGCCAAATCGATCGTGCGCTGGAACCGCAAAATGGAGGTCTTTTACGCCAATCCGGGCGCGAAACCAGACTCGCCGATACGTTGGAACCAACCTTTGATCGTCGTTTTCATCAACAAAGGACGCGCTCGAATACTCGAAGAAAGCAAACGTTACGGGTATCAATACGCGATCGTCGAGACGCCGCCCTATACGATTTCGGCAATACCTGAAGCGACGCGCCGCTGGAATGAATTTGAGAAAAACGACGTCGTTTATGAGAACGACCAATTCGTCGTTCTGAAATTAGACAAATCGGAAGATTCGAAATAATCTTACAAACAGACAAACAGGGAAACGAAGAAACGTTGGAAGTCGGCAAAAAATCAATAAAATTCCAAGTCGACTCTTGTTTAGCTATTTTACCCGCGTTATAATAGAGCGGAATGATTGCGTCGACGCTTCGCCGTCGCGCAACGCTACGCGGTCTCACGTAATAAAAAAAGGGCTTTTTATGACTAAAACATTTTGGAGCGCGGCGGTTTTGGCGGCGGCGACGGCGCTAACGTCGGTCGCTTGTCGCGGCGCCGAAATCGAAACGATTTACAAAAGCTGGGATAGAAGCGGCGAATCGTTTTCGCAAGCGTCGGTCGAAATCGACGAATTTGATCCGTTAAATTTGCTCGGCTTTCCAGACGCTAAGTTGGTCGTCGCCGACGCTGTGGACAATCCCGATTATCTAATCGACGGAAACGCCGGAACGTGCGGAGGCGCCGGTCGCGTCGCGGTAAACGGCGCGCCTTCGCGCATCGTCTACTACTTGGGCAAGCCGCGCAAGTTTTCGGCGATTCGTATTTTCTCGGGCAATATCGATTCTCGCGGAAATCAGGACTTCGAAGTCCGCCTCGCGAATAACGCCAAAAATCCTGGTCAACTTCCGAAATTTCCCGCCGACCCGAATTTCACCTCGGGCGACAAGGTTATCGGAAACAACCAAGGCGGGTTTATGACGTCTTACGAGACGAAAAAAGGCGCGCTCTTTGAAGAAGAGTACGACTGGATCGAATTTCGTTTCTGGAGAACTTACGACGTCAAAGCCGGTCAGCCGGGTAAAGACAAGAGCGCCGCGAATAGCTGGGGGTCGATCGTCGAATTGCAAGTTTTGGCGGACGTCGACGATCCGAACCTCTTCGCCACGCCCCAAGAACGCGAAGATTGGCAAGCGCGTCTTAATGCGCGTCGCCTGAAGCGCGAACTTGACAAGCTCGGACCCGACCTTGCCTTTGCGATCGAAAATATAGAGTCGCTCAAACTCGCGATCGAACATATGCTCGACGCTTACGGAGACGAACTTGGCGACGTCGATTGGCTTGAACGTTGGGAAGGCTTCCAAAAGAAATTTGCCGACGTCAATATCAAGCCGGAAGACTACGTCGCGCTCGCTAAAGATTACGATGCGTTCCGACGCGAAGTTCTGCTTTCGAATCCGCTGATCGATTTCGACAAAATCTTGTTGCGCAAAACAAACAACCCCGCCTTGCAGGCGAACTGGATTTCCAACGCGTCGCGCGGCAAGGGGCAATACGACGACTCGCTCGTCCTCCTCGACGTCAAAAATCCAAGCGCGCCTCTGGAAGAAGTCGTCAAAGGACGCAAAGGCTCCTATATCGGCGACATTGCCCTTCACTGGGACGCCGACCGCTGTTTAGTCACCTGCTTGTCGGACAATAACACGTGGCAAGTTTACGAATGTACGCTCGAAGACGGCGCTTTGCGTCAAGTTACCCCCGATATGGGCGGCGACGTCGACAACGTGGAAGGTTGTTACGTGCCCGACGGGTCGACCGTCTTTGTTTCCTCCGCTTCGATGATGGGCATTCCTTGTATCGGCGGAGCCGGTTTGGTCGGCAATTTGTATCGCGTTGAAGAAGACGGAAAAACCGTCCGTCAGTTGACGTTCGAACAGGACAACGACTGGAACCCGACGATTCTCCCGAACGGGCGAATTATGTATCTGCGTTGGGAATACGTCGACATTCCGCACTATTATTCTCGTTACGTCTTCACGATGAATCCGGACGGAACGAACCAAGTCGAACATTACGGCTCCGGCTCCTTCTGGCCTAACAGCACGTTCTACGCGAAAAATATTCCGGGTCAATCGTCGAAATTCGTCGGGATCGTTTCCGGACACCACGGCGTCGCGCGCGAAGGCGAACTGGTGATCTTCGATCCGTCTAAGGGACGTCAAGAAGTCTCCGGCGTCGTGCAACGCATACCGGGGCGCGACAATCCGCCCGCGAACGTTACGGTCGACCAACTCGTCGACAATTCGTGGCCGAAGTTCCTCTTCCCCTGTCCTCTCGACGACGATCATTTCCTCGTCTCGTGCCGTATGACGCCCGCCGAGCCGTGGTCGATTTATCTTGTCGACACGTTCGACAATATGCTTCGTCTGCGCTCGGAACCCGACGCGCAGCTCTTGGAACCCTTCGCGCTCGTCGAACGCGAAGAGCCGACCGTCTTGCCCGACAGAACGGTCGAAGGCGAAAAGACCGCCAACGTCTTTATTACGGACGTTTATTTCGGACAAGGCTTGCCGAACGTTCCGAAGGGCGTCGTTAAAAAATTACGCGTTTTCGCGGTCAGTTACGGCTATCGCGGCGTCGGCGGGCACGACGTCTTCGGGCTCGAAAGTTGCTGGGACGCTCGACGTATGTTAGGCGAAGTTCCCGTCTTTGAAGACGGAAGCGCCTCCTTCAAAATTCCCGCGAACACGCCGGTCGTAATTCAGCCGCTCGACGAAAACGGTTCCGCCGTGCAAACGATGCGCTCGTGGTTCGTCGGTATGCCGGGCGAAAACGAATCGTGCATCGGTTGCCACGAAACGCAAAACGACGTTTCCCCGACGCAAACGACGATCGCGCGCAACACGCCCCCGACGGATTTGACCCCGTTCTACGGTCCCGAGCGTCCCTTCTCCTTCGAAGGCGAAATCCAACCGCTTCTCGACAAATTCTGCGTCGGTTGTCATAACGGCTCCAAGCCCGACCGTCCGAACTTTGCCGACACGTCGCGCGGTCCTTCGAACTTCTCGAACGCCTATCACGCGTTGCAAGGCTACGTTCGACGCCCCGGTCCTGAAAGCGATATTCACGTGCTTCAGCCGATGGAATATCACGGGTCGACGTCAGAATTGGTCAATATGCTTCGCAAAGGACACTATAACGTCAAACTTGACGAAGAAGCGTGGCGCAAGCTCTATTGCTGGATCGACCTCAACGTTCCGTATTTCGGCTCTTGGACGGAAGTCAACGAAGCGGGACGCGAACGCGGAACAAGCACGATCAAGAAAGTCTCGGATCGTTACGTCGAATTGAAGTCGCTTTACGCCGACAACGATTTGAATTTCGAAACCGACGCGTATTATTACGACGAGGCGAAGAAGAATCGTCCCGAATTCGTCAAGCCGGAAAAACTGCCCGAACTTGATCGTAGCGCGCCGAAAGTCGAGAATTGGCCCTTTGACGCCGCCAAAGCGCAAGCGATGCAAGGCGAAACGAAACCCGTCAATCAAGGCGCGGACTTCGGCGTCGAAGTTCGTTCCGCGCAAACGGCTCGCGTCAAGTTGAGCGACGACGTTTCCTTCGATATGGCGAAGATTCCCGCCGGAAAATTCGTTATGGGCGACGAAAACGGTTTCAACGACGAGTTCCCCCGCTCCGCCGTCTCGATCGACAAATCCTTCTGGATGGCGACGACGGAAACGACGAACGCGATGTACGCGCTCTTCGACGCGACGCACGACAGTAGATTTATCGACCAATGGTGGAAAGACCACGTCTTGCCCGGCTATCCCGCAAACAAGCCCGATCAACCCGTTATTCGTATCAGTTGGAAAGAAGCGACTGATTTCTGCGCTTGGTTGAGCGAGAAAACAGGCAAGAAATTCCGTCTCCCGACCGAAGCCGAATGGGAATGGGCGGCGCGCGCCGGAGCCGATACTCCGATGTGGTTTGGCGCTCTCGATTCCGATTTCTCGAAGTACGAAAACCTTGCCGACGAGCAAACGACCAAATTTGTCGTTCAAGGCGTCAATCCTCAACCGATCGCCAATCCGCCCGCGTGGCGCGCCTTCGTTCCGCGCGCTAAGGGCGTCGACGACGGAAATATGATCGAAACGAGCGTCGGCTCCTATCTGCCGAACCCGTGGGGACTCTACGATATGCTTGGAAACGTCTCCGAATGGACCGCTTCCGACTACAAAGCCTATCCGTACAGCGAGACCGACGGGCGTAACGACGGCGATTTAAGCGCGAAGAAAGTCGCCAAGGGCGGCTCGTGGCGCGATCGTCCGAAATGGGGACGCGCCGGTCTGCGTCGCGATTACGAGTCGTGGCAACGCGTCTTCAACGTCGGGTTCCGCGTCGTTTGCGAAGACCTTGAAAAATAGTCGCGTTAATAATCGCTACTATTTTAACGTCGGCGCTTAATAAATACGCGCTTAATAGAACGCCCCAAGCGTCCGCGAGACATTTGGGGCGTTTTTTAAATCGTATACGTTTACGGAAAGCCGCGTATCAACGATACGCGGACTGTTTCGGCTCGTGGAAGCGTAAAATCGAAGACGTTGGTTTAACTCTTAAATCAAAGCTTTGCTTTCAGCGACTTACCGAACGTAAGAAAACTTTCGAAGTATTAGCGTTTCACTGTTCGCGACGCCTTTTTGGTAATTCAACGAATCCGCGTATCGTTGATACGCGGCTTTCCGTGAACGCTTACTTTAAATATACGTCGCCGCGTAGTTTAAACCAGCCCCTTGTCGAATTTTGAACGGCGCCTTATAATGTCCTTTTCCTTTTCACACGATTAGACGCGTTTTCGAAAGTCAACGCGCCGATCTGTTGAATCATACTTGTTTTTAAAGGGGTTTGAAATGAACAAACGTTCCAAACGTAGCGCAAGAGGGGGCAATAACGGCTTTACCCTTGTCGAACTTCTTGTCGTTATCGCGATCATCGGTATTTTGATCGGATTGCTTCTTCCCGCCGTTCAAGCGGCGCGCGAGGCCGCTCGACGTATGCAATGCACAAACAATATGAAGCAATACGTCTTGGCGATTCATAACTATCACGACGTGAACTCGGTCTTACCCGCGTCGCGTATGAATTTCTACAATTTTAACACGAACCAGTACGACGACGCCGCTTACGGCGGATTTGTCGGCGCTACGGTCGCCTTGCTTCCCTTTATGGAACAACAAGCGCGTTACGACGCCTTCTCGACTGACGCGAAAAACTCGGGTAGCAACGGGTGGCCATTTGCTAGCACGCCTACGTACACGTCGGTTATTCCGACGATCATTTGCCCCTCGGACGGCGCCTCCGGCATGCCTTCCCCGCACCAAAATATGGCGCGAATCAGCATCGCGGTCAGTCTTGGCGACGGTATGTGGCACAACGCAAGACCCGACTGGGGCGAATCCGGACTGGCGAAAGTCGACTCTCGAGGATTCTTCGCGCCTCTGACTTGGCGTCCGCTCTCGTTTGTTACCGACGGAACGAGCAATACGACGGCAATTAGCGAAATGGTCGGCGACGCCAACGGTTCGACGAAACTTAAGGGCGGCGTCTATAAGACCGGCTCTCTTCACGACGGTCAAGCGAAACCCGGTCCGTGCTTAACCGAAGCGCGCAAGCCGGACGATCCAAACTCGCTCAAATCGGGTACCGACACGTGGCGCGGTTTACTCTGGACCGACGGTCGTTCGGTCAACGCCGGTTTTACGACCGTGTTGCCGCCGAACTCGCCCGTCTGTATTTATTCGTGGCCGAATATCGACAATTACGCGTGGGGAGTCTTCTCGCCTCAAAGCTATCATAGCGGCGGCGTAAACGTCGGTATGGCGGACGGATCGATTAAGTTTGTTTCCGACACGATCGACTCCGGCTCAGCCAACTCTTACGGAGTCAACTCTGGAAAATCGCCCTACGGCGTTTGGGGCGCGATGGGATCTCCGACGGGCGGCGAAACTACTTCGATGTAATTGAGTCGTATGCAAGAGTTTTTCTTCAGACTACGCGAAGTCTCTCCAATTTCAGGATTCGAGACGTTGCGAAGGGGTTGATTATGCGTAAGAAATATTTGCTTGGTTCGTTGGCGTTAGCGTGCGTTTTGGGCGTCTTTTACGGTTGCGGCGGTCCCAAAACTCCGCCGGATATGCCGAAATTACATTCAACGGTTATTACGATCGTTCAAGAAGGAAAGCCGCTCGCAGACGCAAGCGTTCAACTCGTTAAGAAAGACGATCTAAACTACAAATGGCTCTGCGGAGGAACGACGACCGCCGACGGAAAATGCGTCGTCAAAACGCTGGGAAAATACAACGGCGTTCCTGAAGGTGATTTCACCGTCCTTGTGTACAAAACGGTCGTTACGGAAAGCGAAACGCGTAAAAACGTCGAACAGCCGCGCGATCCAAAAGAAGCGCAGGAGTGGGCTAGAAAGGTCGCGGAAGAAGAAAAAAGTTTCGAATACGTCGATCCGAAGTATAAGAAATACGACACGTCCGATTTGACGATCACGATTAAAGCCGGCAAAAACGAACAAACGTTCGACGTCGGTCCTCAAACGGAAATCGAAGTCAAGCCGACGTTGCAGACTATTTGAGCGCGCATAGACTCGACGTCTTAGAAAGGGCGAGTTTCCACTCGGGAAACTCGCCTTTTTTGCCTTGTAAAAAAAGGGATTGCAAAAAAGGCGTAAAAAAAATTGTTCCGACGAGTCTTATCTAACCTTTTACGTTTTCAATACGATCAATATTTCTGTCAAAATCTAAATATTCTAAACGTCAAATTTCTCAACAACGTCTTATTTTTTCTAAACTCGCTTTAGTTTTTTTTTAAAAGCGTAAAATTAAACTTATGTTGAGACGCTCCATAGCGTCTGCCGACGTAAATCAACATTCTGCGAGACTAATACGATGAAATCGATCGATTTATATTTCAACCAAGAACGGGAAACGGCGTCGCAAGACGAGTTGATCGCGCGCCAGAACGAACTGCTCAAAGAGAAAGTGCGTTACGTCGTCGCAAACAACGCCTATTTCCGCAAACTCTATCAAGAGGCGGGCGTCGTCCCGGAAGATTTTCGCGGAATTGAAGACGTCGACAAATTGCCGATTATCGCAAAGGCTAATTTCCGCGAAACCTATCCTCTCGGAATGTGTTGCGTTCCGAAAGTCCAGATTCGAGAAATGCATATGTCGAGCGGGTCGACCGGTACGCCCGTCGTTATGCCCTATACCGAGTTCGACTTGCGCCAGTGGGCGGAGTGTATGGCGCGTTGCTATCGTATGAGCGGCGCGCAAATCGGCGATCCGATCCAAATTATGCCGACGTTCGGATTGTTCAACGGCGGGTTCGGCATGTATCACGGCGCGCGAGCGGCGGAACTGTTCGTCATTCCGACGAGTTCGGGAAACACGGAGCGCCAAATTCGTTTGGCAAAAGACTTCGACACGAAGATTTTTGCCGCCGTGATTTCTTACGCGCCTCGTTTAATCGAAATGATGGACAATATGGGCGTCGAATTGCCCGCGCTTAAAATCGGAATCTTCGGCGCGGAAACGGTCACGAAGGCGATGATGGAAAAGATTTCCGCGCGGCTCGGAATCGACGTCTTCAATATTTACGGAATGACCGAAACGGGCGGAGTCGGCACGCTCGGTATGGACTGCCGCGATCATTCGGGCATACACGTTTGGGAAGACCAATATTATTTGGAAGTCGTCGATCCCGTTACGAAAAAAGCGTTGCCCGACGGAGAAATCGGCGAATTGGTCGTCACGTCCCTCACGCGCGAAGCCTTGCCGGTAATTCGTTTCAAGACGGGCGATTTGACGCGAATTCTGACTCGTGAAAAATGCGCCTGCGGGCGAACGCACCTCAAAATCGATTCTATTTCGGGTCGTACCGACGACATGCTCATCGTCAAGGGCGTCAATTTCTTCCCCGCGCAAGTCGAACAGATTTTGCTTGAAATTCCGGGCGTTCATACGGAATATCAAATCACGATCGAAGACCGCGACGGCGTGAACGACGCGCGCATCGTCGTCGAAGCGGAGCCGGGCGTTTCGAGTTTTATCGTCGAGAAAAAACTCAAGGAAAAGCTCGGCTTCTCGCCCAAAGGAGACGTCGTGCCGATCGGAACCTTGCCGCGAGTCGACGGAAAAGCCAAGCGCGTCGTCAAGAAACAATTTTAATCGGGCGTTTGCGTAATCCGACGCGCGTCTTTCACGGGCCCGAAACGGCGTTCGTTTCGGGCGCGCTCGCGCAAAAGGGCAAGCCTATCCCGAAATACTTTTCAAAAAAGCGCGACAACTTTTCAACGATCGTCTTTGTAAGCGTTTACGGAATACTCCGACGGAGGAGTACTCGTCGGCTTGTACCGTCGATTTTTGCGCGACATATTCCGAACACAACCTGAAAATATGCCTCTTCGTTGCAGGCGCCTACAAAAAACGCCTTTAACGACAAACTTTTTACAACGCCTGTTCGTTGACGACGTTTTGAGGCTTAGACCTGAATTGCAGAAGGAAGTCGGCAAACTTTTCGACGTCAAACAGCGAAGCCGCCGTCATAACGAATTGGCGAATTTGTTCCAAAAGATTCAAATCGTCGAGTTTTGTCAACAGCGAATTCAAATGATCAAGATTTTCTTGGAAACGCATCGAAGCGACCGTTTGGATCGTCTCGATTTTCCCTTCGATTTTCCCTTTGATTTCCCCGTCGCGCATTCCATCGCGCCAGCCCTCGTCTCTCCCCTCGTCCCTAATATCGTCCAAAACCGTTCTCATATGTTTCCTCGCTTCCTCGTTATTAGCGCCGCTAATTAACGTCGCTATATCTTCTCGAGTCGTCGAACGCTCGGCGGAGGCGGCTATGTAGCTAATGGTGGTTTTAAGGCGTCGATCATCCGCGTCCGTCCAGTTTTTAATATTCCCCAACGCGTTAAACAACGTCGCGTAGGATTCCGACAGGCGTCCCAAACTTGCGCGCGCCATTGCCCCGACCATCACGTACAAGAAATCCTCTTTGCTTAACTTATCCTCCAAAAACATTCGCGTTAAATTAACGCTAACGGGCTTGTATCGAACCTGCGATTCCTGAAATTCCTCGACTTGCGACAATTCGGGCAAAGGAAAGCAACTTTCCCAAG
>JAZUGM010000032.1:0-13564 GCA_045641205.1 Thermoguttaceae bacterium
CTTCTTCCCAAGCGTATGTCGTTCGTTTGATCGTCGCCAATTCGCCGGGGTCGACAAGTCGCTCGAAGACCCAAAAGCGTTTGGACAACTCGGCGCCCATTTCTTTTGCATAATAATTGGTAAAATCGTTAAAGCAATAAGTCGCGCTTTCTTTCGCGATCGGACCAAATTCTTGTTCGGCGCGTTCGCGACCTAGCGTCAACGCTTCTTCCGAAACGCCAAACGCGGCGATCAACAACAACACGGGTTTACATTTTCTGATTTCGCCCATTTGTTCCTTTCTTTATCGGTCGGACGTTCAAAACGCAGACGGCTCGACGCTTGTCGACGTTGCGTTTAACGATTTGAATTTTATGGGAGTCGACGCGCTGAAAATTTAAGGAGACGCGTATTTTAAATTATTCTTCGTTCGATTTACGACTACGTTTGCTTAATCTTTCACCGTGAAACAAGTCGACGGTGAAAAAAGTTAAAGCAAGCCAAATTAATGCGAAACTGACCCATTGACTAAGGGACGCCGGTTCGTCAAAAAGCCAAACGCCGCAGATAAACTGACCCGTCGGCGTGAGGTATTGAAGCAGACCAAGCGTCGACAATTTCGCGCGTCGCGCCGCAGAACCAAAAAGAAGCAAAGGAATCGCCGTAAGCGCGCCGGCGCCGATAAGCAACGAAAGACGATAAGGATCGGTCGCCCAGAAGGGAAGCGTCGGAACGGAATAGGCGGCGTATAAAATATAGGCGACGCCGATCGGAAGGGAAAAAAGCGTTTCGACGCTTAACGCGGTCGTCGAATCGACTTCCATAATTTTGCGCAAAACGGAATAAATCGCGAAAACGAACGCAACGATCACGCTTTCCCACGGAAGACGCCCCAGACCGATCGCAAAGACGCAAACGGCGGCGGTCGCAAGAATAATCGCGACGATCGAAAGCGCGCGAGGGCGCTCGCGAAAAACGACGGCGCCCAACGCAATGCCGACGAGCGGACTGGCGTAATTACCTAAGCTGGCGTATATGGTGTGGTTGACGGCGACAAGCCAGATAAAAAGCCCCCAGCTGGCGGCGGTCGTCGCCATCGTGACAAAAAGTCCGACGACGTACCAAGGCTTGCGTAACGTGTGGAAAATTGCCTTTCCTTTTCCTCTCAATAGAACGATCGGCAAAAGAAGAACGGTCGTAAAGACGGCTCGAAACGCTAGCGTAACAAGGGGCGGGACGTCGCGCAATAAAACAAAGTAAAGGGGAAAGAGCCCCCAAATAAAGAACGCCGCAAATCCCAGCGCCGTTCCGAAAGACTCCGCTTGCGCGGCTGAATCGACCTTGTTCGTCGCCTCCATAACGTTTCCTTACGACTCTCCTTACAACGCTCGCCCTTACAAAGCTCGCCCTTACAAAGTTCGACGCTTCGACGACTACTTTTTCTTCTGGGCGTGAATACGCTCGTATTGTCGTTCCTTGCGTCGTTTAGCGAGTCGTTCCGTCTTAACTTTACCGACGATTTTTTGCTGTTCCATATCGAGCGCCGTTTCTCGTCGTTTCGAAAAGATCATACAGACCATTACCACGACGCCGGAAAAAAGAATAAAAGCCGCGTAACTCAGAACCCATACGGGATCGGCGACCCCTTCTTCTTCCTCTTCGGCGGCAAAGACCGCTTGAGCCGTAAGCGAAACGAACGCCGATGCGAAAACGCAGGAGAGGAGACGAGAGACGAACGTTTTCAAAGTATTGTTCATTTTTTTCTCTTCCCAAAAATAAGGGTTCTCTAACGTCAAGGTCGACGCGCTCGCCGACCGATCTTCCTAATTATACTTCAATCCTTTTCGTTGTGAAGCCCTGTTGAGAGGCGCTTCAACCCCTACGCTTTCGTTTGGGCGGCCAAAACGACGGTAATTTGCGAGACGTTTCATTTTTAGATTGTTATTTTTTTAGCTCAAGTTATAATCGTTTACAAGGCGTTTGATTTTGACAAGTCGAATCGACGTAACAGACAATAGAGAAGTCGCGTAGGTTTATTGATGACAAGCATAACGGCGGCGATCGCGTCGGCGAGCGTAATAGGCGCGGGTTTAGGATTTCAGGGCGCCGTTTCGCCCGGTCCGTTGCAGACGATACTTATTTCAGAGACTCTTTCGCACGGCGTTCGTTCCGGGTGGCGCGGAGCTTTTGCGCCCGTTTGCACAGACCCTTTCGCTCTCGCTTTGGCGTTGTTGGTCGTTTCCAGCGCGTCCGACGTCGCGTTGGCTTGCATCGCTTTTTTAGGAGCGGTCTTACTTTGCCGAATAGCTTGGTCCGAATTTAAAACGACCGCGAATGATTTTGATTTTCAGACGAAGCCTCGACGTTCTTTCGCGTCGATTTGGGCGGTTAATTTCCTCAATCCCAATTTGTGGATTTTTTCTTTTACCATTAACGCGATAAAAATTCACGACTATTACGCGGAATACGGGATCGGCGTCGCGCTTGTCTATATACTTTCTTTTTTCATGTCGATCGTCGTCTGCAATCTTGGAATCGTGTTTCTTACCGGCTACTTGAAACGAGGTCTGAACACGAAATGGTTAGTCGGCATTAACAAAGCGCTCGGCATATTTTTACTCGTCGTTGCGTTTGGTTTTATTCTTTTAGGGCTGAATAAATTGGGCGTTTTAAGTTGAAACGCGTTTTGCGAGAATTTTTGAGAAGATTGATTATAACGGCTTTGTGTTTTTTTATAGAAAGTTCAAAGTTGCTGGTTAAGGAAGTCGATAAAAACGGTAGAGTTTGCTTGATTCGGACGTTTTTGAGGAATATCGCGAGACGTCCAAGTTATGCCAAAAGACGTTTGTTACAATTAATAACAGGACGACGTTGATTCGTCTTTTTTGAAAGGTTGCTCGTTATGAAGTCTCCCAACGTTTACACGACTTCTTTGGCGCGAGCGTCGTTGCGTCGAACGTTTTGCGCGTTTGCCTTGGCGACGTGGGTTTGTTCGTTGGCGTGCGGCGCTTGTAGTTCGACCAATTCGGAACTAAGTTCGCGCGGCTCCGTTAAAAATCCGTATGCGAAGTACGATCCTAAGACTCCCGAAGAAGAGGCTTATTATCGCGACGTCTATTCGGGCAACTGGAAGGAAGATTCGACGGCGGGCGTGCCTTCTATTTGTAAACAAAGCGCGTCGACCCGTATGCCCGAACATTGGAATATGCTTCCTCCGGGCGCCAAAACGTTGAGCGAGATTCGAACCGAAGCCTCTCAACGCAAACTTGCCGCCGCTATGTCCTACCGACCAGACGCGCAAAGTCAGGCTTCTTTTGGCGCCGCGCCAAGTTTCGGCGGGTATCAGTCGGTTCCGACGCAAAGCGCTTACGCGTCTCAGGCGCAGGCGCCCGCGCAATCCGCGACGACTTACGACGTTCCGGCTCCGCCTCAAGCGTCCGTCGCGCCTAGCGCTTACTCTTCGCAAGCTCCGGCGACTCCAAGCGCCTACGCTCCTCAAGCGTCCGTCGCTCCTAGCGCTTACGTTTCGCAAGCTCCGGCGACTCCAAGCGCTTACGCTCCTCAAGCGTCCGTCGCTCCTAGCGCATACGTTTCTCAAGCTCCGGCGACTCCAAGCGCTTGCGCTCCTCAGACGTCCGTCGCTCCTAGCGCTTACGTTTCTCAAGCTCCGGCGGCTTCTAGCGCTTACGCTCCTCAAACGTCCGTCGCGCCTAGCGCATACGCGCCGCAATCCGTAGCGCCGTCGGGCGCTTCGTATCAGGGCGCTTCCGTCGATTTATTTGCGTCGCGTAATTGGATAGTTCGCGGTCAGGCTCCTGAAGACGATCCTTTCGCCGACGATTCGGACGACGAAAACGATCCTTTCGCCGACGACAAAGAGACTGCCGACGATTCGGACGATGAAGACGATCCCTTTGCCGGCGACGAAGAGACCGACGAAGAGACTACCGACGAGGAGGGCGCCGAAGAAATTAAAGAGGCGGAAAGCGTCGAGACTGGCGAAGTCGAAGAATCTTCCGAGGTTGAATCGCAATCCGTTAAGACCGACGCCGAATCAAAAACGGCGGAAGTTAAATCGCAGCCCGTTAAGCCCGTCGTTGAGATGAAGGAAGAAAACGTCGTCGTGAAAAACGTCGCATCGAACGCCGTCGTCCTTCCTTCCGGCAAACCGGGATCCGTTCAAGTCCAGCCCGTCGTCGTCGATCCGTCGATCGCGGCTCCTTTTGTCGGCGTCAAACGTCCCGTCAATAGCGCGCCCGAATCGAACGCTAAACGCGGAGAACAAGAAGAATACGTCGTTTCCGGCGGCGATTCCAAGGGCGATTTTTATTCGCGCAAAGATTGGTCCTATGAGAATCTTGACCCGGAAGATTCCGTCGCGCATTTCGACACGGTCGACGGAAGAATTTTAGCCGAGCCTTCGAATAAACTGTTTATTTACAGTCCTCGCTTTGGCGCCGTTCGTCAAACGCTTGGACCCGTCGAGGGCGACAGTCGTCTTGCGTTAGAAACAGCGATCGCTACTGACGAACCTACCCTTGGCGAAGCGGTCGCGGGCGTCGACGTTCGAACGCAAGAGGTCAAGCCTCTCGGCGCCGGCGCGATTCAAAACGTCGAAGGCGCGGAAGCGCGCGTGGCTCCGGCGATTTCTTCCGGGAACGTCGGCGTCTTGGAAGCGGACTCCCAAATTCGTCTTGGCGCCTTGTTGACGTCCGAAACGATTGACGATTTGAGTTCCGAAGACTCCAGCTTGGTCTTTGACGGCGCCGTCGCCGCGCAAAGTTGGGACGGCGAGCAGGGCGTCGCCGTTTCGACCGATTTGGTCAACGCTTTTTCCAACGCTTACGTCGAAGGAGCGTCGACGGTTTTCGCGATTAAAGACGACACGAAGACTTCGAAGTTGCGCGTAATTAAAATCGCCAATAAAGACGCGGCAAAACCCGGCGAATTTGTCGAGTTTACCCTTCGATTTGAAAATATTGGCGACGAGCCGATCGGAAACGTTACGATTCTCGACAACCTGTCTTCACGCTTGCGATATGTCGACGGAACTGCGAAATCGTCGGTTCAGGCTGATTTTTCCGCTAATTTGAGCGAGTCTGGCTCGTTGGTGTTGCGGTGGGAAATTAAAGACCCGCTCGAACCTAAAGAATTTGGCGTCGCTAGATTTATTTGCAAGGTCTGGTAATCGTATAAAAACGCGTTGACGCGATTAGCGCGTAAAAAACCGAATCGACGGACGTTTGTTGGGAACGTTTGCCGATTCGGTTTTGTCGTTTATAAGAACGTCTTTGGAAGCCGACTACTTCTGCGCGCCCGACTCAAGACTCGACAATAATTTTGTCGCTTCGGCGCGTTTCACAAAAGGCGGCTCGGTCGACAAAGCCGCTTTAAGCAACTGAATCGCCGCGTCTTTTTGTCCCTTTTCGTTTAATATGACGGCGAGATAATAGGCGGACGCCGCGTTTACTTGCCCGTCGGCCGCCGATTGTTGCAATACTTTCATCGCGTCTTCAAGTTGACCCGCTTTGTATAAAGTCCAGCCGAACGTCGCTAAAAAGTCGCGATTACGCGCTTGTTTTTGAAGATTGCCCGCCGCGTATTGAACGGCGCGATTGCGTTTTTCTTTGTCTTCTTGTTCGCAAAGCGCGAGCGCGAGTCCGCTTGTCGCTTCGGCGTCGAGCGGACTTTGACGAACCGCCTCTTGGAACGCCGCTTCCGCTTTGACGTAATCCGAACGGAAGAGCGCGACTTTTCCGTAAGTCTTCAAAACGTCGACGCCTTTGTCCGTCTGATAGAGCTTTTGAACAAGACTCCACGCGGCGTCTAGGTTGCCTTCGCCCAACGCGTCGGCGATCGACAATAACAACACGGGCGTCGAAGTCGGATAAGATTTCAACGCCGCGTCCAAACTACGCTTGGCGTTTGCGGCGTCTCCGCGCGAAGCGTAAAGCTGCGCCATCGCCGCTTCCGCAGGCAAGCCTTCTCCTTTGGCGATTTTGTCGGCTCGTTGGAACGTTTCGCGCGCTTTGTCGTCTTGTTCTTGCTGGAACAACACTCGAGCGTAGGCGCGGTCAAGTTCCGCCGTTTCCCCGTTTAGTTTGATTAATCCCAAAATCGCTTCTTGCGCTTCAGGCCAGCGTTTTCTCGAATCGGCGTATGCGAGCTTGAGTTTATAGGACAATTCGATCATACTCTTTTTACGCGTCGGATTGGCGTTATATTTTGCGAGTAGTTCGTCCCCTTTGCGCACAAGCAACTCCGTCGCCGTCAATTCGCCGTCGCTCAACGCCGTTTCCGCCAGACAGTAATACGCCTCGGGATCTTCCGGGCTCTCTTCCGTCGCCAATTCAAACGAAGCGCGCATCGCCTGAACGTTTTTCAGTTCCATAAACCAACGCGCCATAATAAGCCGCGGGGGACGCGCCGCAGGATTGTTCGCCGTCAATTCTTGCAAGGCTTTCAACGCGCCTCCGACGTCTTGACGATTGAAACATTCCAACGCTTCGTTATATTTTGTTTCTTCTTCCGGGGTGAATTGAGGCGCGTCGCCGGTCGTCTTTGGTTGCGACGCCGCGTTTGGATCGGCTTGCGGCGCCTGGCGTTTCACGGGCGCGCTTGTCGGACGTTGACGCGTTTGCGCGAAGATTGAACCGTCCGCAAATATCGACGCGCCGATCGTCGCGGCTAACGTTAGCGCCAACGAGAACGACTTGCGCGCGTCGTCGTTGCGATGTGTTTTCATTTCCAGCTCCGTGTGGTGTTTAAGGGGCGCGTTGGAACGCGCCGAATCTCAACGTTTCTACTGAAAGATCGGCGCGATTCAATAAACCGACGCCCAACGCGGTAGAGTCTAACTTTAATAACCGGTCGAGTCTAGCCCAATTCTATGAGCGAAATCAAGACGTTCTGGAAAAAAGCTGATCGATCGACAAAAAATCATAGAGACAAGTTCCGAATATGTTCCGTATGAATTATAGCGATTTGGTAGATTTTTGAATTTTTAGCGATATTTTGTTTGACGAGGAATTGAAGAGAGATTATAATATCGAAGTCGGATCTTGAGGAAATTTTTGTAGTTTTTGTCCAATGTTCCGACCTCTTTTGAGCGTATTAGAGGGGGCGGGACGAAAGTCGATTGGGCGCTGTCGACCAAACGACTTCAAAACTTTAAAAATTTTTTTTCCGTCCTTGCAAATCCGAGTTATTTTGTTAAGATTATAGGCGTAGAATTTAGCATTGTCGCGATTATGAGGGGCGCCGTGCGCGCCGTACCCCCTCGAGTATCGCGATTTTAGGAAGCGCACGTTTTTCCTGCGGCGTAACGCCGTTTTTTGCACGCCAGCCCGTTGCGGAGCGTAAAATCGCCTCGAGTCCCTAATTGGTCGTCACCCAATCGGAATGCAAGCTTTTTAGTTGCGGGGATTCGGTTCCAATCGATTTTGCGACGCCGCAACGGGTTTTTTGTTTTGGCGTCCTTTTTGTTTTGGCGTCCTTGGGCTTTGATCCGCGCGTTTGTTCGTCAAAGCCGATAGCAACGGTAGCTTTTTTTTAAGTTCGTCGCAAGACAAATTTGAAAAATTTTCCGACTTTCTTGGAATATCGGTTTCTCGTTTGTTTGTCGATTCGAGAAAATCTTCTTTTTGCCCTTGTTTCAGGGAAACTCTCAACAAAACTTTTTTTTGAGGTACAATAAAATCAAGACGTCGCGGACATAAAAACGACGACGAGCGGACGTTTCTTCATTTTTTTGTTTTTTTTGACGATTAGGAAAAGAAAATGGCGACGCAATTATCGACTAAAGAAGAATCTTCGGTTCCCAAGCCTAATTTTTCAACCGAAGCGATGGAACGTTTATTTTTTTGGGCGCGCGATCGCGTCGCGTCGGTCGTAGCGCAAACGATTCGACCGAATCCGACGGCGCTGGGGGAGTTGGGGGAAGCGCTTGTTTTAGGCGCTTTCGTCAGCTTCAAAAAGCGCGGCGCGCTCCGTTCGTGCATGGGATATATGCGCGAAGGTTCGCGACTTGCCGAAGCGTTGGATCATTCGGCGGTTTCCGCCGCAAAGGAAGACCCGCGTTTTCCGCCGATTGCGCCTAGCGAGTTTTACGATCTCGATATGGAGGTTTGGGCGTTAGGAGCGATGCGCGAGATCGAAGAAGAAGGCGAAGCGCGACGCGACGCGATCGTCGTCGGACGAGACGGAATTCAAATTCAAGGGCGCGGACGTCGCGGTCTGTTGTTGCCGAGCGTCGCGACGGAAATGGGCTGGGACGTCGATCGATTCTTGGAAGGCGTATGCGACAAAGCCGGACTGGCGCGCGGGTCGTGGAAGGCGCGCGACGTCAGGTTATTCGCTTTCGAGGGCGTTTCCTACAAAAAGCCGTTCGTCTATTGGGCGAGTAAGAATCCCGAGTTGGCGAAGTTGATCGCCGATCGTCAAGCGTTGGAGCGCGCGGGGAACGCGCGTCCCGTCTTTTCTTTTGCGCCCGGTCTTTTTCAGTGGAACGCGCCGAACACGAACGCGCGCCAAAAGGAGGCGCCGGTCGATAGATCGACTGAAACGCGTCGACCCGCCGTCGCCGATATGTTTTATCCCAAGAGCCGCAAGAGTCAGGAATCGTTGATAGCGTCCTTCGAATCGACTTTCGCGCCCTTCGAGGGAAAAAAGCGCGTATCGGGCGCGCTGGTTCCTCACGCCGGTTGGATTTATTCGGGGCGTCTCGCTTCGGAGACGTTAAATCGAATCGAGGCGCCGAAAACCGTCGTCGTTTTGGCGCCCAAACATCGACGCGAGGGCGCTAATTTGGCGGTTATGCCCTGCGGAGTTTGGGATTTTGGCGCGGGTCAAGTCGCAAACGATTTAGAATTTGTCGAGCGTTTGACTTCGGCGATTCCCGAATTCAAAAAGGACGTAGTCGCGCACCGATCGGAGCATTCGATCGAAGTTCAACTCCCATTAATCGCTCGTTTCTTACCGGGCGCCAAAGTCGTCGGCGTCTTAATCGGACGCGCCTCGCGCGGCGAATTGCGGGAACTCGCTTCGAAATTCGCGCAAATGTTGGACGCGTGGGAAGACGAGAAACGCGAAAAGCCGCTATTGTTGATTTCAAGCGATATGAATCATTACGCAAGCGACGCCGCGACTCGTGAAATCGACAAAAAAGCGACCGACGCGATCGAAACGACCGACGCCGACGCGTTGTTTGACGTCGTTATGCGCGAAGGAATCTCGATGTGCGGAGTCTTACCCGCGTATTTCGCTTTGACCGCGTTGAAAGCGCGAGGAGAATTTAAACGCGCGATTCGCGTCGGATACGCGACGAGCGGAGACTCAAGCGGCGACAAAGAACGCGTCGTCGGATACGCCGGATATTTGTTTGAATAGCGCGCTCCTAAAAAGTTCGTCGCGTAAGCGGCGGACGGCTTTCTTGCGTTTTGCGCTTTGTTCAAAAGAATCTGCGCGCGTCGTTTTTCAGTAACTACAAGCGGTAAAACTCGACGTGAAATTCTGCGAACGGTCGCGGAATATAAAGGCTTGCGTCGCCGTCGTCAAGAAAAAACGAATTTCTTTGCAGACGTTCGCTTTTTCTGTTATAATAGTTAGGCGTCGTCTGCGGTCGGAACGACGACGTTTTTCAAGGACGCCCCAACAACGCGACAGGTAAGAAATGAACGAGCGATACGACAAGCGTGAAATGAGCGAAGAAGACGTCAAGCGCGTCTATATTACGCCCGCGATCGAGCGCAAGTGGCCGTCGGTCGGCGTCAAAATGGAAGCGAAAGTTCAGTTTACCGACGGTAGAATCATTCTGAACGGAAATCAAGCGCGTCGCGCCGTTCCTAAGCGCGTCGATTACCTGCTTTCGTTGCGCGAAAATTACCCCGTCGCCGTCGTCGAAGCGAAAGATTTTAAACACGCATTAAGCGCCGGACTCCAGCAAGCGATCGATTACGCGAAGGCGCTTGACGTTCCTTTCGCTTACGCTTCCAACGGCGAAGGGTTCCGCGAACACGATTTTTTAACGGGACGCGAACGCGACCTCGCGCTCGACGAATTTCCGACGCCCGAGGAACTTCGCGCCAGAATACGCGCCGCGAGACCGGCGTCCGATCCTATTCAAGAGCGGAATCAAGAGAAGATCGTCCGACAGCCTTATTATTCGGCGCAAAATTACCCTTCGCCACGATACTATCAGCGCGTCGCGATCAACAAAACGCTCGATGCGATCGCGCGCGGACGAGATCGTCTTTTGCTCGTGATGGCGACCGGGACGGGCAAGACTTATACCGCTTTTCAAATCGTATGGCGTCTTCTCAAAAGCGACTTGAAACGCAAAATACTTTACCTTGCCGATCGAAACATACTCGTCGATCAATCGATTCAACAAGATTTTTCGCCCCTTGACAAAACGATTCACAAGATCGATTATTCGCGCGACAAGCCGGAAACGGTTACCGCTTACGAAGTTTATTTCGCGCTTTATCAACAACTTGCGGGCAAATCATACGACGACGAAAAAGACGCGTCGGACGAAGAAACGGAAGGAGACGCGGTTCTTTCGCGTCTTAAAGGACTGTTCAAGCCGAATTTCTTCGATTTCATAATCGTCGACGAATGTCATCGCGGTTCCGCGAAGCGAAACAGTTCTTGGCGCAAAATACTTGAATATTTTGAAAGCGCGACTCAACTAGGCATGACCGCGACGCCCAAGGAGACGAAGGAAGTTTCCAACGTCGATTATTTCGGCGAGCCCGTCTATACGTATAGTTTGCGTCAAGGAATTGAAGACGGGTTCCTAGCGCCCTTTCGCGTTCATAACGTTACTTTGAATATTTCCGACGGATGGCGCCCCTGCGCCGGACAACTCGACGTCGACGGAAACCCTATTGAAGACCGCGTCTATTATAATAACGAATACGATTATAAAATAATTATCGAAGATCGAATTCGCGAAGTTGCGCGACATATAACCGACTATTTGAAAACGACCGACCCTTACGCGAGAACGATCGTCTTTTGCGCCGACGAAGCCGCCGCCTTGCGTATGCGCGACAAACTAGTCGAATTGAATTCCGAAAGAGTCAAAGAGAATCCCGATTACGTCGTTAGAATTACGGGTAGCGACGAATACGGCAAGAGCAAATTGGATTATTTCGTTTCCGTCTCGCAAAAATTTCCCGTGATCGCCACGACCTCCAAATTGCTCTCGACCGGAGTCGACTGCAAAATGACGAAGTTGATCGTAATCGACGAAAATATCTCGTCGATTTCCGAATTTAAGCAGATTCTGGGGCGAGGGACGCGACTGCGCGAGAAAGAAGGGAAGACTTCCTTCGCCGTGATGGATTTTCGAAACGTCTCGAGACTCTTCGCCGATCCCGAATGGGACGGAGACGTCCAAATCGTCGAAGGGTTCGATCACGAAGGGGGAAAGAAAGGCGGAAAAAAAGAGAACGATTCCGACGGAGAAGACGAAGGAGACGACGACAAACGGCGCAAAATCCCGATCGTCGCGCCCGAAGGTTGCGGGGTCTATGTGATCAACGACGTCGTCGGCGTATACGACGTCGACGGGAATTTATTGCGCGTCGAAAACCTAATCGACTATACGCGCGCGAGTTTGCGCGGCGAATTTGCTTCGCTTGAAGAGTTTGTTCAGTGCGATCGCAAGAAGGAAAAAATCGCCGAATTACTCAAGCAACGGAATATTAAACTCGACGAACTCAAAGAAAAACAAGGAATGAGCGAGGTCGACGACTTCGATTTTTTATGTTTCGTCGCTTTCGACGTTCCGACGACGCCGCGAAGTAAGCGCGCCGAAAACGTCAGAAAAAGAGATTTCTTCCAGAAATTCGTCGAACCCGCGCGAGAAGTGTTGTCGACTTTGCTTGATTTGTACGCCGATCAAGGAATCGCCGAAATTGAAGACGTCAGGGCGTTGACGCTCGAACCGTTCCAACGATTTGGCGGCATGGTGAAGATAATCAAGAAATTTGGGGGTAAAGACGCGTATATGAACGCGGTTCAAGAGCTACGACGTGCGATTTACGTCGAAGGAGGCGAGAGCGTATGAGTTCCCTTTCGGGTTTTGTCAAGTCGTTTCGCGATATTATGCGAATGGATCCGGGCATAAACGGCGACGCGCAACGGGTCGAACAGATCGCGTGGCTGCTTTTTCTTAAGGTTTACGCCGCTAAAGAAGAGCAGTGGGAACTTGAAGACGATAGTTATCGTTCGATCATACCCGACGAGTGTCGTTGGAACGCGTGGGCGGCGGACGACGGCTCGGGCAAGGCGCTCACCGGGGACAAGTTGCTTGATTTTGTCAATACGAAGCTGTTTCCGACGCTCAAGGAATTGTCCGTCAATATGCTGACGCCGCCTCGACAAGCGATCGTTAAGACCGTCTTTTCCGACGTCAACAACTATATGAAGAACGGCGTTTTATTGCGCGAAGTCATTAATTTGGTCGATTCCGTTTCGTTCGACGACTACGAAGAAAGCCGCGCTTTTAGCGAAGTCTACGAATCGATCTTGAAAGAACTCCAGAGCGCGGGCTCGGCGGGCGAATTCTACACGCCGCGCGCCGTCACCGATTTTATGGCGCGACTCGTTCGCCCGAAAATCGGAGAAACGATGGCCGATTACGCCTGCGGAACCGGAGGGTTTATCACAAGTTGGCTTAAAGAATTGGAACCGCAAATCAAAACGACCGCAGACCGCGACGCTTGGGCGGTTTCGATTTACGGCGTCGAAAAGAAGCCGTTCCCCTATATTTTGTGTGTCACAAACCTTTTGCTTCACGACGCCGACGTTCCGAACGTCGCGAGAGCAAACGCTTTGGCAAGGAAAGCGCTCGATTATACCGAAGACGACAAAACCGACGTTATTTTAATGAATCCGCCCTACGGAGGCTCAGAAACGGAAGGAATCAAAAGCAATTTTCCAGCCGATCTGGCGAATTCGGAAACCGCCGACTTGTTTATGTCGGTCGTGATGTTTCGACTCAAACAAAACGGACGAGCCGCGATTATTTTGCCCGACGGGTTCCTGTTTGGCGTCGAAAACGTCAAAGTCAACATTAAGAAAAAACTGCTGACCGAATTCAATTTACACACGATTATTCGTTTACCCGGCAGCGTCTTCGCGCCTTACACGTCGATCACGACGAATATTTTGTTTTTTGACAAGACGGGTAAAACGGAGGAGACTTGGTTTTATCGACTCGATATGCCGGAAGGCTACAAGCATTTCTCCAAAACGAAGCCGATTAGACCCGAACATTTTCAGCCCGTCCTCGATTGGTGGAAAGACCGCAAAGAGCTGGTCGTCGACGGAATCCCCAAGGCGAAAAAGTTCTCCTATCGGGAAATTACCGAAGAACTTGGCTATAATTTCGATCAATGCGGGTATCCAAACGAGGAGAAAGAGATTCTCGACCCGATCGATTTGATTAGGCTGTACGAAGAGGAACGCGCGTCGTTAAACGCCGAAATCGACCGCGTTTTACAAGAAATTATCGCGAAAATCGAAGAGAAAGACTAAACAAAAGAAGAACGTTAAGTTCAAAAAACGCGACGCG
>JAZUGM010000033.1:0-3173 GCA_045641205.1 Thermoguttaceae bacterium
GCCGCCGAATGAAATTCGGCGGTTGGGGTAGAACAAGGCGACTCCGCAATATTGTACGTTCAATTTAAAGCGCCGAAGGAAAAGCGCGAATTTAGATTATGCGGTTACTTTGTTCTGAAGTCGTCGGTTTTGGGGTAATTCCAACCGCCGCATTAAATGCGGCGGGTTACCGCGCGCGTTTTCCGTGGACGGTTAAGCGCCTTTTATGATAAAACGAATCAAAAACGCTCTAAGAAAGAGCCGCGCGGCTTGTCGTCGTCTTGCGTCCGCCGGGGCGATTCTTCTATTTCAAGATTTTCGTTCGATCGGTCTTTTTTTAGATTGTTCCAATTTACGACGTCGAGCAACGAGACTTGAACGTCTTCAGCGTTCGTTTCGAAATCAGATTCGCCGTTTGACGTCTGCGTCGTTCCTTGCGACGCGCCTTCTTTGTCGTCTTTTTTTCCGATCGTCAACAGGTCTTGTAATTCTTGCCATTTCCGATTGTCTTCTTGTCCAGGCGAAAGAATCAAGCCGTTTTCGGCGATCCATTGAACGACGGAAAGATCGTACTGCGTCGGATAAGCGGTTCGAACACGATCGATCGCCGCTTTGCCTCGAATTTGCTCTTGGTCTTCGTCCCCAATTTGCGCGAGAACTTGTTGAACGTTCATCGCGCATTGTCCCAGCATTACGACGGCGACATAAAAGCAAATCGTCGATTTCATATGTTTGTAATCGATCAATTTGAGTCCCGTGCCGAAAGAATTTTTCACGCGAACAAGAGACCGTTTTTGTCGACCGCTCTTTCCTCCGACTTCCAAACTATATATTTCGTCAAGCGTCAAATGAACGAGAACGCCGAGAAAAATTGCGCCCGACTTGAAAAGACGCAACTGCGTGTCGCCGGATGAAAGAATAAAAATGATCTCGCCCGCTATTATTCCAAAAGGTATGCTGTGGCACATACCGCGATGCGCCGTTAGTTTTTTGACGACAGAGCCTATTCCGTAGAAGATGAAAAAATAAAAGAGGGCGCTTACGGTAATTACCGCTTCCGGCTCGCGAATGAAATCGCCGAGTCGACTTGCGAGAATGATCGCGAAGGAACCGGCGATCGTGCCCATACAACGCTGATACGCCGTGCTATTGTCGCTGTCAATGTCGGGTAGAACGCCGCCCAAAGCGCAAAGAACGCCGCCTAAAGCGGACTGAGGAAGGGAAACGCCGTAAATAAATCTGGCGCAAAAGCCCAAACCGACTCCGGCGGCGGCGCTCCACGTCAAATGCGTTCTATAACCTGCCATCGGCTCTTCTCTTTGTTTGCTCCTTGGAACGTCGCCTAGCGCGCAAAAAGGACTATTCTGCATAGTCGCGATTTTGCGATCACACTTTGCGGCATTATACAAGAAAGCCGCGTTTGTTACAATACCGGCGCCGCGTTTGTCTTTGTTACGAACGATATTCTTTCTAATATTGGAATAATGCTTATACTCGATTGCCGCACGTATTGACGCTTTTTGACAAAACGATATATTACTATTAATTGGCGCTTTAGTACCGCGCGTTTTTTGAATCAAGGGTGTTTACGATGACTGCGATGAATCCTTTCGACCTTACGGCGTTGATTATTATCGTTTTGTCGACGTTCTGGGGCGGTATGCGCGGAATTATCTCTCAACTTGGCTCTCTTGCCGCTTGGGGCGTTAGTTTGATCGTGTCGGCGCGGTATTATTCGGTTTTTGCGCCGTTGGTTCCAGTCTCGGACAATTTGAAGACGCCTTGCGGAGCTTTCGTTGCTTTTGTCGTTTCGTTTATAGCGCTTAGTTTTGCGGCTCGATTTCTCAAGACGGCGGTTTCTCTTGCGGGTCTTAAGGAGTTTGATCGTCAAGCGGGGGCTCTTTTAGGGCTTGGCAAGGGCGTCGTTCTCTGCTTGGCGATCACTTTTTTCTTTGTCCTTGCTTCCGATAAAACGCGCGAAATTATCGACTCGTCGAAAAGCGGCGCGTTTTTTGTCGCCGTCGTTTCCGAGGTTCAAAGCGCCTTTCCAGATTCGGAGCTGAAGGCAAAGTTTGCCGAAATTTCCGCGACGTTGAAGAAAACAAACGAGAACGAGACGGTGGAGGACGAAATCGATTCGCTCAAAAAATATTTGACGACCCACGTGTTCACGACGACGGCGGCGGAAGTCGTCAAAGAGGCGGACAAAGAGGAGAAGGCGGAGGAATCGGGAAGCGCGCAAGAGAAGAGCGCGTCCCTTTTTCAGCGATTTGCCGACGGAATGCGCGCTTTGAACAAAGAAGTCGAAGAGCAAGTGGGAAGGACGACCCCAAACGCCGCGTTGGACGTCTCGGCGCCTAAGAGCGACGCGTCAAGCGCAAGCAATTACGCGCAGTCTGCGCGCAACGACTCCGGCGCCGTCAATTATTTCGCGTCAAACGCGAGCAATTTCGCGCAGGCTTCGAACGGCGGTTACGACGGCGCCGGTTATTCCGCGCTAAGCGCAAGCAATTTCGCGCAGTCTTCGCGCAACGACTCCGACGCCGTTAATTATTCCGCGTCAAGCGCAAACGCGACGCTTGAGAATTCGACCGAAAACGACGCGAACGATCCGACCGGCTTCAAACGCTTCTGGGATTCGCTGGGCGCAAGCGTCGCGTTGCCCGTCGTAAGTTCGGTCGAGCCGACGCGGCAAACGCGAGAACCGCAAGCGACAAATTCGAGCGCGACTCTTGACTATCGCGCGCAAGACGGCGCCGAAAACGACGACAATTCAACGCCCGCAGTGAGTTACGGCGCGTATCGAACGCAAAGTAGCGCTTCGAGTTCAAGATTGAGATCGTATCGTTATTCGATCGTCGGACCTTCAAATTACTAAAAGCCCGCTTTTACGAAGCGTCTCTCTTTTTACGCGTCGATCCAACGACGCGCGCATCGGCTCTTGTTATTGATCGATCTTGTTATTGGTCGAATCGAAGTTTGTAAAACAAAAAAAGCTCCGCGCTTTTAACACGAAGCTTCAAAAAATCAAACGGAGGACAAGGGATTCGAACCCTCAACCGGCAAGCCGGCGCCTGATTTCGAGTCAGGTTGCTAACCGTTCGCGTATCCTCCAAACGACGACTAGAGTATAACCCACCTTTACGACTTGGCAAGGGGATTTTTTTATTTTTCTTTTGTTTTTTCGGTTGGGT
>JAZUGM010000034.1:0-3347 GCA_045641205.1 Thermoguttaceae bacterium
AGATTTTCTGTTGCGCTTCGTCGGGACGGACGTAATTACTCGCTAGGATATGTTTGACTTTGTCTAAGCCGCTTTCGACAATTTCAGGGTCGTCCGACGAACAATATTGCCCTAGCAGATACTCAAGGACGTAGACGGGCACGTTCGCGCCCTCTTTGATCTGTTTCGTGAGGTCTTTTCGAACGATCTTTCCGTCGAAGAAACGACGGAGCTTGTCCTTTATGATTTCACGCGCGTCCGTAAATTCTTTTGAGTCGTTCATAGTTCTTTTCCTCGTCGTCAATCCAAAAAGCCGAGATCGTCGTTCGAGAAGGGCAAGTCGATTTGAAATTCTTCTCGTTGCGGAACTTGCAGACGCCGTTCGTCGACGATCACAAGATAATAAGCGTTCGCGTTATTATACGACGTTTGCTTCAAATTGAACTTGCAACGAAACGTTCGCTCCCTTGCGTCCACGTTCGTCTTATCGGCGACGAGTTTAACGACGTCGCTTATTTTTTCGTCGTTCGCGTCGACGAAATAGAGCAAATAAGTCTCTTGCGCGCGTTTGTCGCCGACCGCTTCCGTTTGGTAAAAATCCAACTTGAAAGACGAATTGCAAATCTTGCGTTTTGTCGATTGCAAAGCGATCGTCGTCGGCTTGACGTCGAAACGTTCACGACCGTTCAAGTACGCTTTGCTGTTCGAGCGTAAATATTGGTAATCGACGATCGGAACGACCATTTCTTGCAAGCTGGCGCCCCCGTGAACGAATTTCGTTCTGCCCCCGCTGCCTTGGATACGAACGGTTCCGCGCGGTGAAAAGCTCTCAAATTCCGTTTCGCCCCCGAGAAAACGCACGGGCAACATCGATTTCGGCGCGGCGCCCTTGCGCAAAATCGCGTAGCGCCTGCCGTACTCGACCGCTTCGTCTTTCCAATCGCTATTCGAAAGTTTCGCGTCTTCGGTCAAGGGGCGATAAGAATAGAGGAACCCGTGATCCGACGTGATCAAAACGCGCGTCCCTTTGAGGCTCTTCGTAATCAGCCCGACAAGCGCGCAAAGTTCGTTGATCGCCTCCTCGCACGCGGAAAAAACTTCGTCTTCCGACGCGTGAGCGCGTTCGTCGATTTTGTCGTGGTAAATATAAACGACCTCCGCTCCTTTGACGAGCGCGTTTTGTTCCGCGCTTTTCAGGCCGACGAGCGATTTATACTGCAACGCGACGCTGTTGGCGCGCGCTTGTTTCAAAACGGCGTCGCGCGAACCGGAGTCGGTCGGGTTGCCGTCGGCGAGAACCGTCAAAGCGCCTCCTTTGGACGATTCTTTGACCGTTAATTTCGAATAGGGAAGCAACGCCGCCATACCGAAGGGCGTGATCGTTGGAAAAATAGCGCATTGGCTCTTCAATTCGACTTTGCTTTGTTTCTCAAGCCGGAGTCGTTCGGCAAGCTCCGCGCCGACTTCATAGCGCAACGCGTCGGAAATCACAACGAAAAGACGCTTGGAACTGGGGCGAACAAATCGCTCGTAAAAGGACGTCTGAGGATAGAGCCCGACGAATCCGCGCTTGGCAAGGTCCTCCGAGGCGACGTTCCCCCAATTCTCGCCGAGTCGTTCGAGGAACGAAGAATAAATAGCTTCGACTCGATCCCCGACCCGCTTGAACCAATCGACAAGTTCGACGTTCGCGTTCTTCAAAACGCGCTGAAAACGCAGACGAAAGCCGCGATAATAAGAATCCATACGAAAATAATCTTTCTCGTATTTCTTCCAAAGTTCCGTCGCGTTCGTCTCGTGAAATCCGGTCTCGTGGTTCCGCTCGAACGCTAGAATTTTCGCGACGTCCGACAAGCCCTCGTAAAAATCCGACCATAGCTCGCCCCAAATCGACGCGCGACGCTTGGCGACGGTCGATTCGATTAACTCCGAACTTGCCGATCGATCGACGATTCGATTCATTAGTTTTTGCAAAACGATTTCGTCGACGCAAGGGAAAAACGGCTCGTCGCGCAACGTTTCGATCTCGAACCGTTCGAAACGCGCCCTTAAACGCGCTTCGTCTTCCGCGGCGCGCGCGACTTCCTCAAACGCGTCAAGTTCGTCGCGCGCGCTCGTCCATTCCGAAACGAAATTGTAACAGCGCGCGCCTTTGTTCGACCGCGATATAAAGCGCTCCAGTCCGTCGAAAAGCTCGAGATTCGTCGCATACGCCGACGCGCTCGTAAGAACGTGAACCGCAAGTTGAGCAAGATTCGGCTCCTCGTCGTCGTAACCGTATTCTAAACCGACGAGCTGCTTAAAGACGGACGCGACTTCGACGCGTTCCATAAACTTTTGATAGACGCCGTTGGTCTCGGGATCCAAGCCGGACTTGAACAGGGCGCGCAACACCCCGTTGGGCGTCGGCGTCTCAGATTCCGCAAGAACCGACATAATCGCAAGTCGAAGTTTTTTCTCGTTGAAGTTCGGCTCGCGCGCGACGATCTGCGCTATTTTGTCTCGACGTTGTTTAGAATCGAAAAACGCCTGAAATTGTTTGATCGCTTTGTGCGTCTGCAAATCGTTGTTCAAGCCTATTTCTTCGATCCAAACGGAGATCAAATCGGCGCGAAATTCTTCCCCGCATAATTTGATATTGAGAAGCCAATCGTCCTCGCGATCAACGAAACCAAAAGGCTGATAAACTAAAAAATTGCTCGTTAGGTCGTCGCGCGCCAACGTCTTTTTGACGGAAAACAAGTTGTTACGCGAGACTTTGAGAAGTTTGACGCTTTCAAGGCGAATAGAATCGACGCGCGTCGCGAATTCGCCCTTTTCGTCGACCCAAAAGATCACGCGACGACGATAATAATCTTTCAGAGGCGCGTAGAAGCGACGAGTCAATTCCTCTTCGATTTTTTTAACGTCCATTTTTTTTGACTTTCAAAAGTTGTTGACGCGAAACGCGCGTAACAAATCCACAAAACGGCGAAACGACGCCTGATTCAATCCGCCGTTTATGGAAAGCGCGTATCGAAGCCGCTAAAACCACAAACCGGGCGAAGCATTCGAAGCGTAGGTTTCCACGCTGTTTTTTCGTTACCGTTCACGAAAAGTCGCGCTTTAATGGAAAGCCGCGTATCAACGATGCGCGGATATGAAGCGCTACAGTTCCGCTTCGATAGCGAACGCCTGAGTCGTCGGCGTGTGAAACGGCGCCTCCAACGATTTGCCGAAGTAAGAAAACTTTCAGCGCATTAGCGTTTTACTGTTCGCGACGCCTTTTTGGTAATTCAACAAATCCGCGTATCAATGGAAAGCCGCGCAGCAACGATGCGCGGATACGTTCGATTCGAGAACGCTCGTTTAAAAACAACGCCTAAACT
>JAZUGM010000035.1:0-3372 GCA_045641205.1 Thermoguttaceae bacterium
CTGGTTTATCGTCCTTCCGAACATATTTTCATACGTCCTGAAGCTCGATACGACTGGACCGAGCTTGCGGAGAAATCTAACGGATTTACGGGTTCCCTCGGATTTGGCGCGACGTTCTAACTCGCGCGGTTTTAACGTTCCTTGGCGCCGTCGTATTTTATTTGATAGGCTTTCGGGTCGTCAAAGACCGCTACGGCGTCTTCGGCGGCTCCGTTGGCGGAAAAGAGTATCACTAATTTATAGGCGTCAGGAGGAACGACGACGACGCCAAACGCTTCGCGAAATCCGTTCGTATCTTTTTCAGCGTCTTGTCGCGCAAAGATACGAACGTCTTGCGGTTCCGCCGTCCATGCGCCTTCTTTATTTTGCCAACGAACGGTGAAATGCGCGTTGATTTCGCCCGACGTCTTGATCTTGCCCGAGATAAAGTATTTTTCGCCGGGTTTGACCGAAGTCGGGAGGATATAGCACGCGTTGGCGACTCCCTTCAGCGCGGGCAAGCCGTCTTCCTTCAGGAATACGCCGTGCGAACGTTCGTCTTGCCACGAGCCGAGATTTTCGATCCAGCTTTTGGAATCGTTCGGAGTCAACAAATTGGGCGCGTCGGTCGCATCGAATCTTTCTTTGATCGCCTTCGTCGCGCCTTCCGGGTCTGAAAGTTGGTAAAGAAAATCGGTCAAACCGGGCAGGGCTTCTTCCCACGACGTCCAGTCGTCGCTGGATTGCGCGTTTTCGGGCGCCCACCAGCGTTTCTGTTCGCCATAAATCCAAACGTATTCGTCGGCGGCGTTCCACGCGGCTTCTAAATTGGCGACAAGTCGGTCAAAGCGCGTTTCGCCCGGCTCCGGACCACGATAAAACGGCGAGCCCTCGGGATTGGAATACATATCGAGATAGTATCCGAAGCCCGCCTGAACTTGCGTGCGATATTTCTTGCGATTTTCGGGCGAGACAAGCGAAGCGCACGCGCCCGTCGACAAGAGCATTTCGCACGCGGCGCGGTCGTATTGCGCGGCGCCGTTCATATAATAGCCAAGTTCGCAGCCGTCGACAAACGTCGTTTCAGGCGCGCAGGCGTCGAGCACACCGTCGATAAACGAAGGTAAAAGACCGTAGCTCGATGCGTTCAACGCCGCGTCGGGATCGGAGGCGCGTCCGGCGGAAAAATTGATCGAGTTCATCCAGAGACAAAGAATTACGACGTCGGGATACTCTTGAATGATCGCGTTGCAAAATTCCGCGCCACGACGTCGCGCAAGCGCTTTGGATTCCGCAAAAGTTCGTCCCGACGCTGGATTATGACGAAACATTTCCGACCCGTAGGATTCGAAATCGAAGCACAAATCGCCCTTCGTTTCTCGCGCGACCCACGCGCAAATCGCGGCTTTGTCGCAGACGTTTTTCCACGCGTCGTCGTCCGACCAGTCGAAAGGCGACGGGTAGAAATTGATTCGAATGAAATTGTTGAAATAACGCTGAAAATTGCAAGAATTGAGATCGTCGACGCATTTCTTAAAAGAATCGCGTTCCCAAGCGTCGGCGGTGAAAAGACTTTGACTCGCTTGTTTCGCGCCTTGCGAAGACGCCGCGACGAGATCGTACATAATTCCGTCGAAGGGCGCATTCGCTTCCATTTCTTGCCAATGATTCCGAATATATTCCGTCGTCGGAATGTCCCAGCCTAATTCGATTAGCTTTTTCTGCGGACGATTCGCGTTCGAATCCGCCGAGGCGCCGAGTTCCGCGCCGAAAAGGGACGTCGCGCCTAACGCGACAAACGCGACAAATCCAATGAAAAATCGTCGCTTTTTCATCGTCGTCTCCTTGTCTTCATTCTAAGGACGTTTTAACGATTTTGGCGTTTTACCGTTTCGCCAATTTTTTCATATGATCGAGTGCGAAAAGCAGTTCTTTACTTTTCGTCGCGTAGGCGAGCGCCAAATAGAAGAAGCACCCGACGACCGCTTGTAAAGGAAGTAAAATCCAAGCGCAGATTGGCGCCAATCCCAGAAGCGCGACCGCGCACGCCATAGCGGTCGATCTCAAGATCGCGGGCGACAAGTCGCGAATCTGCGCGAGATACGAATACCCAAGCAGGCGTCGATTAGGATACGCGTTGACGAACGTGAAAAACAACGAAAGCGCCGCCATATTGACGACGATCGCGTAAACGCTAATTCGCATAACGAGCAAGAGCGAGATCAATTCGATCGTTTTTTTGACGACTTCCAACGCGAAGACCACGCCGCTTTTTCCGAGCGCTTTAATCGCTTGGACGTTGATCGTTTGAAGGGGACGAAACATCTCGCTGACGCAAAGTAACTGCAACAACGGAACGCAGGGCGCCCATTTTTCCGTCAAAACAAGCTCGACAAGAGGTCGGGCTACGACGCACAAGCAGAACAACAACGGAAAAAGAACGAACGAACTGAATCGAATCGAACGTTGCATAACGTCGCGAACGGAGGACAGATCGTCTTGAAGATTCGAAAGTTTAGGGAAAAGCACCGAACTTAACGACGAATTGACGTTGTTGACGAGCAAATCGGGAAACTGAGCGCCTCGTTGATAAAAAGCGAGGTCTTCCGAAGAATACAGCTTGCCAATAATCAACGCGCGCAAGCGCATATAACCTACGATCAATAAATTCGTACTAAGTATTTTTATTCCAAATTGGAGAAGACTTTTCAGACGCGCGCACGAAAACGCTAGAATAGGGCGCTTTTTTAGCGTTATCGCTAGAACGATCGTGTTGACCGTCGTATTCGTTAGATATTGTCCGACGAGAGCCCAAACGCCGTAACCCGAATAAGCCATCGCCAGCCCGACGATCGCGGAGACGATCGTTCCAATGAGCGTCGCCCAAAAGAACTTACGAAAGATCATTTTGCGCGAAACATAGGCCTGTTGAACCGAGTTTACTGCCGCTAAAATAAGGCGCAACCCTAAAACGCGCAACACGGGCGTAAGGACTTCGTAACCTTCCCCGTAGAAACTCGCGACGTAAGGCGCGCTGAAGAAAAGCGCGACGTAAATCGCGACGGAAAAAATAAGATTAGCGTAGAGAACCGACGAAAAATCGATCGCGTCGGCGTCTTTTTTTTGAATCAACGCGCTTCCGAACCCGTCGACGACAAAGACGTTCGCAAGCGCGATGAATATCTCGACCATTGCGATCGCGCCAAAGTCGACGGGATCGAGCAGACGCGCAAGTTGAATAGCGACTATCAACGAAATAAACTGCGCGCTGATTCTTTCGGCAAACTTCCAGACGAAATTTCCCAGCAGTCCGTTAGTCTTCGCGGGCGAACTCTTTGGCGAACTCATTACGACGCGATTTTTTATTTAGCGGGACGTTTGACTTGTTTAACG
>JAZUGM010000036.1:0-4512 GCA_045641205.1 Thermoguttaceae bacterium
CGTTGAAAAACTAGAGAAAAAGAACAACGAAGAGCTGAATTTAGCGTTTGACAAGAGTATGTCTTGTTCTAATACCGACGAATTTGCAAAAACGCTGTAGGATTGTCGGTTACGCGACGGCGTTGCGATCTTGCGCAAGGAAAACGACGTTTCAAATACGTCCGTTACGTAAAACGGCTCAACAGTTCAAAGAGAGCGTTTCGACAAAAAATTTCCCCGTCTGTTGCAAGATTATGTGAGAAATTCCGTCTGCCGAACGGCTTCTATTTATTTTTGAGCATCGATAAGAACATAAACGTAAGGGTGCAAACGCGCGCTTTGAGGATTTTTTTGTGCGTTTTTACCTTGTCGACGTTCCGTTCGTCGAAATAGTCGTAAAATAATGGTTTATCAACGTTTCGAACGTTTAATTCGGAACGTTTTCGGAAACTTTGTCGATTTACAGTGAGGACGTTCTATGTTGAAGAAAAATATAGCGTCAACTTTGCGCGCGTTGGCGTTTGTCGCTGTCCTTTCCGCGTTTTCTTACGCTCAAGAAGCTCAGATCGCGCGAATTCAATATGCTTTTGACGACGCGTCGCAATGTTATTCGGTAGGCGAAAAAGCCGCCGTTACGATTTCCGTTTTGGCGGAAGACAATTCCGCCGTCAAATCCGGCTCCCTTTCAGTTCGTCTGACGAACGACGGACGCGATCAAATCGGCGAGCCTTATTCGTTCGATTTGGCGCAAGAGAATCCCGTCTCGATTTCCGTAGGGCTCGATTTCCCCGGCTTCTTACAAATTCAGTCGACGGCGAAATCGACCGACGGCAAAACGTCCAAATCGCAACTTGCGGGCGTCGCTTTCGACCCCGAAAAAATCGAGCCGGGTCTGCCCGAGCCGGAAGATTTCGACGAATTTTGGGCGAAAGGAAAGGCGGAAGTCCGCGCTTTGCCGCTCGATTTGAAACAAACGAAAATCGATTCTCTTTCGAACGATTCGCGCGACGTCTATTCGGTCAGTTTCGCGACGGTGAACGATCAACGCGTTTACGGGTATCTTAGCGTTCCCAAAAAAGGCGAGGCGCCCTATCCGACGCTCGTCAACGTGCCGGGCGCGGGACCGGGCGTCGGTCCCGAGGCTTGGCTTGCCGATCAAGGATTCGTCGTTCTCAATATGAACGTCTTCCCCTACGAATGCCCGCTGGACGGAAAGGAACGAACGAAGATTTACGACGAATACAACGACAAGCTGGGTATGAGATATTGCTATTTGAACGGCGCCGACCGCGAGAAGTATTTCTTCCGACCCGCGTATCTGGGAATCGATCGCGCGATCGAATCGCTTGCCGGACAAGATTACGTCGATTCGAGCCGAATGGGCTATTACGGCACGAGCCAAGGCGGCGCTTCCGCGTTGATTCTTGGCGGACTTAGCGATCGTTTTTGCGCGATTCTTTCGTCCGTTCCGGCTTTGTGCGATCATTCGGGTCTTCTCAAAGGCCGTTCTCCCGGCTGGCCGCGCATCGTCGATTTTTACAAGGGCGACGCCCAAGTTCTGGAAGCGTCTCGCTATCTTGACGGCGTAAACTTCGCGCGCAAAATCAAGAACGCGACGATCGAAGTTACCGTCGGCTTCATCGACGTCACGTGCAGTCCTAGTTCCGTTTACGCCGCGTTCAACGTTTTGCCGACCGACAAGAAGACGATCTTGCACGAAACGCAACTTGGTCATCAAAACGGCGAAGAATACAAAAAAGCGTTCGCGCGCTTGCTCGAACGCGTGAAAAACAACTAAACGATTGATCGAACAACTTGTTTATTAACGCTTTAACTTAAGACTCCAAATGAAAATGAAAACGTTTAAATTTTTAACTGCGGCGCTTTGCGTATTCGCGTCCGTTTGCGCGTTTGGCGCCGAAGAAATCGCCTATGTCGACCGACCCGACGAAAGCGCGACGAACGCGCATTATTTGACGAATCGCGCTCCGCTGACGCCTTCGCCGTTCTTAAAACTGCCTCTTGGCGCCGTCGAAGCGAACGGTTGGCTTGGGCGTTATCTCGAATTGCAACGCGACGGTCTTTCGGGGCAACTTGGCGAATTGAGCAAGTGGCTTGAAAAAGACGACAACGCCTGGCTTCAAAAGGGCGGAAAATACGGCTGGGAAGAATTGCCCTACTGGTTGCGCGGTTACGTCGATTTGGCGTATCTTCTCAAAGACGAAAAAATGATCGCCGAAGCGCAAATTTGGATCGAGGCGATTTTTAAAAGCCAACGTCCCGACGGATATTTCGGTCCGGCAAATCCCGACGGTCCGAAAGGTTGCGACCTATGGCCGAATATGCTCGTCTTGTTCCTAATGCAGTCGTATTACGAATATACGAACGACGAGCGCGTGATCGAATTTATGTCGAAGTATTTCGACTGGATCGCGATGTATCCAGAAGAGAAATTCCTCAAGACTTATTGGGAAAACAGCCGCGCGGGCGACTTGCTTTACAGTTGCTTCTGGCTTTACAATATCACCGGGAACGACGCGTTGATCGCCGTCGCGAAAAAAATCAACGCGAATACGGCGAATTGGAAACAAGAATCGACGTTGCCGAACTGGCACAACGTCAATATCGCGCAATGTTTCCGTCAGCCCGCCACGTGGTGGATGCTCTCGAAAGACGACGCCGACAAACAAGCGACTTACAACGATTTCTGGCTGATTCGCGCCTGTTACGGACAAGTTCCCGGCGGCATGTGGGGCGGCGACGAAAATTCGCGCGTCGGTTATATCGATCCGCGCCAAGGCGTCGAAACGTGCGGTATTTTTGAGCAAATGACGAGCGATATGATCCTCTTCCGCATCACCGGCGATCTGTTCTGGGTCGACCACGCCGAAGACGTCGCGTTCAACACCGCGCCCGCCGCCGTTATGCCCGACTTCCGCGCTTTGCGTTACATCACCTGCCCGAATCAGCCGATTTCCGATTCGAAAAATCACCATCCGGGAATCGACAACGCCGGTCCCTTTATGGCGATGAATCCGTTTAGCAGTCGTTGCTGTCAGCACAACCACACGCACGGCTGGCCCTATTATATCGAAAATATGTGGACCGCGACGCCCGACGGCGGACTTGCCGCGACGTTATACGGCGCTTCCAAAGTAACGGCGAAAGTCGGGGAAGGGGAAGGAACTGAAGTTAAAATCGTCGAGACGACCAATTATCCGTTCGACGAAAGCGCGACGTTTACGATTTCGCTTGCGGAAGGCGCGCAACCCGTCGCGTTCCCGCTTTACGTCCGCGTTCCGAAATGGTGCGAAAACGCGACGTTTGCGATCAACGGCGAACAACTTGAACTTGACGTCGCCAAGCCCCAAACGTGGCTCAAAGTTAATCGCGAATGGAAGAACGGCGACGCGTTAGTCGCGACGTTCCCCGCAAAAGCGACTTATCGCAAGTGGGCGCAAAATAAGAATTGCGTCAGTATTGACGTCGGACCTTTGACCTATTCGCTGAAGATCAAAGAAAATTACGTCAAAAAAGACGGTCGTAAAGTCGCGATGGGCGATTCCGGCTGGCAAGCGAGCGCCAAGCAAGAAGATTGGCCCTCTTACGACATTTTGCCCGATTCCGAATGGAATTTCGGCTTGCTCGATCCGTCCAAGTTGGACTTGGAAAATTTGCAAGTGAACAAGGGCGAATGGCCGAAAGACAATTTCCCGTGGACGGTCGAATCCACGCCTTATTCAATTACGCTGAAAGGCAAGAAAATCCCGAGTTGGAAGCTCGACGAATACGGACTTTGCGCGCCAGTGCCCTTTAGTCCGGCGGCGACCGACGAGCCTTTGCAAGACCTCGAGCTGATCCCGATGGGCGCCGCGCGTCTGCGTATTTCCGCGTTCCCGACGGTCGACGAAGAATAATTCGTCGAAGAAGAGCGCGGGATCCGCTCGGACTTCGCGTTCAAATAAAACCGTTCTTTAATTTTACGGCGCCGCGTTAGCTGAACTTTCTATTTGCGGCGCCTTGATTTTTTTAAACGAACCTATTTTAGAACGTTCGACGATTCGAACGTTTATTGCGAGGCGCGCAATGAAATATTATTATCCAACGTCGCTTGGCGACTCGAACGCGAGACGCGCGCGCGTCCTGTCGACGTCGAGTCTTTTCTGTTCTTTCCTTTTGGTGTTTGCGTCGTCGACCTTCTTGTTTGCGCAAGAACAAGCGTGGAATCCTGCGCAAAGCGATCAATGGGTCGCGACGGACGATTTGGGGCGCGCTCTGCCGACCTATGAAGACGTCGGAGGCGTTCGACCCGATAAATTCGTCGCGTGCTTTTATTTCTTGTGGAACGGTCGGCACGGAGAGGCGGGTCCTTACGATATTTCGAAAATACTCAAGGAACACCGGGAAGCTAAATACGATCCGAACGCGCCGTATTGGGGCGGAATGGGCGTTCCTCACCATTGGGGCGAGTCGGTTTTCGGATATTACGTCGGCGAAGACAAGGGCGTCTTGCGCAAACACGCGCAGATGCTT
>JAZUGM010000037.1:0-6125 GCA_045641205.1 Thermoguttaceae bacterium
GCGGGGAGGGGCGCGCGCCAGGCGGCCCTTCTTTAGCGGACCGGACGGCGTTTGGCTTGACGTTGCGCTAAACAAATTGTTTAATTTTTAACATTCGACGCGTCGTTTGAACGTTCGTATGTTTTTCGCAGAACCTTCAAACGCTAATTCTTCCGATAAACTCGGTTCTCCGTAAACGGGATTTTTTGGGTTTGTCGGATAATTCCGCTTTGATAAGGGACGTGTTTTCGGCGGCGCCGATCCGCCCGTCGCGACGGGCCGCTTATCGCGCGGCGCTTACGCGCCGGTTCGCCCCCGACGCCTTTCCGTGAACGCCTACTTTCCCGTTAAATCAAGGCAAACAGTCTACTCAGCGCTAAAACGACAACAAATCCCGCGACGCCTAATAATCCCGTGCCAAGCGTCCACGTCTTCAAGCAGTCGACTTCGGAAATACCCGAACTACGCGAAAAGAGACAAAAGCCGCTGTCGTTCATCCAACTTGCGACTGAAGACCCGACGCCGATCGTCGCGCCAAGGTATCCGATATTGCAACCTAACGACTCGCTTGTAAGGTTCATCGACGCAAAAATCGACGCGGCGGTGATCATCGCGGTCGTGCTGGAGCCTTGCGCCGATTTTAACAGAGCCGTCGATAAAAACGCGAGCGTCAAAGCCGTCGCGCCCCCCAAGCCGCCGCAAGACGCAAATAATTCTTGAATCCGCTCGCCGATTCCCGATTCGCGCAACGTCGTTCCGTAGGCGCCGCCCGCCGCCGTAATCAGTACGATCGCGCCCGCCGTCGTAATCGCCGCGTTAAGTTTCGATTCCAACATAGAACGATTACAGCGGCGTTTGCGCGAAAAAAGCGTCGTCAAACACGCGACGATCGACGCCAGTCCAAGCGCGACGGTCGAGTCGCCGAGAAATTCGATAATTCTATGCGCAAGAGCGTCGGGCGAATCGGCAAACGCGCCCGACGCCTTGACGATCGACGCGAAAGAAATCAACGCGACGGGCAGAACGATCGGCGTCAGCGCCAACCATAACGGCGGCAAATCGTCGACGGTCGCACGCGTTAAATCGTCGGTTTTATTCGCCTCGTCGTTCGACTTGTCCAATCCTATTTCGTCGAGAATAATCGGATCGATTTTCGGATTCGGCAAGATTTTGTTCAAAAGCCAAGCCAAGCCGAGCGCGACGGGAAAAAGACAAATGCCGACGGCTAAACCGATTCCCAGCGACGTCGAAAGAGGCGTTCCGAGCGTTTGAGCGACGGCGATAGGACCGGGCGTCGGCGGAATAATCGTATGAGAAATCGTCGCGCCAAGTCCGACCGCAAGCAAGTATAGAACGTAATTCTTACGCAAAGAACGATACACCGACTTCGCAAGGGGCAACAAAAGATAAAACGTCGCGTCGTAAAAGACGGGTATCGACAAAACAAACGCTCCGCCCGCAAGCGCCGCAGAGACGCGCTTTTCGCCAAAGAGACGACGACAGCCCAACGCGATTCGGTCGGCGGAACCGGCGTCCGTCATACATTTCCCAATAATCGTGCCGAAGACGATCAACATTCCGATCTTTCCGGCGGTCGTTCCAAGCGCCTCGCCAACGCGCGAAACGCACAAAACCCAACTCTCGTTCGATTCGGAAAGAGCCGACGTCCAAAAACTTACCGTCAACGCGCCCGCCAAAAGCGCGATAAAAGCGCCGACGCGCAGAAAAATAATCGAGCCGACGACTACGACCAAACTAACAAGCAAAATTACGGCCGGATCAGAGAATAAAGAATTCAAGCGAACCTCCGCGTTGTAATATCGGGAACCAATCGCATCAAGGCGCCGACGTCTCCGGCTTCCAACTTACCGCGATTACGCGTCCCCTAGGTATCTTCAATTCGACTTCAAAAGCGACAAAATAAACAAAACGACGGTCGCAACGAACGAAACGCCCGGAAAATTCGTCCCCGTTCGTCAACCAAATTCGACCGAATCGAGACGAATTTGTAAGCGCCTCTTCGCAAAAACGTTTTTGCGATTCAAAATCAAGGGGCGGCAAAAAAACGATCGCGCGTTTTTGCGCGCGAGGATACTTTGAAACGACGCCTAAACGTCGATCTTCCGCGACAATTTCTCGCTCGTCCGCCGAAACGATCGCGCCGACGTCCTCGACGTCGCTAGGAAAAGAAAAAGACGAGCCGTCGTAAGAGACCAACCAAGCGTCGCTCGAATTAAGACAGTCGTCGACGTTGCAACCCCATAACAAAACAGTCAATAAAAAAGCCGTCAAACAACCGTCCTCTTAATATTGTCTCTCCGCTGGTCGTCCAAGCGTCGAACGAACGACGCAATAGTAATGATAAGGGAAGACGACGCGACTTTCAAGCTCCTAAAACGTTTTTTCCAAAAAAAGACCTTGAAAAGAATTTTATTACAAAACAAGTAATCTGTGCAGGTTTTAACGCATAATCTAATTATTTCTTTTTTTCTAAATATAACGCCGTCGTTAGACGATAATGGAAGTACGAGACGTTGAGATTCGAAAGATTCTGATCGTTCGTACAGCTAAAAAAACCCAAACGACGCGACGAAAGAAACGTCGTTATTCCCCCCATAGTTCGCTATGTTCTTGATCGCGTTTTCGCGAAAGGAACAAATCGACGACAGGAACCCTTATTTCATTGTTGCGAGGTCAAAATGAAAGGTTGTTGGAAAATTAATTCCGTCTTACTTACCGCGACGGCGCTTCTGTTCTTCGCAAACCAAACATTCGCTCAATACGGAGCTTGCGCTCCGGCTTGCGAGACGTCGGTTCAAGCCTGCGCGCCCTCCTGCGAAAGTTATCCGACCTGCGACGCTACTTGCGACGTCGGTTGTTACGCGGATTGCTACGGCGACTACGGTTGTTGCAATCCTTGCGACTGCTTTAGTATTCCGGCGCTTTTCAACGGCGTGTGTAGCGTCGTAACCGCGCCGTTCCGTTGGATTTGTTGCGGATTCACCGACGGAGTCTTCCCCGACTGCGGTTGCGCCCCGCGACCTCCCAAATCGAACTGTAATCCTTGCGACATTTGCGGAAATTATCAAGGAGGTTGCAACGATAATTGCGATTATTCTTGCGGCGGAACATACGGCGGTTCTTGCGGTTCGTATGAATCTTGCAGTCCGTGCGGCTCCAACGCGATTCCGCAACCGGCGAATCAAGGAAGCTACAACGACAGTTACTCGGTCGGCGCTTACGACGCCTACGCGCAAAACGCGCCGATTTTCAACGGAGCCAAAAATTTCGGCGTTCAAAAAAGCGTCAATCCCAACTTGCCCGTGCGTAGCGAAGTGGCGCTCCCGTTGCAAGCGACTCAAACGAGTCCCCAACGTTCGCCGCTCCGTTCCGTAAGTTACGAACAAAAAGTCGGCGCGTTCCGTCAAGCGGCTACGCAAGGACTGAATCGTCAAGCGGTTCCGATGCAAAACGCCCCGCAAGTCGCGCGAGCGCGCCAAAACAACGCGAACGTCCAAGCGCCGCAAGGGGTCGTCGAACGTCCGACTCAAGAAAACGCGAATGTTCGTTCATTCGGTATGTCGCGTCCCGTTCGTTAAAATCAATGCGTTCGTTAAAAATGGTATAGCGTCAATTTTCAAAATTTGCGATAATAGCGCGAGAGTTCGGTTTGTATGTTGCAAAACACGCAGACCGAACGTCGTTTGTATTAAGAATCGCAGTCTTGATTTCAACGTTCCGACGTCGGAATCGGACGCAAACGACGCCGATTTTTTTTCGGCGCAACAAAAGGGACTCGGATTGATGCACAAGGATCATCGTTTCTATAAACGTATTGGACGCGCTAGTCGACTCGCGTTGACGATTTGCTTAATTTTCGTCGGCACGACGGTTTTTGCGCAAAATAGGGATCAGATGTTGTCGCGCGTTCCTACGCAAGCCGACGTCGACGTCGACTATCCTTCCGACGACGAAAAACCAAATTGCAAAGTCAAGGCGTTCAAAGACCCCGGCTATCAGGGCGTCGCGTTGTACAAACCGGACGGAACGACTCTTCTCAGAGTTTGGTGCGCGCAAATTAAAGCGTCCGCCGGAAAAGAAACCAGGGCGACGGTCGAACAGATTCGATTCTATAAAGACGGTCAAGAAGTTTATCGCGACGTCTTAGGCAAAGAGGCGCGCTGGCTGAACGTCGGAGGCTCCAAGCGCGGAGCTTTCGGCGCCGATAAAAAAACGATCGCTAAATGGCTCGTTATTTCGCCCGAAGAAGCGACGAAAGAAATCGTCGCCGCGCTTGCTAACAACGACTTCGCGCGTTATCAACGCGTCGCGTTATCCGAAAACGATCTCGCGTCGTTGAAACTTTCCGGCGCCGTCGCCGACGAAATTCAGAAGAAAGCGCAAGAAGTCAACGCCGACGATTTTGCAAAGTTGGCTCAAACGCTCGCCTTGCCCGAAGACGTTCGTTGGGGCGCCTTCAACACCTCCGCTCCGGGGACGATTCCCGAAGGCGAAGGGGTCGGCGAAGACCTGACCGTCTACTATAATTCCGCCGTTGTCGTGATGAAAGCGGACGACGCGACTCAAAGTCAACAAATTTACGTCGGCGACCTCGTCAAAATTGGCGACGCGTGGAAAATCGTCGGTCTTCCCTCGGGCGAACCTTTTGGACAAGCGACGGGCGCGGTCTCCGCTTCCTCGATTTTCTTCCCCGCCGCAGGAGCCGCTAGCGCCGTCGACGTAGACGGCGCAAATCAAGTCGGAGAAATTGGCGCCGCGCTTACGGAAGCGTTCCAAAAGTTGGAAGCCGCCTCGCCCCAAGAATACCCCGCCTTGTGCGATCAAACGGTCGACTTAATACTCAACGTCGCGGAAAGTAATCCGCAAACTCGCGAAGATATGATCTCGCAAGCGGTCGACGCCGTGTTTAACGGCGTTCAGTCGGGCATGTACCCGAACGGCGCCCAAAAATTACAAGAACTCGCGGAAAAATACAACGATTCGATTAGCGTCGGTTTGAAAGCGCGCATTCGTCATCGACAAATTACCGCCGATTTCTACGCCGTCGCGCAAGCGCAACCTCAGCCGAAGCCCGCCGATTTGAATAAGGCGCAGGAGAAATATTCGGAAGAATTGACGGCGTTCGTCGAAGAATTTGCGTCGACCGATGCGGGCGCGGAAGCCGCGATGAATTTGGCGCTCGATCAAGAGTTTATGATGGACAATGAAGCCGCCTTGTCGTACTATCGACAAGTCGCTCAAAACTTTGCCGAATCAACCGTCGGAAAGAGAGCCCAAGGCGCGATCGCAAGAATTCAATCGGAAGGCGGAAAGCCGTCCTTGCCCGCAATGAAATATTTCGGAGGAGGAGTCTGCGACTTAGAAGCGCTCGTCGGCAAGCCGACCGTCGTCTTCTGCTGGGGAAGCTGGGATCAAGAAAGCGTGAATACGATGAAAAGACTCGCGACGAAAGTCAACGTCGTCGGTTTGAACGTCGACACGGCGCCCGATCCTGAAAACGCGCAACAGTACTATCAACAGATTTTCCAAGGTCTGCCGTGGAAAAACGTCTGCGATCCCGCCGGGTTCGACGGAGCCCCCGCCGTCGCCTTGGGAATTCAGACCGCTCCTTGGATCGTTCTTATCGACAAAGAAGGAAACGTCGTCCGCGCGAATATTACGAACGTCGACGACCTCTCCGATATTGTCGACGAGATGAAATAACGCGCGATCCGTTCCAATAACTGATCGTCTTACGGCGGCGGCGACGTTTTATTACGTCGACGCCGCCGCTTTTGTAGAAACGTCGGAATAGCGGCGATTCCTACGCGACGTTTTTCCGTGAACGCTTACGATAAAGTTTGGAGCGAACCCCCGCCGATAGGCGGGCGTGGAACCCGCCGATTACATACCGGCGCACGCCTTCATAACCCAAAAACTTCGATTTTAAACGAACGTCGTAATAACTGATCGTCGCGTTTTTATCGCGTCGTTGAAACGTTTTTTATTTTCCATCGTCGCGCGACCAACGTTTAGCGAACCGACGCCATCCGCCGATATATAACCGGCGGCTTCCACGCCCCCGTCTTACGACGCGGGTGTTCCGCCTCGTCGATTTTTATGCGGAGTCTTGATCCAACTAACCG
>JAZUGM010000038.1:0-5365 GCA_045641205.1 Thermoguttaceae bacterium
TAAACGCCGACGGAAAAGGAACGCTCGAACCTACGACGAACAAATCCCGAACTAAAACTCAACGAGTCTTTCCTCGGCGTTTGAGCGGAATTCCAAAAAACGCAAAATTGTCTAGCGCTTTCTATCGGTCGTCTTGTAAATCTTGTCAAATAAATCTTGTCAAAGATCGCAACGACGAAACCTCAAACTAAGGAATTCCGGCGTCGACCAAACCTTTCGAAAACGACTCGTATTCAACGCGAATACGCTTGTCTCATCGAAAGAATTCGGCGTCGCCCTCTTGGCAAGGGGGAACCGAGCCTCGAAGGCGCGACGCAAAAATCTCGTTTCTAATTATGCCTCTTTTCCGCGATCTTGTCTAGTAGGCCCCCCACGTCTTTATAGGAAAAATCTATAGCGGCGAGTCTGTTGGCGAAATCGTCCGCCTTCGCGTAGTCTTCCAGTCCGAAGGCGAGACGCGCGCCGTAATAGAGCGCTTTCTTGAGGTCTTCGCTTTGCGGGTCAAGTTTGCCGACGGCTTGCTCGTAATGCGTCGCCGCCAAACGATACTGTTTGATGTGTTGGAAACACTGCGCGAGCGCGAGAAGACATTGACCTTCGACCGAAGCGTCGACTTTCGCCGTCTGCAAAGGCGTGATCGCTTCTTTGTATTTGCCCTGTTGCATCAGGAACGAACCGAGTTCAAAGTGCAAAGCGGACGCGCCGGGCGTCTTCTTAAGACGATACTGAATAAATTCGAACGTCTTTTGATCGTACGTCTTTTTCTGCTCGACGTATTTGTTCTTGATCGCGTCGCTCGGAGACTTTTCATATTGTTCGCGCAAACGCCTCAATTCGTCGAACGCGCGCGCTTTTTGCGTTTCCAAGAGTTTCGGATAGAACAAATCGTCGTTCGGAAAGACTTTCAAGGCGCGTTTGCAGGCGTCTTCCACCTTGCGTAAATTGCCCTTCTGGAAAAAATGGTCGACAAGGTCGGCGAAGGCTTCGCGGTCTTCGGGATTTTTGCGAAGTCTTTTTTCGCATTGATCTTCAAAGGAGAGTTTTTCGCCTTCTTCGCGTTCTTCTTCTTTGGCGCCGCGCTTGGAGTCTTGGACGCGGTTGATCGTCTTTTCAAGCATAAGATCGCTAATTTTCTTACCTGCCTCGACGTCGCCCGGCTTCAGTTTTTCGACGAGCGCCCAGCATGCGAGCGCGTCGTCGTAACGCTTGCGTTCGCCCAGTTCCGTCGCGGCGAGTCGCGCTATTTCAGAGTCTTCGCGATCGCTCTCGACGGCGTGCTTCAGATAAGCGAGCCCCGGATCTTCAAGTTCGGCGTTAAGACAGGCTAATCCCATAGAGACGTAAGCCTGAGCGTCCCACGGATTCTTACGCAGTTTGTCGACGCCTTCGCTCATCGTCGTCGCAAGGTCTTTGTCTTTGCCGGTCGGCAAGCCCGCCTTGGCTTTTTTGATGAAGCCGAAAGCGGACTTTTTCTTTTGTTCCCCAAATTTGAGACGAAGATTCGCGATAAACGAATTCATATAGAGAATATTGGCGGGATCGCCTTTGACGCATTGCGCGAACATTTCCGTCGCGTAATCGTGATCGCCCAACTGCATCTTTTGATTGCCGTATTCAAAACACTTTTGAAGACGCGCTCTAACTGCAGGAGAAACTTCTGGAATAGGTTGCATCGTGTTCTTCGCTCCAAATCTTTTATTGCGGAACGCGGCGGCTCCGCTCTGTTACGTTCGACGACTGCGGAACGCCTCGCCGACGCCCTCTTTTGAGAATTATAATCGTTTTTTTGCTTGTCTACAAGTTTTTAACGAAGTTCCTTGATGCTTTTTTGGTTTTATTTCGCGATATTTTAGGTTTTTAGCGTTATAACGGGAACAATCCCTTTTTATAGGACGAGACGTTCTCAAACAAAGGCGTCGCGCGTAAATAGTCCATGAATTTTTTCCTCGGAATATCTTGCGATTTTTCAAACGCAACGCGCCGTTGTTTTTGAGGTTGCGCGAAGTCTGCTTGACGAAGCGTCGGAACGACTCCAAAGCCGGACGTTTAATTCGCTGGACAAGCGGCGTTACAATAAACGCGGACGCCGTTAAAAATCCGTTTTTTTTCGCCGGGGGCGTCGTTTTCTCAGATATTGGCTATAATAGGAACGTCGGCGGATTCTTTCACGTTTCCGCAGGCTTTTCAGCGTGTTGGCGTCGCGTCGAACGAAAGACGCGACGATCGCTCGAAACGTATCAAGACAGAGGTAAGAAAATGAAAACGCGCGCCGACGATTTTTCCGGTTTGACCGTCGCTATGATCACGCCCTTTAAGAACGGGAAAGTCGATTTTGACGTTTTTCAGGAGCAAATAGAATTTCAAATTGAAGCGGGTACGACTTGCGTTTCTCCGACGGGTACGACGGGCGAATCGCCCACGTTGTCGCACGAAGAACAACGCGAGGTCATCAAGCAGACGGTGAAATTCGTCGGCGGGCGCGCGAAAGTCCTCGCCGGGACGGGCTCGAACTGCACGGAAGAGGCGCTTTCGTTGACGAAATACGCCGAATCGGTCGGCGCGGACGGCGCGCTTGTCGTCGGTCCTTACTACAATAAGCCGACTCAAGAAGGGATGTTCCTTCATTTTAAAGCCGTCGCGGAAGCCGTTTCTTTTCCGATCTGCGTCTACAACGTGCCCGGTCGAACGGGCAAGGCGATCGAAGCGGAAACGATTATTCGTTTGGCGGAAATTAAGAATATCGCGATGGTCAAAGAGGCGACGGGCTCGATGGACTCCGCGTCTAAGATTATCTCCGCGACTGATTTGACGGTTCTTTCTGGCGACGACAGTTTGACGTTGCCCTTTATGTCCCTTGGCGCGCGCGGCGTGGTTTCGGTCGTCGGCAATTTCGCGCCGAAGGATCTGATCGCGCTTTGCGACGCGGTGAACGGCGGAAATTTGGAAGAAGCGCGCAAGTTGCACCATAAACTTTTCCCGCTTTGCCGCGATATGCTTTCCCTTGCGACGAATCCGATTCCCGTCAAGAAAGCGATGCGACTTCTCGGACGCGATTCCGGCGAAATGCGCTTGCCAATGACGGAACTCGAGCTGAATTTGACGGAAAAATTGCGTCGTTCGCTCGTCGATTACGGTTTCGCGCTCGACTAATCGACGCGCGACGTCCCAATTTTCTTTTGACGGATTGAGAGAAAAGAATGATCGTTAAAATCACGGGCAAGTTGGTCGCGCTGTTTGACGAGCGCGCGATTATCGAGGCGGCGCCGTTCGAGTACGAGACGTTGATACCCGAATTTACAAGGCGCCAGCTTCAAAGCGAGTTGCAGAAAAACGTTTCGCTTCACACGATCGAGTATATCGACGGCGCGCCGACGCAAGGACGTTTGACGCCGCGATTGATCGGGTTTCTCACGGAAATCGAGCGCGAATTTTTCGAGTTGTTTTGTAGCGTCGACGGCGTAGGGTCGAAAAAAGCGTTGCGCGCGATGGTCAAGCCCGTGAGGGAAATTGCCGCCGCGATCGAAGAGCAGGACGTCAGGTTTCTTGCGCAGTTGCCCGGCATAGGACCGGCGACCGCCGAGCGAATCGTCGCGAAATTGCGTCGTAAAGTTCCGAAATTCGCCTTGATGGTCGCGAGACCGTCGGAACAAGGCGCGGTCGGCGAATCGCAGGAACTCGACGTCGTGGCGGAAACGTTCGAAGCGCTTTTGAGCCTTGGGCATAGCGAGGCGGAAGCGCGACGTATGATCGACGCCGTCGTTGAAAACAGTCGGAAAAAGTTCAAGGATTCGTCCGAATTGATCCAAGCGATCTATTTGAACAATCGGTGAGCGAGTTCGAGTGCGATCGTATTAAAACGCGAATCGTATTAAAACGCAACAAAAGAGCATTCAACGCAACGAGCGACAATGGCGAGAAAACCCGTTTTTATAGGAGACGACGCGCAAGAGGACGACGCGAGGGACGAGCGCGTTTCAAGCGGTTCCTATCTTGATTCTTTTCGCGATCCCGCGTTAGGGGGCGCCGAGGACGACGCGCTTTTGCGACCGACGCGTATGTTCGATATGGTGGGGCAACGCGCCGTTTACGAACGCGTGGAGATCGCGGTTAAAGCGGCTCAAAAGCGAGGCGAGACCCTTGGACATATTCTTTTTGACGGTCCGCCGGGCTTGGGCAAGACGACCTTCGCGACCTGCATACCGCGCGAACTTGGCGTCGAGTTCCAAATTGCGAACGGCGCCACGATGCGCGCGCCGAAGGACATAGTGCCCTATTTGACGAACGCGCAAGAAGGCTCCGTTCTCTTTATCGACGAAATTCACCGTATGCAGAAGACGGTCGAAGAATTTCTCTATCCGGCGATGGAAGATTTTCGAATCGACGTCGCAATGGGCGAGGGCGTCAACGCGCGCACGCTAAACATACCGCTCAAGCCGTTCACATTGATCGGCGCGACGACCCGAACGGGGCTTGTTTCCGCGCCGTTGCGCGATCGTTTTCAAATGCGCGAGCATCTCGATTTCTATTCGGACGACGAGCTGGCGGAGATCGTTCGTCGCAACGCGCGTAAATTGAAGACGAAACTCGACGATCAGGCGGCTTACGAAATTGCGAAGCGCAGTCGCGGTACTCCACGCTTGGCGAATAATCGCTTGCGTTGGGTGCGCGATTTCGCCGACGCGAAGGCGGACGGCGCCGTTACGTTAAGCGTCGCGCAAGACGCGCTGAAGATGCAGGGAATCGACGAATTAGGGCTCGATTCGCAGGATAGGAAGTTTCTCGAGACGATTTGGCGCGTTTTTCAGGGCGGTCCGGTCGGCGTCGAGGCGGTCGCGCACACGATGAACGTCGCGCCCGACTCGCTGGTCGACGAAGTGGAACCGTTTTTATTGCGTAGCGAATTACTCGTGCGAACGCCCCGCGGACGCCGTTTGACGGCAAAGGGACTAAAACATATAGGCGTCGAGCCGGACGAGTTCGATTTTGGACTCGCCAAAGGAAACGGGACGCAGAGATTATTTAATTTTTAACGCGCCGATTAGGAATGCGCGTATTGGAACGTAAGATGGCTTCAGAAGAAGAACTCAAACCGTATTTGGTAACCGATCCAGAAGAGATGCGACGTCGCGCCGACGAAGCGCATAAGCAAGGAAAGCGCGTAGGGTTAGTCCCGACGATGGGCGCCTTGCACCTTGGGCATCTCAGCTTGGCGATCGCCGCGAAAAACGAATGCGACGTCGTAATCGTCTCTGATTTTGTCAATCCGACGCAATTTGCGCCCGGCGAAGATTTCGAAAAATATCCGCGAACGCTTGACGCCGATCTCGATTTACTTTCGAAAATCGAAACGGACTACGTTTTCGCG
>JAZUGM010000039.1:0-5889 GCA_045641205.1 Thermoguttaceae bacterium
GATTCGCCCGAACTCAACGGACAAAATCCGATTATCAACGCCGTCGCGACGAAATCGGACGACGGCAAAACGCTTTACGTCAAAGTCGTCAACAATTTGGCGGTAGACGCGCAAATGAATTTGTCCTTCGACGTCGATCTGACGAACGCGACGGTCGAAGCCTTGGTCGTTACTCCGCAACTCGAACCTAACGAAGACGCCAAGGTGAAATTGCGCAAACGCAACACGTTGGAAACGCCCGACGCGATTTGTCCGCAAGAACTGAAAACGAACGTCGACGGCGGCAAAGTTTCGTTTGTCGCCCCGTCTTATTCGGCGCTCGTCCTCCAAGTTGTTACGAAATGAATTTAAATTCTGGATCGTCGCGGCGTCAAGTCGTCTTGAAGTCGCGACGATCGCGTTTTTCTCACGCTTCCCCTACCTGTTTATTCGGAGTTTTTATCGTGCGCGACTTCACCGCTCGCAAACGTCGCATAAAGAATTTGACGACGTTTCTTCTTTCGTGCGCTTCCCTTCTCTGCGTTTCGCAAGGAACGCAAGCTCAAGACGCGCAAAAAAAGGGCGACTTGCCCGATTTTCGGCTCGAATCGACTTCAGACTACTTGCCGCCCGACTCCAAATTGAACGTCGCGCAATTTCCGACGGTCGACGAGATACGTCAAAAATTCGCCGCGCCCGGCAAGGAATTTGCTTCCGCGCCCCTGTGGGTCTGGAACGACTTGCTGACGGAAGAACAAATTCGTTCGACGTTGCAAGACCTTCACGCGCAACGCGTCGACCAAGCGTTCGTCCACCCTCGCCCCGGTCTCGCCACGCCCTATCTTTCTGAAGATTGGTTCGCGTTATGGCGCGCCGCGCTTGACGAAGCGAAGAAAAACGACATGCGAATTTGGATATACGACGAAAATTCGTATCCTTCGGGCTTTGCGGGCGGTTTCGTGCCCGACGCTATGCCGGAGTCGCGCGGTTGCGGACTTGACGTCGCGACTTACGATTCGCTCGTCGACGCCAACGGCGCGTGGCAAGCGGGCGAAGCGGTTCTTTACGTCGTGGAAAGTCTGCCCGACGGAACGACGCAAGATAGAACCGAGGAAATTCTAAACGCCAAAAAGGACGGAAAAGCGATCCCCGGCAAATCGGTCGACGGCGCGCGTTGGGTCGTCGGTCGACTTCAGCTTGCCGGACCTTCGCAATGGTTCGGCGGCAAAACTTACGTCAATCTACTGAAAAAGGGCGTTCTTGACGCGTTTGTCGGCTTTACGCACGAGGCGTATCGTCGCGAATTCGGAAACGAATTTGGCAAATTGATACCGGGCGTCTTTACGGACGAGCCGCAAATCGCTTCCGCCGGTATGTTTTCTTGGGTCGACGATTATCGCGACGAGTTTGTCAAACGACGAGGATACGACCTCGTTCCTTGTTTGGAATCGTTGATTGCGCCCGTCGGAAATTGGAAAAAAGTCCGATACGACTATTATAAAACGACGCTCGAGCTTTTTATCGAACGTTGGCACAAGCCTCTTGGGGAATACTGCGAAAAAGTCGGACTTCAATACACCGGGCACGACTGGGAACACGGTTGGCCGAGCGCGCGTAGCGTTCCCGACAATATGGCGACGGCTTTCTGGCGTCAACAGCCCGCGATCGACTTACTGATGAACAATTTCAGTCGCGGTTCCAATTCGCAATTTGGCAACGTCCGTTCGGTTCGCGAACTCAATTCGGTTCGTCGTCAGGCGGGGCGTAGTCGCGCGATCTCCGAAAATTACGGCGCGGGCGGATACGATATAAAATTCGAAGACCTGAAGCGATTGGGCGATTGGTCCTACGCGTGCGGCGTCAATATGACCGACGAACATCTCTCTTACGTTTCGATTAGAGGCGCGAGAAAACACGATCATCCGCAAACGTTTTCCTATCATTCCCCGTGGTTTGAACAGTATTCCAAGCTGGAAGACTACTGGACGCGCCTGTCCTACGTCTTGTCGCGAGGCGAGTCGACTAACGAGCGTTTCCTTCTTCTGGAACCGACGTCGACGGCGTGGCTCTACCAGACGAATTCCGGAGACGAAGGCGGCAAACTTGGAGCTATTTCAAACGAATTCGCCGCTCTTTTGAACGATCTCGAAGCCGCGCAAATCGACTACGACCTCGGCTCCGAAGATATTATTCGACGCGTCGGAAGCGTAGACGGAGGTTTGTTCCGCGTTGGAAAAGCCTCCTACGCGCAAGTCGTCTTACCTCAAAATTTTGAAAACGTCGACGCGCAAACGGTCGCGCTTCTAAAAGAATTCGTCGCGCAAGGCGGAAAACTCGTCGCGCTTGACGATTCGCTGGAGCTTGTCGACGGCGCCGCGCCCGCGCGACTTGACGACGAAAACGCCAAAAACTTTGAAGCGGTCAAAAACGCCGTAATACTTGAATCGTTCGACCAGCTTGTCGCCGAATCGCGCAAGATTCAAAACGCGGTCGTTATTCCGACCTCGAACGACGTCAACCTCTTCCACTTGACTCGCGAGACGTCCGACGCGCTCGTTCTCTTCGTTTGCAATATTGACTTGAAAGAATCCGCTTCGGGACGCGTCGAGCTGTCCGGCAAGTGGCAAGACGCTAGCGCCGAGTCTTTCGACGCTCTTTCGGGTAAAATTGCGCCCTATCAAGGCTCCGAATTCAATCTCGCGCCCTGCAATTCGCTGACGCTCGTTTTCTCCAAGAAAGCGCCTAGAGAAGTTCCGCAAGCGCAAGGCGCGGAACAAATCGTTCTCGACCCTGCAAACTTAGCCGACGCGCTCAAAGAAGTCAAGCCGCTCGACGACAACGTTCTGGTTCTCGATTATATGACGGTCAAACTTGGCGACGAAACGATCGAAGATTATTTCTATCGCGCCAACGGCTGGTTCTGGAATAAGAAAGGCTTCCCCAAGTCTCCGTGGGACAACGGCGTGCAATTCAAAGACGAGCTTATTTCGCAACGATTTGAAGACGAGTCCGGCTTCGAACTCGTCTACAAATTCGACAAATCGAACGACGTAATCGACGACCTTCGCTTCGTCGTCGAAAGTCCCGATATGTTCGAAGTTTATTGCAACGGAAACAAAGTCGAGCGAATCCCCGGCGCGTGGAAATTCGACCGTTCTTTCGGCGTCTTCGACGTCGCGAAACACGCGAAATCGGGCGAAAACCAAATCACGTTGGTCGCGTCGAAATCGACGTTCTTCGTCGAGCTTATGCCCGCGTGGATCGTGGGAAGTTTCTCTCTTGAATCGCAAGACAAGGGATTTAAAATCGTCGCGGACAAGGGTTTGAAATTTGATCCAAGCAAGCCGACCGAAACGACGATTCCTACCGCGTCGTCCGCGTTAGAGGGGGTCTCGTGGCTCGATTCCGGCGTCAATTTTTCCAACGTCGACGACCGCGCTCCTTCGATTTCTTTCGAATTTGACGCCAATGCGACGATTAACGCGGTCCGCGTCTGGAACTATTGCGAAGCGAACCTCGCCAAACGCGGCGTCAAGGAATTTGACTTGCTCGTCGAAAAAGACGGTCAAATCGTTCGCTCGACTCCTTGTTCGTTGAAACTTGGCGACGGCAAAGCGCAAACCTTGGAACTTGCCGAACCGATTCAAATCGACAAGGACGTTAAATTGACGTTCAAAATCAAGTCGAACTGGAACGGAATTTCCTATCCTTTGTCCGACGATTTTGTCGGAACAACCAAGCCGGAAGTCGACAACGCGTTCGTCGGACTCGCGGAAGTACAATTCCTAACTCGCGACGCCTCGAGCGCGCTCGTTCCCGTCGCGTCTAAGCCGAAAGCTTCCGCCTCGAGCGAGTTGGTCTTCCGCAATCATAATCGCCGCGCGCAATACGTCGTCGACGGTTCGGGTCTGGAAATTACTCGCGAGGGCTGGGCGTCCCAAGGTCGTCCCTTCTACGCGGGCGCGGTCGATTACGTCTTTGACGTCAAAACGTCGCTAATCGATCAAAACGCTCAAGCGTTCTTCGCTTTGCCCGACCGTTCGAGTTGGGACGGCGCGGTCGTCGCCGTTCTCGTCGACGGAGAACAAATCGGCGCGATCGGTTGGCAAGGCGAAAAAGTCGAACTGACGAACGCGTTGAAAAAAGCCAAGTCGCAAGGCGCTTCGAGCGTCGAACTGAGCGCGCGTGTTTACGGTACCCCGAAAAACCTGTTCGGTCCGCATCACGCGGGCAAACTTCGCGGTTCCGCTTGGCCCGGTTCGTTCCACAGCGCGCCGGAAAAACAACCTTCCGGCGGTTCTTACGACGTGATCGAGTACGGGCTCTTCACTTATTGAACTTGAAGGGCGCGTAGCGAATTATCCGTTTGTAACGACGCCGCGTCGCGTTTACTCCGCGCGGCGTCGTCGCGTTGCGTTCGTTCAACGTCGCCGTTGGACGATAATTGGGAGAAAAAATTCTAATGAGCGCAAATCCCAACGATTCAAATTTGACAGATTTCGACGCCTTAGAGCGCGACTCCTTTTCAACGCGCGTCGAATATGAAGCGATCGTCAAAATTTTAAAGTCGCGTTTTCCAGATTTTCCCGAATCCGCGTCTTCGTTAGAACCCCTTTCGGCGGCGCTTGATCTCGAAACGTTAAATCAAATTTTTCAACACGCCTGTCGCGCGCCTAATTTCAGCGCGTTTTGCAACGAATTAGACGCGCTATGGTCGTCTCGCGACGCGCAAGCTAAGACCGTCGACGAGGAACGACGACGAGAACTTGCAACGGCGCAAATTTTCAATAATTTCATCGTCCAAATTCTGGAAAAGAGACGCAAAATCGGCGCGTCGTTTTTGAGACGACACGTCGGTGAAATTTCGCCCAAAGTCGCGCAAGAGCTTGATTTCGACGCCTATGAAACGGAACCGACCGTTCACATTTTCGGAGCGCAAGTTTCGCGACTTTGCGATCTTGTCTTTTCGATTCCGTTCAAAGACCGTTCGCAAGGCGCGCAAGCGGTCGCCGTGCCGCTTGAACATAAATCGACGCAAACGCGCAACGTCGTCTTACAACTATTGACGTCGTTAATACTAGTTTTACAATATATCCAGCGTCATAAGGAACGCTTTCGAAGAAAGGACAAGAAATTCGTTTGGCCGTTCCTATTGCTGTTTTACACGGGCGCGAAACCTTGGGAAAAGGTTTTGAATTTTCCCGATTTATTCGCGACGCCCGACGAGGAACTTGACAAACTCTGGATTTTTAAACTGCCTTTCAAATTCGTGAGCCTCTTCGCGCGTTCGAAAGAACAAATCGAAGACGATCCTTGGCTGGAGGCGTTTTTCGAGTTGACAAAGGCGGCGGAAAGAATCGTCGCTCAAAAGGACGCTACGGCGAAAGATTGGGAAAAAGCTTGGGACGGCGCCTTTAACGTACTTAAGGGAAAAATCGATCCGACAGACGAAGAAGGATTGGAAATTTGCGGCGATTTCTTGGTTTTCGTCAGTAAAGTCGCAATACGACAGGGCTGGGAACCGCCTACGCGAAAAGTAATTATGCAAAAAATGGAAAATTTGGGAGGAGTCGATATGACGTATAAAATCGAAAGTCTTCACGACATTTGGAGAATTGACGGAGAACGAACGGGAGAACAAAGGGGTGAACAAAGGGGAAAACAAGAAACTCTCCACGAGATGTTGAAAAAATGTATCACGCTCCGTTTCCCAAAAATTACCCAATCTACGGTCGACGCAATTTTGGCGATTACCGACCTCGATCTGCTCAAATCGATTTTTACCGTCGCCTGTACCGCCGATTCACTAGATCGATTCCAGAAAGACGTTCAAAAAATTACGCCGGTATTTTAGCGCGTAAGACGGTTCCTTTGATTTTATTTGCGTAAATTTACGAATAATCGTCCACG
>JAZUGM010000040.1:0-9193 GCA_045641205.1 Thermoguttaceae bacterium
AAGGAGTCGATTCCGGCGACTTCGCCTTCCCAAGTCAACGAATCGGCGTCTTTTTTGCGCAGCCCGAAGAACTTTAACGCCGCTTGTTCCAGCGCGTCAAGTTCGTTTTCCGTCTCGATCGTCGTGACGAAAACGCGAACTTGTTGGGCGGGCGCGCCGTTTTCGCCGTGTTTCATACCGGAGACCCAACGTCCCTTGATATGGTCGAATCGATAGCGTCGTTTCGACTCGCGGCAGTCGATCATATAATCGTGGAACAAATCGTAGTGCCCGGAACATTTCCAGACTTGCGGATGCATAATGATCGAGCAGTCGAGCCCGGTCATTTCGAAACGACCGGGCGCGCCGGGCAGGTGTTTCATTTCGTTATGACCGACGATCATATCGTTCCACCAAGCGTCTTTAACGTTGCGCTTGAGCAAGACGCCAAGAGGACCGTAGTCCCAAAAACCGTTCAGACCGCCGTAAATTTCGCTCGATTGAAACAAGAAGCCGCGACGCTTGCATAGCGCGACAAGGTCTTCCATCCGCATAATAACGTTCCTTTATGTTTAACGTAATATTTGTTTTGTCTTCTTTTGAAATATACGATAGCGACGCGACTAGACGCGCGGCGCGTAATTGTTAAAAGTTCGAATCAAGTCGCAATTCTCCGACGCGAAATTCTGGAACGACGTCGAGCGAATCTAATTTCGCGGCGTCGACAATATCCTTCGTCAACTTGACGCGTTTCAGATTTTGCCCGCCGCGACTCGATTTTAAAATCTCGACCAAGGGCGTCTCGCGACGTTGACGCCATTGTTCGCGCGCGACTTCCGCTTGAACGTTCAGTTGAAATCCTACTTCGCGCAACGTCAAACGGTCGACGATCAGCCCGGCGAGCGCCAAGTCTTCTTCGGTATATTGTCCGTCCGTGCCCGCGCAAACGAGCGAAATAGGCGACTTGCCTTCGCGCAATAATCGCGCGACGACCGCTTCCGCGTTCAAAAAAGACGCCGCCAACACGACTCCGCGACAGCTCAAAATCGCTCTCGTGCCGTTCGTCGTCGTAAATAAAATCGTTTTATTCGCGACGGTCGACGGAACGTATAAATCGGGCGAGTTGCCAAGGTCGAAGCCGGGAATAGGCAAGCCGCCGCGCTCGCCGCCTAGTAAAACGGAAGACGCTTCTTCGGGTCTGCGCGCCGCGATCGCTTTTTTAGCGGCAAACGTCTCTTCGACCGTCTCAAAGGGCAAAACGCGCGAAGCGCCGAACGCCAACGCGGTCGTTATCGTCGTCGTCGCTCGTAAAACGTCGATCGCGACGGAAACGCCGTCGAGCGGAAGTTCGAACGCTAGTTCGGGAAGCGCGTAAACGTTAATTTCTTTCATCGTCGCGGACGTCCTTCTTTCGAAATGTTTTTTTCCGCCGCCAAACAAACGTCAAAATCGATCCGCGCGACTGGTCGACGGAAAAAAACGCGTTATAATGCGCAAGCGGGCGGCTTGCGCGTCGAGTCGCGCAAAAAAACCGCGTCCATTATACAACGAAATTGCCAAGAAGGAAAGGCGCCGCAAATGAACGTTCCTAAAAGAACCGTCGACAAATCTTCCGAACGCGTTCGAAGAATGTTTGGAGAGATCGCGCCAAAGTACGATTTTTTGAATAATTTAACGTCTATCGGCTTGGCGATACGTTGGCGTCGTCGACTCGTCGGCGAAGTGTTCAAACGCTTGGAAAAAGACGTTCGAACGACGCCAAAAAAAACGATCGAAACGCTCGACGTCGCGACGGGCACCGGCGACGTCGTAATCGAAGAACGGCGTCAATGGGCGCGAAGAGCGCGTAAAAATCGCGCGTTTGCCGAGGAATTGCGCCCCGTCGGACTCGATTTTACGCCCGAAATGCTCGTTTTGGCGCGCCAAAAAGTCGCGGACGTCGAGTTTGTCGAAGGCGACGGGCTCGATTTGCCCTTCGAATCAAATCGATTCGACGCGGCGACAATTTCGTTCGGTCTGCGCAATATGACGGATCCCGAACGAGGAATCGCGGAAATGACGCGCGTCTGTCGACCGGGCGGCGTCGTCGCTATTCTTGAATTTTCCCCGACGAAATTTCCCGTTTTCGCGCCGATCTTTCGTTTTTATTTTCACCGCGTTCTTCCGGCGATCGGACAACGCGTCGCCAAAAACGACTTCGACGCCTATCGGTATCTCCCCCAAAGCGTCGACGCGTTCGAACAACCGTCGCAAGTTCTCGAATATATGCGCCGCAACGGCTTGGAGGCGCCGATTCGTTATCCGATGACTTTCGGCGTGTTGGGGCTCTTTATCGGAATAAAAAAATAGGAGCGCGTCCGCTAAGACCACTCCTAAAACGCGCCGCTAAAGTACTACGCGAATAATCGACGGAACTTTATTTCGCGTAATAATCGCGATACCAATCGACGAATCGCTTCAATCCGACTTCAATACTCGTGTTCGGTCGAAAATCGAAGTCGGCGATCAAATCGGAGACGTCGGCGTAAGTTTGGTAAACGTCCCCCGCTTGCATCGGCAAAAATTCTTTGCGCGCCGTCTTGCCAATTTGACGCTCAAGCGTCTCGATAAAAGTCAGCAGTTTTTCCGGCTTGTTGTTCCCAATATTGTAGACTTTCGCGCGATCCCCCTTCGCGTTCGGCTTCGGAGGATTGCAAAGCATATTTTCCACGCCTTGAACAATGTCGTCGACGTAGGTGAAATCGCGATACATATCGCCGTTGTTGAAGACCTGAATCGGCTCGTCGTTAAATATCTTGCGCGTGAAGATAAAGGCGGCCATGTCGGGTCGACCTAAAGGTCCGTACACGGTGAAGAACCGCAATCCCGTCGCGGGTATTCCGTACAAATGCGAGTAGGAATACGCGAGCAACTCGTTCGATTTCTTCGTCGCCGCGTATAAAGAGACGGGCTCGTCGACGCGATCACTCGTCGAAAAAGGCGTCTTCTGTTGATTCCCGTAGACCGACGAACTAGACGCGTAAAGCAAGTGTTCGACGGGTCGGCGTCGGCACGCTTCCAATATATTGAAAAAACCGATCAAATTCGAGTTAATATAAGCGCCCGGATTCGTAATCGAATAACGAACGCCCGCCTGAGCCGCCAAATTGACTACGACGTCGAAACGACCTTCGTCAAAGAGCGCGTTCACGGCGTCCGCGTCCGCCAAATCGCCTTTGACAAAACGGAAATTGTCGAACGACTTTAACGCGTCGAGACGCGAATATTTCAAGTTGACGTCGTAATAGTCGTTCACGTTGTCGAAGCCGACGACTTCGGCGCCTTGAGACGCTAATTTTTTCGAAAGATGAAAACCAATAAATCCGGCGGCGCCCGTCACTAAGTAACGTTTCGTCGTGTCTAGCGGATTGAAAGAAACAGCCATGCTCAAGGCTCCCCGTTATCGCGCGACGTCGAAGCCGCGATATTCCGATTTGATCTTTTCGTAACTTTCCAAATTTCCAACGTCGTATCGACGACCGGGCGCTTCCATTGCGAAGACGGGCTCCTTTTGGCACAACCACGCGACAAGACTTCCGGGCGCGTCGTATCCGCAACCTTGTTCCAACGCTTCGCGAATTTTTTCCGGCGTCAAATTACGATAGGCGTAAAAGGGCGGAACGCACCAATGCGACTTGGGCTCCGACGGCTTCTCGACCATCGAAAGAACGCGATCGTCTTCGCCAAGCTCCAAAACGCCGCATTTGCGCAATTTTTCGACGCTCGGCTCGTAATAACGCATTACGGCGTCGCCCGGCTTCCGTTCAAAATATTCGAGAAACGCGCCAAGGGAAAAATCAAGCAAGTTGTCGCCCGCCAAAACGAGGCAGTCGCCTGATAATTTCAGCGTTTCGAGCGCGAAAAGCAAGTCTTTCACGGCGCCGATTCGCGTTTCGTTCGTCGTCGAGCCGTCGTCCGCAATACGAATCGGCGCGCGCGTCGGCGTCAATCCGTCGCGTCCCGCTTCTTTGGCGTCGCGCCAACTTCGAAAGCAATCCGCGTAACGCGCGTTCGAAACGACGACGTATTCCTTAATCTTATCGTAACGGTCAAGGTCGTCAAGGAGTCGATCGACGATCGTTTTGCCTCCCACGTCTAGCAACGGCTTGGGAAAATTTTTCGTCAACGGATAAAGTCGCGTCGCGTAACCGGCGGCAAGAATGACGCAGTTCATTAAATTATGTCCTATAAATTCTGGCGTTTTCAAAGTATTAAAACGATCGGGGTAAACTAAAGCGTAAACTAAAATTGAACGCCGTCGGACGTCTGGCAAAAACAGATCGAAAACTTCCCTTCCAAATGAGGAAAAGCGGCGACGTATTCTCGCGTCGCTTGTTCGACGATCGATTCGCGTTGTTTGGGATCGATCAAAGCCATGCAACAGCCCTTGAAGCCCGCGCCGCTGAAACGACCGCCGAAGACGCCCGGCAATTCGAGCATAATTTCGTATAATTTTTTCAATTCTTCAGAGCCCGTTTCATACTGATAAATCGAACTGTGCCCGCTCTCGAAAATCAACTTCCCGAACTTCTTCAAATCGCCGTTACGCCAAGCATCCGCGCCGCGTCGAACGCGGTCGATTTCAGAATAGAAATGCGCCGCGCGTTTGCGCCAATTATCGGGCAGTCGATCCGCGTATTTTTCAAAGACGGCAAGTGGCACGTCTCGCAGGCGCGAATCGACAAATTTGCCGTAGTCCATATCCGCCCAGCCCTTGAGCGCGTAGGACGCCGCTTTTAATTCGTCGACGCGAATATTGAAGGGCGAGTCCGCCAAAGTACGCTCGACTCCGCTAAAGAAAATAGCGACTTCAAAGGGCGGCGTCTTCGGATTGCGCGGAATTAACTCGTATTTTCCCGTCTTCGTGTCTAAAAAGAGCAACTTGTCTTTTTGAGAATAGACTTCGCAACTTTGATCGAGTTTCCCGACGTGGACGCCCACGTAAAGCGTTTCCGTCTCCAGCGCGATTTGAATCAATTCGGCACGCGAGACGCGAACGTCGTTCACGCGGCAAAGCGCCGTCAAAAAAGCGATTACGACCGCCGCCGAAGAAGAAAGTCCGCCGATCGGCAAAGCGCCTTCGATCACGCAGTTCAACCCGCGTTTAAGGTCGAAACGATGCGAAAGAGCCCAAGCGGCGCCGCGCAAATAGTCCGCCCAGTCGTTCTGTTTAAGCGGAATTTTCGTCAAGTGAAAGGTCTGTTCCCCTTCAAAATTCAAACTGCGCGCGCGAAACGCTCCGCTTGTCGGCGAGTAGACGATCGTAATTCCCTTGTCGATCGCAAATCCGGAAACAAGCCCGAATTGATGGTCGACGTGCGCGCCAAGAGGGCAAATTCGATAGGGACAAAAGGACTCGCCGACTTCCTGATCTTTGCCCGGTTTGCCGTACCAGCGTTGAAATTCGTCGTAAACATTCGCCATTTCACCCCCCTTTTCAGCTCCTTTATCCTATACGACGCTGAAAAATTCCAGCAAATTGATCCGTTGTTTCCTTAATTTTCATAAATCTGCGGCTATTTTTTTTACAAAATCCTTACAAATTTCTATAGTTTTATCTTGATATTTCAATTAATCAAGGCGTCTATTTCTGTTTTTTCATTTCTATTTTTCATAAAAATCATATAGTAATTCAAAGACAAACCACATTTTTTACAACGTTTTCTTTCACGATTTTTAAAAAAACAAGGTCGTTTTCTTCGTTGATTCGTAGTTTTTTTATCGTAGAGAGTTTAATATTTCGTAAAATAACGGAATTAAAAGAGAGGTTTTAATGCGAAGATAAAAGGACAAGCGCGCAATTATACGGTCAAATGACTCGAGAATCGCGTTTCATTCGACCTAATATAGTAAAAAAACGGCGCTGAAAAGATCGTTGCGTCGTTTGACTAACGCGTCGACTCATTCCACAAAAAAAGTAAAATTTACTTGACGTCGCATTTTCAACAGACTATACTAAAGTTTGCCCACAAAAAGCGTTTATTCGCCTCTTTTGTGGACGTCGTTCCCAAACAAGCGTCGCCGACGCTTTCGATTGAAACGCGTTTTTATTTTTATATTGTCGACTGCGCGCGAGTTTTAGAACTTCGTTCCAAACGCGAGCTTTTTTCTTGTAAAAACGAACGAAGGCGTATTGAACAGTTTTGGCGCGTCGGTCTTCTCGTTTTTTTATTGCCGTTTCTTTATCAAGGAGTTTTCGAATGAAAACCAACGTTAAATTGGACGGGGGCGGCAAGCGCCTCGGTTTTACCCTCGTCGAACTTTTGGTCGTTATCGCCATTATCGGCATTTTGATCGGTCTTCTCCTTCCGGCGGTTCAAGCGGCGCGCGAGGCGGCGCGTCGAATGCAGTGTACGAACAATCTGAAACAACTCGCGCTCGCGATGCAAAACTATCACGACGTCAACAACAAACTTCCGCCTTACGCCACGTTCTTCCCCGACGTTGCGAACACGGGCAAGTTTTCGTCGGGCGAAGCCTGTTGCCACGTTTGGCCGGTCGGACACCCCGCGACGCTTGGCGGTCTTTACTGCGGAATGTGGGGCTGGGCGGTCAACCTTCTCCCCTATCTCGAAGCGAGCGCGCTCTACCAACAAGTCGACTTCACGCGCTCCCCTTACGTCGACCGAATCAACGATCCGTATTATCACGCGGGCGAAACGACGCACGGCGCCGAGCAAAATAAAACCGTCTGTATGGGCGCCCCCTCCGCGTTCCGTTGCCCAAGCGTCGCGCACGACGTCGAGGGCTCGCAAAAAGACTACAGCGTGCCGATGACCTGTATGGCGGAACAAGCCTGCGGCTCGATTCGCAATCCCGGCGTCGATCCCAAATCCTGCTTCTGGATGAACAGTTGGATTCCTCTCGCGGGCGTAACCGACGGAACAAGCAACACGTTCCTTATTCTCGAGCAGTCTAGCAAACGACTTACCTCGGGCGTTTTAGGAATTTCGGACGCCGGAGAAGGTTGGAACCCGTTTATTTTCTGCAACCATCTGACTCAAGGCGCGCATATTTGGGGCATGGGCGGATTCAACGTCGTTACGAACGACCACGCGATCACGACGCGAACCGCGCACAGTTACCACCCCGGCGGCATTAACGCGGCGAAAGTCGACGGTTCCGTCCTGTTCGTCTCCGAAACGGTCGACGAACACCAAGTTTTCGACGGAACGATCACGCGCGCCGCAGGCGACTTGACTCATCTTTAATCGATCAAAGCGAAAAATTATTGTCAAAGGAAATTTCAAATGACCAAATTGAATTTCGCTTGCGTTTTGGCGTTTGCGTTCTTTGTCGCGGCGCTCGTCGGTTGCGGTTCAAAACTCCCGTATAAGGTCGTCCCGCTCGAAGGAACGATCACCTGCGACGGCAAGCCCGTTAAAAACTGCACTTTCTTTTTCTTCCCGGACGAAGGACGCACAAGCACGGGTCTGTCCGACGAAAACGGCCGTTTCATTATGGCGTACACGCCTAAAATCGCCGGCGTTCAAGTCGGAAGAGGGCATTTCTATTTCGTGCCGTCCGCGCCCATTGGCAAGACGGAAGAAGGCGACGTTCCAATTTCGGCGCTCGCGGGAATTTATCCAAGAGGCAACGACAAGCTGGTCTTTACGATAGAGAAAGCAGATAAAAACTTCGAGTTAAAATTGTCGCTCGACGACTAACGCTCGCCCGCTTATAAACGACGTAAAACAAAGGGACGTCGACGTTTCGGTTTTAGCCGTTTCGTCGTCGTCTTTTTGTTTGGGGGCGTTCGTTCCAAATCGATTTAGGAACGGTTTGAAAAGCGAGACGCTCAAACGTTGCATTCCGTTTCGACGTCGGTAATATTTCAGACGTTTGAAGAGAAACGCCCGCAGTAAAAAACGACGCGTGTTTGTCGATTTTTCTTCAAATGACTGAAATATTAACAACGATCCACTGTTGTCCCGTCATTGTAGACGACAACATCGTAATAAGTTTCGGTCGGAGGCGTGAAAATAGTCTTAGTAGCGTCCATAACTTGGTTATAACGTTTAAAGCCGATTGAAGTAAGGCTTATTTACAATTTTACTTCAAACGGCTGAAATATTACTAAAAATTCAGATAACGAGGATATTTTGCATTTTCAGGAGAGTCAAAATCTTCGGTAATAAATCTATTTTTTTTACCATATTCCAAAATCAATGAATATGGAAAATAAGTCCCAAATCTATTTGAGAAATGATATAAGTTGAATAGGTAAGCCTGTATCTGCCGATTCCCTACTGTTCTTTCAAGATTGTATTGAAAGAACCGCCACCCATCCAAATCAATAACACGAAACTTTTTTAAATAAAGTAAATATGAAAGATATGTCAGCATTCTATCAATCTGAGGTTCATATTTACTTCCATTATGAAAATCTATGTCGTACCACTGAATATCATATTCGATAAGGTAATGCGCCTTAGTAATACGTTTATCCGTTCTGAATTTCTCGATTAATTTCTCAAGATACTCAGAATATTTAAGGCGCACGGTATTTCTTAATTGTACTACAGCAACGCCACAACTCACAATAATCACTATGCACGTAACAACTTTTATTATAAATTCAGTTACTTCCATTGTCGTTTTAGGATCTTCATCTTGATAGCATAGCTAAGGATTCTCACAAACCTAAAGACTTGTCCGAAAATAAAGAAAAACGAAATCATTTTCATCACAGTCTTTTAATATTTTCTTGAGTTTTTTATTAATCTTTCTAAGCGTGGGATAATCTTCCGTCTTCAGAACTTCGACGTCGTTCTCTTGGAAACCGCACCTTTCATCAGTAAGACATTGACGAATCAAATCGACGTCTGGATCCACGTCGTCGAGAAAAAGTTTGCCGTCCTCAAAATGGCAAAAACAACCTGTCCCAACTAAAAGAGCCAGATTAACGCTTGCCAAACTACGAAACTCTTCTTCGTCAAAAATTTCATTAGAATCCAATTTAGTCGGTAACCCAAACTTGTCCATACGGAACTCCACAAGGTAAAGTAATAATTATAAAAAATTACCGTCAGGCAATATAAAGGCGGTCTTTACCGTATTATACTTTGATTACAAGTAAAAGGCATAGGTTTTTAAGCCCTCGGCGCTAAAGTCAAAAAGCCCCCGCGTTAAAAAAAACGCGAGGGCTTGTACGAAATCAAAGCTCAAAAGCAAG
>JAZUGM010000041.1:0-15255 GCA_045641205.1 Thermoguttaceae bacterium
GCATCTCGACGTCGTATTGATTCCCCAATTCGTCTTCAACGGCGACGTCTAAAATCACGTCTTTGTCGTCGTAAGTAGCGCCAAACTTAAACGGATTCTTGATTTTGATCGCGTCGACGAGCGGCTCGTTTGCGTTTCGCAAGACGCCGTTCATTAAACCGCGTAGAAACGGAGTCGACTCCTCGCGTCCGAACACGATGTGAAAGAACCAATCTTGGCGCAAATTGACGCCTAACTGAACAAGTCGATCAAGATACTCGCGCAAAAGTTCCAACTGTTTTTCTTCGTCGACGTCTCGACTCTGATCGTCCCTGTTTTTCTTCATAAAACGTTCCTTTCTTTTATTCAAACGACACGACCGATTCGACGGACGCAACTTCAACGCCCGCGCGGCGCAAGCGAGCGTCTTTGACGATTCCAACGCGCGACAAAATCGTAAGCGTTGGAGAATTTCATTTGTGGAAAGGGGCGGCGTTCGCACGTATAAAAAGGGGAGAGGGAACACGACGTAGGGCGACTCCGGCGCGTTCGTAAATTTATAAACGTATTGTAACGTCAACAGGAGTTTTTTTCAAATTATTTTGTCGATTTTTTTCTTGATATTCCGTATGAAAACGTTTATGATAGATTCTAGAGGACGTCAAGGCGTCTATTAGAATAGGGAATACTGCGGAGTCGACAAAATGAAAAACGCATTGGTCACAGGCGGCGGGCGCGGAATTGGCGCGGGCATAGTCGAAGCGTTGGCGGCTGAGTCTTGGAACGTCGCTTTTTGCGGACGAACCTCGCCCGAAAAAATGAAGGAACGTTGCGAATGGTTGGAAGACAAATTTAACGTTCGCGCGCTCTATCTTCAGTGCGACGTCTCGAAAAAAGAGGATCGCGTCGCGACGTTTGAGAAGGTTCTGGAAGAATTTGGCGAGTTGAACGCGTTGGTTAACAACGCGGGCGTGGCGCCCTTGCAACGCGCGGATATTCTCGACGCGACGGAAGAAAGTTTTGATCGCGTGATGAACATTAATTTGAAAGGACCTTACTTCTTGACGCAACTTGTCGCCAATTATATGGTCGGCAAAAAAAAGGAGAATCCCGAATTTAACGCGGCGATCGTCAATATTTGTTCCGTTTCTGCGACGGTCGCTAGCGTGAGTCGCGGAGAATACTGCTTGTCGAAAGCGGGCGTCGCAATGGCGACTCTTCTGTGGGCGACGCGTTTGGCGGAATTTGGAATACCCGTCTATGAAATTCGACCGGGGATCATTAAGTCCGATATGACCGCCGCCGTAACGGCGAAGTACGACAAGTTGATCGCCGAAGGCTTAACGTTGCAACCGCGCTGGGGCTTGCCCGAAGACGTCGGCAAGGCGGTCGCGATGTTTTTGCGCGGCGATTTGCCTTATTCGACGGGGCAGTCGATCAACGTCGGGGGCGGGATGGAAATCGGACGCCTTTAATCGAGCGAGTCGAGGCGATTTCGTTTGAGGTTCAATAAAAACGAGGACAAAACGCTATGCGGATCGTTAAAGTTCACACGTTGGTTTTGGGTAGCGGCGCTTCCGGACTAGCCGCCGCCGTTCGTTTAAAAGCGGAGGGCGTCGACGTTGCGATTTTGACGGAAGGCTTGAACAGAGGAACGTCGATCAACACGGGTAGCGACAAGCAGACGTATTACAAATTAGGACTTTGCGGAGCGACTCCCGATTCTCCTCGTTCGATGGCGGAGTCGTATACGTCGTCGGGCGCGACGGACGGCGATCTTGCGTTGGTCGAGGCGTCGACGTCGACGCGCGCGTTTTTTCATTTAGTTAATCTTGGGGTTCCTTTTCCGCGCGACGCTTTCGGACAATACGCCGGTTACAAAACGGATCACGACCCTGCCAAACGCGCGACAAGTTGCGGTCCTTATACGTCGCGCGAGATGTGCCGCGCGTTGATTCGCGAAGTAAGACGCTTGAACGTTCCCGTCTTCGAAGATCAAGTCGCGGTAAAATTATTGGCGGTCGACGCCGAGCGCGGCGCGACGTCGGACTTGCCGCGTCGTAAAATCGTCGGCGTCGTCGCGCTTTCGAAAGAAGAGACGATCGTTTATCGCGTGAAGAATCTTGTTTTTGCAGTCGGCGGACCGGGCGGACTCTACCAAACGAGCGTCTATCCCGAAGTTCATACGGGCGCGATCGGCTTGGCGTTGGAGATCGGCGCGCTGGCGCGGAATTTGCCCGAAAGTCAATTCGGGCTGGCGTCTTTTACAAAGCTTGAAGAGCGCGAATGGAAGGGGGAAGGGGAGCGTCCGAAGGAGTTTCGCTGGAACGTTTCGGGGTCCTATATGCAGGTCGTTCCGAAATTCGTATCGACGGCTCCCGACGGCGTTTCCGATTCTCGCGAATTCCTGTTCGACTATTTTTCCGATCCTAGCGACCTTTTCGGACGCGTCTTTTTGAAGGGGTATCAGTGGCCTTTCGACGCGCGAAAAGCGGTCGACGGCTCCTCCTTTGTCGATCTTTGCGTTTTCTACGAGACGGCGGTTTTAGGACGGCGCGTCTTTCTCGATTATCGCGAAAATCCCAAAGACTTTGATTTTCAACGCTTGCCGACGGAGGCGTTTGAATATCTGCAAAAGTCGAACGCGTTGGGTGCGACTCCCTTTGAGCGTTTGCGTCAAATGAATCCTAACGCGATCGCGCTCTATCGAGACAACGGCGTCGACCTTGCGACGGAACCCCTTGAAATCGCCGTCTGCGCCCAGCATAACAACGGAGGACTCGCCGTCGACGTTTGGAGCCGATCGCTTAATGTCGAGGGACTTTACCCGATCGGCGAAGTCGCGGGCACGCACGGCGCCGCTCGACCGGGCGGCCCGGCGCCCAACGCGGGGCAAGTCTGGGCGTTTCGCGCGGCGGAACGCATCGCGTTTGAATTGCGACGCGGAGAAGACGCCGACGACTGGACGGACGAGCAGTTTGAAACATACGCGGAGAACGTCGTCGCCTTGTTGTTTGCCGTTGCGACGGAACGCGCGCGAAAACTTGATTGGCGCGTCGAGCGCGAGGCGCTGCGGCGCCGTATGAGCGCGTCGGGCGGAATCTTTCGTTCGCGCGATATTTTGAATCGCGCAAGTCGCGAAGCGCGCGAGCAGTTGCGACGTCTGCAAACGCCGGACGATTCGAGCGCGGATCGATTCGTTTCGACGTCGAACGACGTTTTAGAGACGTTGCGCAACGTTCAACTTTGCGTTTCTCAAGTCGCGTATTTGGACGCGATTTTCGCCGAAGTTCAGGCGGGCGTCGGATCGCGCGGCTCTTCGTTGACGCTTTCTTCCGACGGACGAGCAATTTCCGACAAGTTTCCCAACGACTGGAAGATTCAAGACGAAGACGCGTCTTTTCGCGCGAAGTCGCTTTATACGTATTGCGTTCAAAAAAGCGAACTTGAAGACGATTTGTTCCAGACTTGTTCGTTTTGGCGCGACGTTAAGCCGACGCCCGCGCCGGACGAATGGTTTGAAAACGTCTGGAGAGATTTTCGCGAAGACAAGATATTTGAGACTGGTCGCGGATATTTAGACGTCGACGTCAAATAACCAACGACCTCAAAAGTCGCTTACGCGAAGATTTTAACTCGCCGATTTTTTTAATCGGCGTCTTATGGGGAAACTCGGAAAAGTTTATCGTTACAGGTTGTGTTTTTACGAGAAGGCGCCATATTATTTATAATCCGCAAGAGGACGTTCGTTTCCTCGAACAGAAACGTTCATACGGAGTTCGTAATGAGAAAATTATCCTTTTCGTTGTTTAAAAAACGCGTCGGAGCCGTCGCGACGTCGGACGGCGGGATTCCCTTTCTTTGTCTCGACGTCGGTTTTCGTTCCATATTTGGCAGTCGGGGTATGGAAGACGTTTTATGTTCGTTGGTCAATTCGGTGTTGCGCAACGCGGAACTTCCTACCGTCGCGAGACTTGAGCTTCGCAATCCCTATGTTTTACGACGTTGGAGTCAGGATAAAGAGCCGATCGTCGACGTTCGCGCGACCGACGAACAAGGGAACGTTTTCGATATCGAAATGCAGGTAGTGGATCACGCCGATTTCGACAAACGCGCGGAATATTACGGGTCAAGATTGTTTGTCGATCAGATAGGGAACGGAAGTAATTACGGGGATTTGCGACGCGTCGTGTCGATTTATTTCGTTCTTTTTCCGATTCGTAAAGACGACGACGAACGTTGGTTTGACGTTTGGCGCAAAATTTCGATCTATGATCAACATATTGGGAACAATCTAAACACGACGATCTTTGTTCGTCTACCCACCAGAACCGACCAAAAACCGCAAGGATTTATTGATCCAGAGTTGCAAGATTGGATCGCTATGTTCGGTTATCCGTACTTGACGACCGGCGAACAAATGGAAGCGTTGAAAAAAAAGAGATCGATTTTCAAGAAGGCGGGGGACAAAATGAACTATTTCTTTTTGACGGAACGCGGACGGCGCGTTAAAGATTTGAAAGAAAGAATACGCCGCGATTGGGTTGCGATCACGAAGTTTGCAGAAGACAGCGGATATGAAAACGGAATGAAAGAAGGAAAGAAAGAGGGACTTGAAGAGGGAAAGAAAGAAGGACTGAAAGAGGGACTGAAAGAGGGTAAAGCCGATTCGTTTACAATGATTGTGAAAACTCGTTTTCCTGAGGAGTATGTGAAGAATTACGACGATTGGAACGCGGTTTTGTCTTCAAAATCGATTTCGGAGTTAAACGACCTCATTAACGCGAGTATTAACTGCGCCTCGTTTCAAGAGATTGCCAGTCGTTTATAACGCCGATACGCGGTTCTGCGTCGGATCGCTTTAGCGATACGGTTCTTGATTCGCGTTCCGCTTAGAAACGCGTTTAATTGCGGATATAATTATAACAACGTCTAGTTTAACGGACTAAGAATTATGGCAGAATTTAAAAAAATCGCTTCTTTTAAAGACCCTAAAGAATTTCGCGCTTATTTGCGCGAGATTGGCGCCGAGTTTGATCTAGTCGACGAGCCGCGTTCAGGGGACGCGTCCGCGTTTTCCAAACCTTACGAGTACGTTAGCAAAATTACCGGCGTCAAGCGAACGTTCGCGAATCGTTGGTCGGTTTTGCCGATGGAAGGCTGGGACTGCTTGCCGAACGGCGCGCCTAGCGACTTGGCGCGTCGTCGTTGGCTCCGATTCGCGGAGAGCGGAGCTTCCGTCTTTTTCGGTTGCGAGGCGGTCGCCGTTATGCCGTCGGCGAAGGCGAACGCGCGCCAGATGACGATTTCTAAGGAGACGGTCGGCGAAATTGCGAAATTGCGCGAGGACATCGTCGCGCGCGTTCGCGAGTTGTTCGGATCGGATCGCGTTCCTTATATGGGCTTGCAGTTGACTCATTCGGGTCGTTTCGTCAAGACGCCCGACGACAAGCGCTTGGATTCCCATACGGCGTATCAACACCCTATTCTTGACGCGAAATTCCATTGCGACGCGTCCAACGTGTTGACGGACGACGAAGTCGAAGAGATTATTTCTTATTTTCACGGGGCGGGTAAATTGGCGCAAGAAGCCGGTTTTGATTTCGTCGACGTGAAATGCGCGCACGGATATTTGGGCTTCGAATTTCTCACGGCTTACGACCGACCGGGCAAATACGGCGGTTCCTTCGAAAATCGAACTCGGTTCTTCCGCGAGATCGTCGAAGGAATTAAAAAGGAGGCGCCGGGACTCGATATTGGAACGCGGCTCGGCTTGGGCGACTTAATGCCCTTCAAAAAGGGCGCCGACGGGTTCGGCGTTCCCGTCGATTGGGATTTTGAAAAACACGGCTCGTATCCTTACGCGTTCAACGGCGACGGAACCGGCTTGGGCGTCGACCCCGAAATAAAAGACTTGCTCCAATTTGCCGACCTTCTCGACGAATTGGGAATCTCAATGATCGGAACGACGTTCGGCAGTCCTTATTACGTTCCTCATACGCAACGACCCGCCGCCTTCGCCGTCGCCGACGGGTATCTTCCGCCCGAAGAGCCGCTTCTTGGCGTTTCGAGGCAGATCAAGACGGTTCGCGCGCTCAAAGAGAAGCGTCCCGATCTGTTTTTAATCGGCTCCGGCTATACGTATCTTCAAGAGTTCCTACCCTTGGTCGGCGAATGGGTTTTGGAGACGGGCGGCGCCGATTCTATCGGGCTGGGGCGTTCCATCCTCTCCTATCCGTCGATGGCGGCGGACTATTCCGCCGGTCGACCGCTCAATAAACGCGCGATTTGTCGGACGTTTGGCGACTGTACAAACGGACCGCGCGCGGGTTTGGTTTCCGGCTGTTATCCGCTCGACGAATTCTATCGTAATCGCGAAGAAGCGACGATTTTGAAAGAGATCAAGCGCGCTAAATAAATCAACGTCGCGCGGCTTTTCGTAGACGAGCGTTTTTTTGTCGCGTCCGTCAAAACGTGAGGTTAAACAATGAGAAAAAGAAGAATTTCGTCGATCGTCGGCTTGTTCTGTTTGATCGCGTCGACGGCGGCGTTCCTTGAAGCGCAAGAGAACGGTTCCGACGCAGCTTTTTCCCAAACTAAGGCGGGTTCTCGCGCGGTTGTAAATTACAACGGCGCGGAATTCGCGTTTCGTTATTGCCCCGCCGGAACTTTCATAATGGGCGCCGCGTTGGACGAGCCGGGGCGCCTTGACTACGAGACGCAAGAAGAAGCGACGATCGACGAAGGCTTTTGGATTTGCGAAACGGAGACGACGCAAGAACAATGGGACGCGGTCGGCGTCAAAAAGGGGAAGGAGAGCCAGTTCAAAGGCGCCAAGTTGCCCGTTGACTGCGTAACTTGGGACGAATGCGACGCGTTCGTTAAGAAACTTAACTCGTCGGGCGCCGTTCCGAGCGGATGGCGTTTCGCGCTTCCGACCGAGGAACAGTGGGAATACGCTTGTCGCGCGGGAACGACCGGCGCGACTTACGGCGTTCCCCTGAGCGACGCCGCGTGGCACGAAGTCAATAGCGAATATCAATCCCACGAAGTTGGAACTAAGACGCCCAACGCTTGGGGAATTTACGATATGCTTGGCAACGTTTCGGAATGGACTAATTCAGAATACAAAACGAGCGACGGAGCCTTTTTAACGCAATCGACCGTGAAAGACTCCAACGGGGAGCCGATCGATTCTAATTACGCCGTTTGGATTACGTTCGTTTTTCGAGGCGGCAGTTACGCTTACGGCGAACGTTCCTGTCGTCCTGCAGGTCGCGCCGAATGCGCTCAGGGACGTTGGCATTACGATCTTGGCTTTCGCGTTTGTCTCGTTCCAAGTTCGTCCAAATAGTTTTTTTTGCGATCATTCGCGAATCTTACCCAAAGTAAGCGTTCACGGAAAAACGGCGCGATTTCAACGCGAACCTTGTTCAGAAATTTCCGCGAACAATTACGCCTTTTTAACATATGCAACCTTGTCGGACGCGTTCCTTTCTAAGACGTGGAAAGCGCCGACCTAAATTTAGACGCAACTATGACGAAACGTTTATTTCTCGCGCCGGGTCGAACGACTCTTTGCGCGATTTTTTTGGCGTCGGCGCTTGCGGCGTTTGAGACTTTTGGCGTCTCGAACGTCGACGGACAAGAGCCGAACGACGCTTTCGACGTCGCGCGACTTGAGCGCGAATTTAAGAGTCCTCCGCGCGAGTTTACGCCGTTGCCCTTCTGGTTCTGGAACGACGAGCTTTCTCGCGACGAATTGGCGCGTCAAATCGCAAGTTTTGAAGAGCGAGGCGTTTACGGATTCACGATTCACCCGCGAATCGGTCTGCCCGCCGATTCCGGCTGGATGAGCCCCAAGTTGCTTGACGCGATGCGTTTCGCGTTGGAAGAGGCGCGTAAGCGAGATATGCGCGTTATGCTTTACGACGAGGGAATGTATCCTTCCGGCTCCTCTTCGGGTCAGGTCGTCGCCGAAGACCCTTCCTACGCGGCGCGCGGATTTTTACGAGTCGAATTGCAAGAAGACGGCTCGCCGGTCGATTCGAAATTGAAAATCCCGAACGACTGGAATTTTGCCGGGAATTATCAAAACGCCAAGGGGACGACGTTTGCGGTTTACGACGCGCCTTCCGGTGGCGTCATTCGCGGGTTGCATTACCTTGGAGACGAATCGAACAGTCCGCGCGAGTCGTCGCCGCTTGCCGCCGATTTGCTCAATCCGCGCGCGGTCGACGCGTTTATTCGTCTGGTCTATCAGCGCTATTACGACGAATTTGAGGATTATTTCCGTTCTGGCGTCGTCGTCGGAATCTTTACGGACGAGCCTTCGATCTTAGGGCGCGGCGCTCGTCGCGGTATGAGACAGGGGAATCTTGCGTCCCTTCCGACGATTAGCAAATATTTAGGCTACGATTTCAAACCCTACTTGCTCGATCTTTGGGAAGACGTTTCGCCCGAAAGCTCCAAACGTCGCGCGGAGTACGACAAGGCGGTAAGACTCGCGCTAGAAGAGATTTATTACGGACGCATTTCGCAATGGTGCGTCGAACATAACGCGTCTTTGGCGGGGCACCCCGAAGGCTCCGCCGACGTCGGCGTCTTGCGAAAATTTCAAATACCGGGTCAAGACGTCGTATGGCGCTATATTGAGCCGGGCGAAAAAGCGTTCGATCCGACTCATTCGGCGATGGCGAAAGTTGCGTCTAGCGCGATGATTCACAACGGGGCGCGTCGTAATCTTAACGAGCTTTTCGGCGCCTACGGGCACGAGTTTACTTACGACGAGATGCTTTGGATTACAAATTGGTGCCTTGTTCGCGGGCACAATATGCTTGTTCCCCACGCGTTCTTTTATTCGGTTCGCGGACCTCGTTTGGAGGAACGTCCGCCCGACGTCGGACCAAATTCTCCTTGGTGGGACGACTACAAGACGTTCGCCGACTACTGCTCGCGAATTTGCTGGCTCAACACCGATTCGACGCTGGTCGCGCCGACGGCGATTCTGGTCGATTCGAGCGTCGCGACGACTTGGGGAACGCGGACTTTGTTTGAGAATCAACTCGATTTCAATTATCTCGAGTTTCGTTCGCTGATCGAAGACGGAATAATTGACGAATCGGGAGTCGCCGTCAAGTCGGCGCGGTATCGGACGCTCGTCTTGACGCCCGGCGTCGTTCCGCCCGAGGAGGCGCGCGAGACTTTGGAAAAGCTCGCCGCGCAAGGGCGCGTCTTGCGTTGGAGCGACAAGGCGTTCGATTTGCCGGGCGCTGAACTTGCGCGCGACGACGCGGCGGCGGTCGCGGCGCTTCGCGATTCCTCCGGGATCGACGTCGACGCGTTGGAAAGAGACGAGACGATCAAAGGTCTGCGCGTCCGACACGTCGTCAAAGGGGGCGTCGATTTCTATTTCCTCTTCAACGAAGTCGAGACGCCTTTTAGCGCGAAACTGACGTTCGGCGCCGACGACGGCGTCAAGCGCGTTCGTCGTTGGAACCCCGAGACGGGCAACGTCGCGCCGATCGAACGCGACGCGGCGAATCCGCGCGCTTTCGACGTCGAACTGGCGCCGTATAAAACGACGATTATCGCGTTCGAATAACGCGACGCTTCTGGCGCGCTACTTTTCTTCTGGCGCGTCCCATTCGTTGAATTGACCGGGCAATTTGGAATTGACCGAGGCCCAAAACGGATGTTGTCTGTCGCAACGCGTTCGCGCGTCTTCCAACATCACGCGCGCGCTTGCCGGAACGCGTCCGTTTTGCGGGGTCAGCTTCCGCCCGTTGAAAACGACTTCCATTTTGCGGTCAAAATCGAGCAGTTCGGGCGACAAAAAGAGAACGCCGCGATCCGCGCTCGAGCGCACGCGCAAGCTGTTGTCGACGATTTTGAAAAATTCCGTCTTGCTTGCGCGATAATTATGCCCCCGTTGACCCGCAAAGAGCGGATCGATCATCGATTTCTCTGGAAAATCGAAGAGTTCGGCGCTCCAGAAGAAATTGTCCCAGGGGCGAATCGAATAGACGACCCGTTCGTCGGGCGAATAGAAGCGCCGCGACCTCGTTTTCATCCATTCGAACATACGCGTCGTTTCTTCCGAAAAAGGTTCGGCGCCTCGTCCTTTGAACTGTACGTAAGTCATGTCGAAAGGCGAGGACAAGTCCATGCCCCAGTCGAGCGTTTCGCTACTTGCCGCTAGTTTCCCCCCGTCAAGCTCGCCCCCGACGGCGTAGACGGGCACGTATTCCGCGTTGCGTTTTAGCAACGGCGTCAAATAAGTCGCCGCGCCGCAAATAGGCATAACGCCCGCCCACAAGTCGGGGTGCGCAAGCGCGACGTCCCAAGCGACCTCGCCCCCCGATTGAAAGCCCGAAAGGTAGACCCGATCCGAATCGATCGAGAATTGGCGCGAGGCGTCGCGAAGGCAGTAAAGAACCGCCGCGCAAGCCGTCGCGGAATAATCGTAGGTTTGTCCGAATTCCGTCCATTTGGGCGCGACGACGATATAGCCGAATCGAGAGGCTTGTCCGTAGCGTTCGTAAGTCTTTTTGCCTTGCGCGTTCGTCTTTTCCGTCCAAGGTCCGCACCACCAGTTCAACTGTTGAACGGGCGTCGAGCGTTCGCCGTGCAACGAGACGATCGTCGGATATTTGCGGTTCGGATCGTATTCGGGCGGCAACTGAACGCAATATGTAAACGTCTTGCCTTCTTGGAAAGAAGGAACTTCAAGTTCGTACTGATACGGCGTTTCTCGCGAAGAACGGGGCGGACTTTTCGGCGGCTTCATCGTCGCCAAGATTCTGCTGATTTGTTCCGGACTCGACGCTTCTTCCGCTCGTATCTCGTCCCAGATTTCTTGTCGTTGCGCCGGTCGGTCTTCCAACAGGAAGCGGCGCGTCAATCGACGCGTTTTGTAGAGCGAGACCGCTATTTCTAGGCGTTTGTCCGTCGCGACGTTTCCGACCAGCCAGCCGCTTAGTCCGATCGCCAATTTTTGCGAGTCGTCGAGCGAGCCGTCTTGTTCGGCTTGTTCGAACGCGGCGAATCTTCCGAGCGTGTTCGAATTGAGTTCTTTGACGATTTCGGCAAATATAAGACTCGCGTCTTTTTTCAATTCGGGGTCTTCAACTCCGTCGAGCAACTGTTGCAAACGTTCGACGATCTGCGCGCGTCGTTTGTCCTCCTCTTCATATTCGCGCCGCATACGTCGAATCGCTTGGATTTTTTCGGGCGACGCGCGATCCGCTTCGAAGGACGCGAGAAGCTCCTTGACGCGCTTGTGTTGACCCGAGGCGCGCCGCAATTCTAATTCGTCGAGCAGACGTTGCGCCGCAAGTTGCCTGACGAGTCGCAACGCGACGTCAAGTTTGTCGTTGTTGGCTTCGTCTTTTTGGAAATCGTCGATAATTTCCTGAAGTTCTTCCGCCGCTTGTTCGTAAAGGGACGCTTGAACGTAGAACTGATAGACGCGCAACCGATCTTCGAGCGTTTGAGCGTCGATGCTTTTTCTAATGAGCGCGGTGAGCGTTTTTCGCGGGATCGAATACGGAGACAGGCGCATGTCGAGATTGTGCGTCAACCCTTGGACGCGCACATAAGTCGGCGCTATTTCCGTAATTCCTTGCACGATCGGAATTCCGTTCGTCATAATCGTTCGGCGTCCAAATTCGTCAAAATCGGACGTCGCGCGATAAGAGCCAAGAATCGCAATTTTTTTGGCGGGATTTTCGTCGACGCGCTGGCGTACTTTAAAGACTTCCAACGCGGCGCCCGACTCGTCGTCGATTAGGTCGGCTATGTTGTTTTTCGGCACGTATATGCGGCGCAACTGGTCGTCCACGACGACGATCTTTTCCGACTGAATCGGCGACGAGTCGCGTTCTTTTTTCGATTCCGTCGTTTCGACGACGCTTTTAGCGGGAAAAATCGCTCCGATGAAGAGACGACCGTCCTTCATTACGACGCGCGTCTGCGCCCCTTCGCTTTGAAGCGGAGACGCGACGAATACGGCGAATAACGACGCGACCACGAACGCGCGTTCAACGACGCGAGACGCGCCCGATCGCGCAATTTTAATACGACGCTTGAAATATGTTTGACGCGACATAGCGCTTCCGCCCAAACGCGCGGGCAAGTTGCGACAAAGGAAACGGCGCCGCGCCGCCGCCCTTTGAATCGAGGCGAAGCGCCCCTTGTCGTTTAACGTCTATTTAGGACTCAAAAGTAAATAAAACTAATTTCGCCCTTTTCGTTTTCGTATTTTACTTAGTTTGCCGTTGGAACGCTCGATGGCTTTCCGTGAACGATTACATTTTTTGTAACCCTTCACGGAAATCCGCATAGCAATGGAAAGGCGCGTATCAACGATACGCGGGTCCGTTGAACTGCCAAAAAACTTCGCGAACAGCGAAACGCAAGCGGTTGACAGCTTTCTTACTTTCTAGGTTTAGGCGTTGTTTTTAAACGAGTTTTCTCTAACCGAACGTATCCGCGCATCGTTGATGCGCGGCTTTCCGTGAACACTTACCATTTTTTTAAGGGGCGCTTGATTATCTCTTTTATTGACGTAAAATAACGAAAAAGTGTTTTCGTTGTTAATAGCCGTTTTTTATTGTTTGTTGTTGTTTTTCCTCGACGAGGCAAAGAATGTTTAATTTTTCGAAATTTAAAAACGCGCGTCAAACGGCGCCAACGGCGCGCGGAGTCGACGAGTTTGTCGAACCGAATTCGCGCGACGCCGTAGCTACGATAGAGTCAAAGGGCGGCGTGCGACGCGCCCTGCTGATCGGGACGGGCAGCTGGTCGGCTGAAGGCATAACGGCTCTTCCCGGGGTCGAACGCGACGTCGATTTGCTTCGCGACGTTCTGCTCGATCCTCATTGCGGTTTTCAAGACGACAACGTCGACGCGTTGACGACGAGCAACAATAATTATCCGACGCGCGAACGTCTTGGAAAAACGTGCGCGAAATTTTTGCGGTCGTGCGGACCGAACGACTTTGTCTTTCTTTATCTTGGCGGGCACGGTTTTCACGATCCTGAAACGGACGTCGACTATTACGTTCCCTTTGACGCCAAGCCGCGTTTTCAAGGGGGCAGAGTCGTTTCTTACGACGCCGCCACGTGTTTCTCTTTCAAGGAATTAAACGAACTTGTCGGCAAATGCCCTGCCAGATTCAAGTGGGTCGTCGTCGACGCTTGCCGCGTCAATCTTTCGGCGAAAGACGGTTTGGACGAAAACGTGCGTTCCATCGGCAAATTGGAAGCGGCGGAGGGTTCTTTGCTTTTCCAAAGTTGCGGGATTAACCAAAAAAGTTATGAAATACCGTTCGTCGTCGGGGGTCAAGCCGTCAATCACGGTTTGTTCACTTGGCATTTTTGCGAAGGCGCGAAAGGAAAAGCGGCGGATCAAAACGGTTTGATTTCGCCTCGAGGACTCTTCGATTATACGCGTCATAAGTTGGCGGAGGCGCGCAAAGAAAAAGCGTTGCAGAAACAGACGCCAATCTACTCCTGTCAAGAGCTTTCCTGCGACAATTTTGTTTTTGTCGACTTTTCCGACAGGGACGCGATCAAGGCGAAAAAAGCCTACGACGACGCTTGCGCGTCCTTAATTAACGGCGAGTACGAAAAGGCGCGAGTTAGTATTGACGAAGCGTTGGAATTCGAGCCCGAAAACGAAACGTATCAGGACTTAAAAGGAAGCGTCGAGAAATTACTGGAGGGCGAACGAACTAAAGCGATCGACGCGCAGATTCAAGAACTCGTCGCGCAAGGTTGGGAATATTTCGGGCAAGGCAAGTATTCGGAAGCGCTTGGCGCGGCGCTCGAGGCGTTGAAACTTGCCCCGAAGAATCCCGGCGCTTTGGCGCTTAAAAAACAAGCGGAAAATCCGATTCCGACCGTTGCGAAAAATTCGAGCAAGAACGACTCGTGCGAATCGAACGCGTCGCAAAACGGGACGAGCGCGGCGCGTCTTGAAAACGGAAAAACGTACTACGCCGCGTCCGGAAGACGCGCGAAAGCCGGACGCGACGCTTTTGCCAAAACGGACTATTTCCTAGCGAAGGAAGAAGCCGAAAACGCGTTGAATTTCAATCCTTCCAACAGAGGCGCGCAAGACTTATTGAAAAAGGCGCAAGACGAACTGGACAAGTTGGCGCGGCTGATCGAGGAAGGAAACGCGCTCTTTGACTCCGCAAAATACGAAGAAGCGTTGGAAAAAGCCCGGAAAGCGAAGTCTCTTTGCCGCAATTATCCCGACGCGGACGCCTTGGAAGCGAAAGTGAAGGCGCCCTTGGTTCACGCTTTAGTCGTTGACGGGTGGGAAGCGTACAGTTTCGACGACGCGCAAGGGGCGCTTGCCAAGGCGAAACAGGCTTTCGAGTTGAATCCGAACAACGAAGACGTCAAGGAACTGTTGATGGAACTAGGCTACGCGTTCTTCGATCAAGCCGAAGCGGGCGCTCGTAAGACCTTAGAATACAAGGGGGTTGAATTTTCTTTTCGTTATTGTCCCTCTGGAACGTTCACAATGGGCAGTCCTTCTAGCGAATCTGGGCGCGACGACGACGAGCGTCAACGAGAAGTCAGTATTAGCGAGGGGTTCTGGATATCCGAGACTCCTACGACTCAGGCGCAATGGAACGCGGTCGGAGGAGTGAAGTCTAACGGATGCGATTTTAAAGGCGGCAAATTGCCCGTAGAAAACGTAACTTGGTATGAAAGCGACGCTTTTATTAAGAAGCTGAACTCCCTTGGCATAGCTCCCGAGGGTTGGCGTTTTGCCTTGCCTACGGAAGAACAATGGGAATACGCTTGTCGCGCCGGTACGACTGGATCGACTTACGGTGTTCCTCTTGCCGACGCGGCTTGGTATGACGACAACAGCGAAGATCAAACTCACGAGGTCGGAACTAAGCGTCCTAACAACTGGGGAATTTACGATATGTTGGGAAACGTGTGGGAATGGACTAGCTCCAAAAACGAAGGCGGGTCTTCGTTCGTTTTTCGGGGCGGTGGCTGGTACTACGAGGCGCTGAGCTGCCGCCCGGCGAATCGGCGCTACTACGACCCGACGAATTGCTACTACGACCTCGGCTTTCGTCCCGTTCTAGTTCCTAGTCAGTCCAGGTAAAGTAGCGTTTCTTTTCCGTCTTCCCACGCCGCGCCCGGCGCGGCTCGTGTGGGAAGACTACTAAGAAACGCTACCTTTGACTTTACTTTGACGGACTACGAACTAGAACGCAGCGCAGACCGAGGTAGCCGAAGCAAT
>JAZUGM010000042.1:0-8943 GCA_045641205.1 Thermoguttaceae bacterium
AAGCTGAACGATCTCAAACTTTTGAACAAGGCTTGTCAATTTGCCTTAACCGCGCCTTCCTTGCTTGAAGTCGAGAATTTTGTCGAGAATTTGATTCCGACCGAATCCAAGCATAGGCGCGGCGCCAAGAAACAGACGGCGTAACGTTTGTCTAAAATCATAACCGCCGGAAACGCGATAAAATCTTCTTCAAACTTTTATTCGACGCGGCAAACAGACGTCTTTATGGAATTTGAAGCGAACCTAGGCTACGTCTTAAAGGGTCTTAGAGGCGTTGATTCTAAAGCGGACGCGCTAGCGCGTCTCGCTTCAGGCGGCTGAAATATTACGAAAATTTTTGCGAAAGGATTGGCAATGGGCGCTAGTTCCGATTCAGTGCGTTATTTGATTTTCGACGTCGAGAGCGTCGCGAGACCCGCGTTGGTTTCCGCAATTCGAACGCGCGGAACGACGCCTCCGGCACAAGCGTTGCGCGAATATCGCGACGAATTGTTAGAACAACGCGGCTCCGATTTCGTGCCCTACGTCTATCATACGCCCGTCTCGTTGGCGTTGGCGAAGGTCGGCGCCGATTATTCTTTGCAAGAATTGTCCGTCTTAAGGATCGAGGACGGAGGCGCAAAGAAATTATGCGAGCGTTTCTGGGGCGGCTGGCGTTACTATAACTTCCCGCAATTCGTAACTTTCAACGGGCGCGGTTTCGATCTGCCCCTAATGGAACTAACCGCCTTTCGTTACGGGATTCCAATTCCCGAGTGGTTTGCCGACGACGTTCCGTCTTATAAACAACCGCGCAATCGTTACGCAAGTTCGCACTTCGATCTTTATGATTTTCTGACGAATTACGGAGCCTCTTCTTTTGTCGGCGGTCTCAATCTTGCGTCGAAACTCCTTCATAAGCCGGGCAAAATCGACGCCAAGGGCGATATGGTGCAAGATATGTTCGACGAAGGAAATCTTGTCGACGTTCATCGTTATTGTCGTTGCGACGTCCTCGACACGTATTTCGTCTTTTTGCGCGTTTCCGTTTTGCGCGGAAAGCTAGACGGCGAACGCGAACGCGAGCTGATCGAGCAAACGCGCCAATTTCTTTTGGATCGAGTCGGTCAAGAGCCCGTCTATCAGGCTTATTTGAACGCTTGGGACGACGTTGAAAAATTTTTCTGCGAAAAGGACGAAATCGAGCTTCGGTTTGGACAATAAGAACCGTTTACGATTACTCTTTACGCGTTGCTTCTCTTCATATTGCGTCGATTCATAACGAACGAGGTTGCGATGAGCGAACAAAAACGACAAACGACGAAAATATTGGCGTTGGATATTGGCGGGTCGAAGGCGTTGTCGGCGTTGGTCGACGTCGAAGTCGCCCCGGACGGCGAAAGAAGCGCGACTCTTTCGGGAATCGCGCGACGTCCGCTCGGCAAAGAATCGGGCAAAGAAGGCGTCCGTGCCGCGATCGACGACGCGATTAGAGAAACGTTTGAAAAGACGCGCGAATCGTGGTCGAACGTTTCGAGCATCGGCGCGACAATACCTGGAATCGCCGATCCCCAACGCGGCTACTGGGTCTACGCGCCCTTCTCCGGCGTCGGCGACTACCCGATCGCCGAAGAACTCTCGTCAAAATACAAGCGCCCGGTCTTTGCCGACAACGACGTCAACGCCTGCGCGTGGGGCGAAAAAATCTTTGGCGTTTGTCAGAACGTCGACAATTTCGTTTGGATCACGATCAGCAATGGAATCGGCGGCGGACTCGTCTTAAACGGGCGCGTGTTTCCCGGCAAATTTGCCGGCGCGGCGGAAATCGGGCATTTCAACGTCGTTGAAGACGGCGCCCCGTGCGGTTGCGGCAATCGCGGCTGTCTGGAAGCGACGGCGGCCGGACCAGGAATCGCGCGCGCTTATCGCGAACTCGTCCAAAAAGCGGCGTCGGGCGGCGACGAAATTTCCTCGGAAATCTTCGTCAAGTGGATAACGTACCTCGGCGCAAGTTACGGCTTAACGAACGTCGACGGACTCGATCTGAACGCGGAAATCGAAGCGGCGAAAAACGCGACCGCCGCGACGATCGCCGACGACGCAAGACGCGGCAATCCTCTCGCGATTCTTGTCTATCAGACGACCGGCAAGCACGTCGGACGCGCCGCTTCATGGGCGGCTAATTTAGTCAACCCGGAAAAAATCGTCATAGGCGGCGGAGTCGCGGGCGCGTTTGATCTTTTTTATCCGAGTCTTTGGGAAACGTTCCAAAAATGCGTTTTTCACCAAGCAAATCGAACGCTGACGATCGAAAAGACGGGATTAGGTTACGAAGCCGGACTTATGGGCGCCGCTTCGTTGGCGTTCGACAACCCGTATTTGAACGATTAGATCGTTGAAAAAACGCGCGTCGACAAGCAAAGAACAACGTCGATTAAGATCGCGGAAAGTATCCTCGGAAAGCCGCCGGATTTCATTCGACGGTTTTCCGCGCGCGTTTGCAAAACGACAAACGTGCTCAAATTCTCTCTTCTCTTCTTTTCTCTTCTTTTTTTCAACAAATTGATTTCTCGACGTCTTTTTACTTGAAAAACGTTCGCGTCTCCGTCATAATGTAAGAAAAGTCGAAAGACTACAAAATTAACTTGTTGCGTTTGTTCCCAATTTCAAAAGAAAGAGCGACTCAATGAAAAAAAGAACCTTGATTAGTTTCGCGTCGATTCTCGTCTTAGCGTCCTGCTCGGCGCTATTTGCCGACGACGCGACTTCCGCGACGAAAGAAGACGCGATGCGCGCCAAAGTCGTCGATTATATGCGCACCGCCGCGTCCGTCGAATGGACGCCTAAGGAAGATATCCATTACTATAATCTGAAAAGCGATTTCGTCTTCAAAAAGGGCGAAACGTACTACGGGATTCCTTATACGCAATTTTCCCGTAACAACAACCTCGAGTCGTTTTCTTCGCAACTGGAAACGATCGACGGTAAAACCTATTACGTCGGACCGTCCGAATACAATACCTATCGTGGTTCCGACTGTTCCGCGTCGCTTTCCAACGCGTGGCGTCAAGTCGACCCGGACTTCCCCGCGCTCTTAACGCGTCGAATGATCCCGGATCGTCCCAAAGAGATCGTGCCCGTCGGAAAATACGCGCTCAATGACTACGATTCGACTCCGAAAATCGTCAAAGAAAACGGTTTCGACGTAATGCAAGCGGCTTACGCGGCGCTCAAACCGGCGGACGCGGTTATTAAGCACGTCGACTACGACGGGCACGCGATGCTCGTCCTGAAAAACGAGCCCGAAAACAAGCGGCTTTTCATGGCCGATCAAACGGGTCTGCTCAACGGCAAGCCGAAGGGGCGCGACGGTCATGCGACGTTCCGCGGCGATTGTGAATTTAGTTACGAAAACCTCTTTAAACAGGGATACATTCCAGTCGCGCTGAAAGTAATCGACGACGCCGCGCATGAAATCGAACTCTTTAACGGCGAAAATCTCGACGGCTGGGACGTCGTTGTTCGCGGCAAAGGTTCGAACGACGACAAAGGCGTCTTCACCGTGCAAGACGGCGCGATTCGCGTTAGCGGCGAAGAAATGGGCGGAATTATGACGAAAGAGGAATATTCCAATTATCGCCTGACCGTCGAATATAAATGGGGCGAAGCGACGTGGGGTGCTCGCAAGGGCAAGGCGCGCGATTCCGGAGTCTTGATTCATTCGTTCGGCGCGCAAGACGCGTTCGGCGGAATTTGGGCTAAATCGGTCGAAGCGAACCTTGTCGAAGGAGGAATCGGCGACTTCTGGATCGTCGGAGGAGAAAACGACGGCGTCGTGGGAACTTGCGACGTAACCGAACGCAACGGAATCCGCGTCTTCGATCCACATCAAGGCAAGCCGGTCAAGATTGTTAGCAACGGCGAGGGACGCTTCCAGAATCTCGGAGGTTCGCCCGATTGGCAAGACGTCGCCGGGTTCCATGGATCGTGCGATTTCGACAAGCCGGGCGAATGGAACGAAATGGTTATTTACGCCGTCGGTAACGAAATGCAAGTCTACGTCAACGGCAAATTAGTCAATCGAATTTACGACCTGAATCAGACGAGCGGCAAAATTCAACTGCAATCTGAAGGCGCGGAGATATTCTTCAGAAAAGTAACGTTGCGCCCGTGGGACGAACCGCTCGATTGAGCTTGAAAACGCGCGCTTGCGAGGTCTTTTCGTTTACGCGACGTCTAGTCGCGCGGACGAAAGGGCGTAAGAAACCGCAAAATTTTCAACGCCCCGCTTGAAGCGATCAAGAGAAAGAATTATATTTCAAGCGCGTTAAAACAAGACGCAAGAGAACAACGTTCGTCGAGGGAATAATGTTTGATTTGCACAAGCGACTCAATTTAAAGCGTAGCATTAAGCGCTATAATGAAATCATCAAAGGGAATCCCGTCCCGAGCGCCGACGAAATTCCCTACTGGCTTTGCGAAGACGACGTTTTTCACCATATTTTCGCCGACAAATCCAACCAAAGCGGCAACGACGCGCTTTTCAATCTGGTAAACGGCGTTTTGCGCAACGCCAAAATGAATACGGTAAAGCGTTTAGTCGTTAAAAATCCGAATTTGCTAAAACGTCGTCGACGTCAAAAAGGAATGATTCTTGATCTTCTAGCCGAAGACGACGAGGGCGTCCTATACGATATCGAAATTCAAAAGCGGAACCGTCCCGGTTTTTGGGATCGTATGTTTGCTTACGGGGATCGCCTGCGCGCGGAACAGCTAGACGAAGGAGACGATTACGACTCGTTGCGACGCGTCGTCGTGATCGCGTTTGTTACGTTTCCTATCCGCGACGACGAAAACGTCGATTTTGACGTTTATCGTGAAACGTCCCAATACGATCCGAAGCTCGTTTACGACGGAAAAACGACGATTTTTGTTCGCATACCCACAAAAAAAGGACAAGCGTCGCCGCGTATCGAGGATTTCGGGCTGAAAGTTTGGTTGAAAATGTTCGGCTATCCGAAATTAACGACTGAAGAAGACGTCGATTTTTTGGAAAAAGCATATCCTATCGTTAAAGGAGTAAGAAAAAAGATGTTGAACTTTTTCGGTTTGTTTGAAGGACGCGAAGTTCGACGCGTCGCGCTTGCGTTGGAGGAAGGTTATACGGACGGCGAAAGGAACGGTAAAAGGATCGGTGAAAGGAACGGCGAAATCAAAACGATGCGGAACGTGATTATTTGTGCTTTGCGCAATCGATTTCCCAATGAACGTGAGAATTTCTTTTCGTCTTGCGCAAAAAAATTAGAGGAAAAGAACAACGACGAATTGAAAAACGCGTTTAACGTCAGTATGCGTTGTTCTAATGCGAATGAATTTGTAGAGTCGCTGTAGGAAACTTAAACGACGTCTCAAAGAGCAAGGCTACAAAAAATGTTGAACTTTTTCGGTTTGTTTGAAGGACGCGAAGTTCGACGCGTCGCGCTCGCGTTGGAGGAAGGTTATATGGACGGCGAAATCAAAACGATGCGAAACGTGATTATTCGCGCTTTGCGTATTCGATTTCCCAACGAACCTGAAAATTTCTTTTCGTCTTGCGCGCAAAAATTAGAGAAAAAGAATAAGAACGAATTGAACGCCGCGTTTGACGTCAGTATGCTTTGTTCCAATGCGAATGAATTTGCAGAGTCGCTGTAGGAATCGCGTGCGCCGTCGACGCGATCGATTACGTTAAAAATACGTCGTCTAAAACAAAGGAAAAAAGCGCTAAAAGGGGAAAAAATGACTCGACCCGCTATTCTATCGTCGTCTTCGGCGACGATTTTAATCTGTCTTGCGTTCTTCTGCGGCTTTTCGCGAGTAGAAGGCGCGCATCTTTTCAACGGCGCTTACGACGGCGCCAACGTTTCTCGCGTCGCTTTTCCGCTCGGCGGTATCGGGGCGGGCTGTTATTTTCTCGAGGGAAACGGCGGTTTTTCCGGCATATCCGTAAAACATCGCCTTGATTTTTTCAACGAGCCGACGTTCTTTGCCGCGTTGTGCGTTAAAGGAACGACGTCGACGCAAAACGTCGCTAAAGTTCTGGAAGGTCCGATCCCCGAATATAAGTATTTCGGTCGACCGGGCGCGGCGCTCGGCTCCGGCGACAAAACTTACGGACTGCCCCGCTTTACCGACTGTAAATTCGAAGCGAATTTTCCGTTTGCGGAAATCGACCTGACCGACGACGTTATGCCGGTCGACGTCAAAATAATCGGATTCAGCCCTTTTATTCCGAACGAGCCCGACTGGTCGTCTATGCCCGCCGGTTCGATCGATTACGTCCTAACCAACAAGACGGATCGACCGCTTGACGCCGTTTTTTCCTTCAACGCGCGTAATTTTATGGGCGGAAGTTCCTTTGAGAAGCTCGACGACGGATTTAACGTCGTCGGTCCCGACGGAAAATTCGCCGTCGTTATCCAACAAAACGCGCAAGAGAAACAAAAGGTTTACAAAGACTGCTGTTGGTTTCGCGGCGGCTGGTTCGACCCCCTTTCCGTCGTGTGGAACAATATCCAACAGGGCGCGTTAATAGACAATCCGCCCTCCGAAGGAAACGCGCCGGGCGCTTCGCTCTTTACGCGGGTCGAATTAGCGCCCAAAGAAACGAAAAACATTCGTGTTTTAACGGCTTGGCATATTCCTAGTTCAAACCTCAAGGAAGGTCAGGGCGCTCAGGCGAAACTCCAAATGGCGACGTTTCCCGCAAAAGGAACGGCGCAACGTCAGCAAAACGTCTCCGGGTATTCCGGCTCTGGACTCGTCAACACGTTCTACCCTGACGGCGACGGACATGTCGGTCGTTTAATTTCCCCGACCTTTACGCCCAAGAAAAAATACCTCTATTTCAAAATCGGGGGCGGTTCCTTGCAAGAAGTCGGCGTCTCAATTCAGGAAGAAATTGACGGCGAATTCAAAACGGTCGCGACTTATCGCGGTAAAGACCTCGAAAAACTCGAATGGACGAAGTATTCGTTCGAAAACGCGCGAGGAAAGAATTTCCGCCTCTATGTTTTCGACGAATCGACTTTGCCGTGGGGACATATTAACGCCGACCAGTTCGTTTTCAGCGATTTGGAAGAAAGTGAGTTTTTCGCCAAGGAAAAGGAATTTGAAGGCAAAGACGCGACGTCCGAATCCGACGAAATCGTTCTTTTCGCAGATTTTGAACAAGAAGACTTCGGAAAATGGCAAGTCGTCCAAACGGTCGAAGCTCCGACGCCCCAAACGCCTCGCGCTTCGACCTATGTTCCTTGGTACGCAACGCGCTACGAATCCGTCAAAGACGTCTTGAAAACCTTTGACTCCAATTACGACGCGTTGCGCGCGCGGAGCGAATTATTCGCGCAAACGCTTGACAAGTCTACGCTTGCGCCGGAAATTATGGAAGCGGTCGAAGCGAATCTTGCGATTCTCAAAACGCCGACCGTCTTGCGCCAATTCGACGGCAGACTTTGGGCTTGGGAAGGCTGTCAAGATTCGAACGGAAGTTGCGCGGGGTCTTGCACGCACGTCTGGAACTATACGCAAGCGCTCGCGCACCTGTTCCCTAGTCTTGAACGTTCGTTCCGTCAAACGGAATTCAACGAATCTTTGACGTCGACGGGACGCCAAGCGTTCCGCGCGAATTTGCCGATCTCGCACGGCGGAATTTCTTGGGACGCGTCCGACGGACAACTTGGAACGATTATGAGAGTTCACCGCGAGTGGAAAATTTCCGGCTCCGACGAATTCTTGCGCGAATACTGGTCGAAAGTCAAGTTGAGTCTCGAGTTTTGCATTGCGACTTGGGATCCGAACGAGTCGGGCTTGTTGACGGAATCCCATCACAACACCTACGACATTAATTACGTCGGAATCGACGGGCATTGCGGCAGTTTCTATCTTGGCGCCCTCGCCGCCGTATGCAAAATGGGCGAAGCGCTCGGAGAAGACGTCGAACGGTATCGCGCGATTCTCAAGAAAGGTTGCGCAAGATACGAAAAGGAACTCTTTAACGGGGAATACTTCGTTCAAAGAATACCGCAAGCAACGAACGAAGAAACGGACGTTTACCAAGCGTCGCGCGGAAACGTCGAACAGAGCGCGTATTATCAAGAAGTCGCGCGAAAAATGTTCGAGCAAGGTCCGAAATATCAATATGGAAACGGCTGTCTCTCCGACGGCGTCCTCGGGTTCTGGATCGCGAAAGTTTGCGGAATCGACGACGACTTAATCGATCCCAAGTTGATAAAGTCGCATTTGCTTGCGGTTTACAAGCACAACTTCAAGCGCGACTTGTCCGCGTGCGCAAATCCGCAACGCCCGACTTACGCGCTAGGAAAAGAGAGCGGCTTGCTCTTGTGCAGTTGGCCTAACGACGACAAATTGCTTCTCCCGTTCCCTTATAGCGACGAAGTTTGGACCGGAATAGAATATCAAGTCGCCTCGCATCTCGCTTTCTTTGGCGAATACGACAAGGCGCGAGATATTGTCGCCGCCGCAAGAACGCGATACGACGGCGCCAAGCGCAACCCGTTCGACGAATACGAGTGCGGACATTTCTACGCGCGCGCTATGTCGAGTTTCGGTCTGCTTCAAGGTTTTACCGGCGTTCGATACGACGCGACAAACAAGACGCTCTATTATCGTCCGACCTCTGAAAATTACGTCGTCCCGCTCTTTACGAACTCGGGTTACGCCCTCGTTCGGTTCGAAGCCTCGACGAAAAAAATCTCTTGGGAACTCGTCGAGGGAACGATCGACGTCCAAAAAACGGAGCCGCAGGAACGATAATAAAAACGCAAGCGATCACGGAAAACGTCACGGACGAACCGGCGCGTGAGCGCCGCGCGATAAGCCGCTCGTCTTTGGACGAGCGGACGCGCTTCGGTCGACGTTGCGCCAAACAAATTTTGTAAGCGTTCACGGAAAAACGACGCGTAA
>JAZUGM010000043.1:0-7203 GCA_045641205.1 Thermoguttaceae bacterium
GGGACGGTGTTTTCCGTTGCGAAACCTTGATCGCCTCGATGCGCGCACAGCCCCTTTTCAGGAAGCGGTTCCGTTTGCGCGAAAGACGCCGACGATCGGAAGAGCAACGCCGACGCCAGCGTTGCGAGAATGAGTAAGACGTTTCGGGAAGTTGTTTTCATTGGTTTATAATTTCTCGTTTGAGACGTCGGTTAAAATCCAACGTCGTTTTCTGTTTAGTAACGTTTGTTTGTTGAAACGTTTACAAACAGTTGAAAACTAATGTTACGGGATAAAAAACATTTAAACGCTAAACGTTGCGGCAACAACATAACCTGTTTACTTTACGCGCAACTTTCCGTCAACCTATGCGACGATTATTATTCCGGGTCGCGATGCGACAAATTTGGCGAAAAAGCGGGCGTGCAAATTGAAATATAATCGGCGCCTCCCGGTTCCGGCGTCGAATATTGAATTTTTTCGCCGCGCGTCGTCTTGACCGCCTGACCGGTGCGGACGACGGTCGTTTCGCCCGTCGCGACGTCGAGGATATGAAGCGCGCCGGACAGAACGATCGTAAACTCGTCGAATTCCGGCTGTTGCGCCGGTTCCGACCAACCTTCGCCGCTCGTCAAACGACCGATGCTGACGTTCTCGTCGCCGCTGGAAATCCGCCCGAAAAACTCGTTGATAACGATTCCTTCTTGCGGGAAACGATTCGGTTTTTCAACTAATTTTGGCGCCATTCGCCGATTCTCCTTTCGTTCTGCGTTCTCTCCACATTTTTGAAAAGCCGTTAAGACAAGCGCCGACGGCGACGGCGTTTAATCGTCGCGTCGCGCGCGACGAAAGCCGCGATTTCATTTAACGATCATACGCCAACAACGATGAATTCGCTTATTTCGGAACTCTTCCGGCACGGTTCTATTTGAAATTTCTCTTATATTGTACAAATCCGCTAGATTTTCTTCGTCTAACTTAAAACGTTGGTTGTTGTTGGAAAAATAGACGATTCCGCCGGGAACCATTCGCGTCGAGAGCAAGCGTAACAATTCGACGTGGCGACGTTGAACGTCCCAGTCTAAGTCGGTCGACTTGCTGTTGGAAAAAGTCGGCGGATCGCAGACGCAAAGTTCGAAATCGGAACGCTTTATTCCAAAAGAACGGTCGGGCTCGCGCGTAGCGCCGCGCGACGCGACTTCGGACGTCTTGAAGTATTTCTTGCGCTTGTCAAATTCTTTCGGCGCGCGTCGCGATCGGTATTTTTCGCTGAAATCGGCGGCGGTTTCTTCGATCATTCGCGCAATATCTGGATTTTGCGCGGAAGCGATCGGAATCGCGCGGAGGAAACGCACGACGTCGGACTTCACAAAACGCGCGTCGACGTTTCTACCCGACGACGCAAATTCGTTTTCTTCAAGATTTGCCGCCGCCCAGTCGAGATAGGTCGGCGAAAGGTCGACGGAAACCGCCGAAGAGGCGCCGCCGTCGATCGCGTAACAAGTAAACGCGCCCGAATAACAGAACAAATTCAGGAACCTGCGCCCTTTTGCCTCGCGTCGCACCATATCGCGCGTCAGGCGATGATCTAAAAAGAGCCCGACGTCGAGATAGTCGGTCATATTGCAAAGGAACGTCAACCCGCCCTCGCGAACGCGAACGACGCGCCCCGACTCGTCGAGTTTCTCATATTGCGACTTGCCTCGCTGACGCGCTCGACGTTTGACAAAAACGTTTTCGGGCGCGATTTGCGTCACTTCCGCCGCCTTGGCGACCATCTTGTCTAGCCAAAGTCGATGTTGACCCGGCGTTCGTCCGTCGGGACGTTCGTATTCGGCGATATGAAGCCAGCGCCCCTCGAAGACGTCGATCGCAAGCGGAACCTCGGGCAAATCGCGATCATATAGACGATAACAAGTTATTCCGCGCGACGGAAAACGGCGCAAATGCCGAACGCGATTCGTAAGGCAACGTCCAAATTCAGTCTCTTGATGTTCGGCGTATTCGTCAAGCCCGGCAAAGACGGGAACGACGCCCGGTTCAGTCGAAACGACCGCGCTTTCTTCGTTTGATTCCTCTGGAACGCTAGGAGCGACCGTCGCGAGCGTGTTTTCCGTCGTCGCGTCGTCGTTTGAGCCGCGTTGAGAAAGGAAGGGCGGTTTCGGACCGAGAAATTGATAGTAGACGCATTCGATTCTACTATTGTACAACTTGCGCCGCCGCGTCGCCTCGCGCCCGACGACCTTCTCGAAGTCGAGCCAATCGGTAATGACGAAAAAGCTCCACGTCGGCAATTTCGAGAAAACGGCGGGCATAGATTCGTAAAGAGAACGCAAGGCGCCAAGCTCGCCGATGCGCTCGCCGTAAGGAGGATTGCACACGACGCAACCGTATTCGCGCGAGTCGGTTAAATCGCGGAAATCCTTCTGAAAGAACGCGACGTCTTCGTCGACGCCCGCCGCCGTCGCGTGCTTTCGCGCCAATTTGAGAACTTCAGAATCGACGTCGGAGCCGTAAATTTTTTCTTTTAACGGGGGCAGAATCAAGTCTCGCGCTTCTTCGCGCGCTTGATTCCACAAGTCGCGCGGAATGCACGACCACCCTTCCGACGCAAAAGTTCGATTCAAGCCGGGCGCGACGTTTCGCGCGATCATAGCCGCTTCGATCGGAATCGTGCCGGAGCCGCAAAACGGATCGATTAGCGGGCGTTCGGGGCGCCACGTCGAGAGTTGAACCAACGCGCTCGCCAACGTTTCGCGCAACGGCGCGAGCGCGTTAAGAAGACGATATCCGCGTCGGTGAAGTCCGCGCCCCGTCGCGTCGAGCGTCAACGTCGCGCGGTCTTTTAGAAGCGAGATTTCAACCGTGTATTGAGCGCCCGTCTCGGGCAAAACGCTCGTGTTCCAAACGCGCGAGAGTCGGTCGACGATCGCTTTTTTCACCGTGCGTTGCAAGGCGGGCGCGCTTGTGATCGTCGAGCGCGTCGTTCTCCCTTCGACGAGAAAACTCGCGTCTCTTGGCGCCCAGTCCTCCCACGGAACGGCGCGCGCGGCTTCAAAAATAACGTCAAAATCGTCGCGAACGTCAAATTCGGCAAGAACGACAAGAACCTTGCCTGCCGCGCGCAACCACAGATTAGCCTTAATCAAATCGGAAAATTCGCCTTCAAAGAAGGTTCGACCGACGCCGAGTTCGGAATTTCGCGGAGAATACCCCAGTTTTTTTAGTTCGTTAGAAACGACAGATTCGAGTCCGGCGGTCGACGTTGCGACAAATTTTAACATAAAGACGCCTCTTTTAACAAAACGCGCGCCTCCAAAATGAAGACGCGCGCCCGTTTTTTCACGCTTGATTAGAACAATCCGACAGTATTGCCGTTTTCGTCAAGATCGATCGATTCGGCCGCCGGAACTTTCGGCAGACCGGGCGCGGCGATAATTTCGCCGGTCGTGACGACGACGAAGCCCGCGCCCGCGCTCCAGCGAATCTCGCGCACGTTCAAATCAAATCCTTCCGGCGCGCCCAACGCCTTCGGATCGGCGGAGAACGAATACTGCGTCTTCGCAATGCAGACGGGTAGGGAATCGCAACCGAGCGCGATCAGAGGCGCAAGTTGACGCTCCGCTTGTTTCGTATAGGAGACGGAACCGGCGCGATAAATTTCCTTAGCTACTTTTTCGATCTTCTGCTTAATCGTCAAGTCGTCTGAATACAGCGGCTTATAACCGCTCTTCGGATTCGCTTCAAGCTTGTCGAGAACCGTTTGAGCCAAGCCGATCGCGCCTTTGCCGCCGTCGCGCCAATGAGTCGCGCAAGAGCATTCGACGCCGAGTCGCTCGCACACGGACGCGACGACTTGCAGTTCTTCGTCCGTGTCGCCCTCGAATTTATTGAGCGCGACGACGACCGGGACTCCGAATTTTCTAACGTTCTCAACGTGTCGCGCAAGGTTGGCGGCGCCTCGTTCGACCGCTTCTGGATTGGGCGTTCCAAGGTCGCTTTTTGCGACTCCGCCGTGATACTTGAGCGCGCGAACCGTCGCGACGACGACCGACAAATTCGGCGCAAGTCCGGCTTTGCGGCATTTGACGTCAAAGAATTTTTCAGCGCCAAGGTCGGCGCCGAATCCTGCCTCCGTAACGACGTAATCGGCAAATTTTAGCGCCGTTTTCGTCGCCGCGACGCTGTTGCAGCCGTGCGCGATATTCGCGAAAGGTCCGCCGTGAACGAAGGCGGGATTGCCTTCGAGCGTTTGCGCTAGATTCGGATTAATCGCTTCTTTCATTAGAACCGTCATAGCGCCGCGCGCTTTGAGATCGGCGGCGGTCACGGGCGCGCCGGAAAGATTATAGCCGACGACGATATTTCCGAGTCGTTCGCGCAAATCCCACAGATTCTCGCTCAAGCAAAGAATCGCCATAATTTCCGACGCGGCGGTGATAATGAAGCCGCTCTCGCGCGGGACGGAGTTGTTCGTTCCGCCAAGTCCGAGAACGATCTGACGCAACGCGCGTTCGTTGACGTCGAGCGTTCGACCCCACGTAATACGGCGCGAATCGAGATTCAACGGGTTGCCTTGATGAAGCGAATTGTCGACCATCGCCGCGAGGAGGTTGTGCGCGGCGGTTATCGCGTGAAAGTCGCCCGTAAAATGCAGGTTAATGTCTTCCATTGGGGCGATTTGCGCGAATCCGCCTCCCGCCGCGCCGCCTTTGACGCCAAAGCAAGGACCGAGCGACGGCTCGCGCAAGCATAAACACGCCTTTTTATTGAGAAGATTGAGCGCGTCGCACAGACCGACGCTGACGGTCGTCTTGCCCTCGCCCGCCGGAGTCGGATTGATCGCGGTGACGAGAATCAATTTGGCGTCTTTATTCGTTGGAACGTCGGCGACCGCGTTAAGCGAAATCTTCGCCTTATATTTTCCATAAGTTTCGAGCGAGTCTGAAGGAAGTCCCAACTTTGCGGCGACTTCCGTAATGGGGCGGAGCTTGACGCTTCGAGAAATTTCGATATCGGATGGAATCGATCGAACGGACATTGCAACTCCTTATGCGATTGCGTCGACTAAATATTAGGCGAAGGCGCGCAAACGACGCCGCCAAACGCTTAAAACATTTTAACGAAAAAATAAGTTTCAACAATAGGCGAAAGGACGCGCGTCAACGACTTTGCGAACATACTTGATAGATTTTAACTTTGTCGCCGACGTTTTGCAACTCTTTTGGCGTAAAAGGAACCAGCGCGCCGGATTCGACCAGCAATTCGAAAAGGCTCGCGGTAATTTCGTCGTCGTTAAATCCGTAATTACCCGGACTGCGAAAACGTTCCAATTCGGAAAAATCAACGAGAACGTAAGCGACGCGCGCTTCCTTGAAATTGGCGACGATTTGCGCCGCGTTTGAAATACGAACGATTTGACCTTCCGCGTTCCGTTCGACGCCCCCTTCCAAAAGCGGAATCAACGGCGACTCGTTCCAACAAGTCGAATAAAGGATCGGAACGCGATAGTCGAACGCCTTGGCTTCGCCGACTAACAACAGCTTTTGTTTTTCGTTTGCGTCGTCGGAACTTTCGAATAATTCGGGTCGATCGTTAAAATAAATCGCCGCTTGAGGAAAACGCAACGTATCCCGTTCAAGCGCGCGCAACGACGCCATACGTCCGACGCCTAATAGGTCGATAAGAAGTCCCGAGAAGAGCAGACCGAATAAGACGGAAAAGAGCCAGACCGATCGCGACGCGCGCGAACGTTCCGAAACGCCTCGCGCGACGAACAAACCTAACGTCGCCGCGACAAGGGGCGTCGTCGGAACTAAAAAACGAACGAGTCGGTGCGTTAGTAGGAACCAAGCGAGCCAAAAAAGCGCGACAAGAACAAACAAACCGAGCGTCGCGCTTTTTTCACGGTTAAGGCGTATCGCGCGGCGTCTCGACGCGTCGCTTAATTTTGGCGCGAAAGTTAGTCTCAAAAAAAACGCGGCGCCAAAAAATAGAAACCACAGGAAAAAAGGCGACGTCGAAGCGTCGTTTTGAAACGAAGCGAAACAGGCGTCGCCCAATCCTTTGAAGCTATAATCTGAAGACGAATGCGCGCGAGTCCAGCGTTCGTTGATCGAGTCGTTCCATTGTTCCGTTTTGTCGCCAAAGACGGAGTAGGCGAGAGGGTAGACGGGGTTGCCCGTCGCGACGGCTTCGCGTAGGAGCCAGCCGCCGCAAACGACGAACGTCGACGCAAGAAAAAGAACGATCGCGAGAACGCGCGTTTGCGCGGGCAAGTCGAACGATTCGACTTCGGGCGTCGCGTCGTCGTTTTGAACGTTCGCTTTTGAAAATAAAAACGCGCGACGAGGCGCCCAAAGGATCGCGCATAATCCAAGAAAGAGCGGAATCGATATGAAAACGACGCCCGTGTGCTTGACCGCGCAAGCGAATCCAGCGAAGACGCCTAACCCCGTCGTCCACAAGCATAACGTTCGACGACTGCGGAAAAGACGTTCTTTTTCCGCGACGCCAAGGAAAAACAAATAGCACGACGCAAAAAGCGCGGCGCCCAAAACTCCGTCGTTTAAGCCGTTCGAATAGACTTCAAAGACGCACGGAAAGGACAAAAACAAAATCGCGCCCCAAAGTCCGGCGTCGCCGCGCGCAAAGAACCGCTTTCCAAACGCCCAAATTCCGAGCGCGGTCAGGAGCGCGAAGGACGCGAGGATCGTCTTGCCGACAAGAGAGCCGATGCGTAAAACGTCCGCCGCTTCGAAGCCGAGATCGCGAACAAGGTTGAATCCGAGCAGGTAGAACGTTTCGGCGCCAAGGGGCATATTCGCGTAGACGTTTTGCTCAAAAAAGGCGATTTTGCCCGATTCGAAGATTTCGCGCGCGCTTTGCGCGTGATATTCGACCGCGTCGTACTCAAACAGCGGCGTCGACGCGCCGAGGACGTAAAAGGACGCAAAGAGAATCACGAGGAGTATCTGACAAGCCGAAAGGAAGAAGCGTCCGCGATCGATCCGATTTCGGGGTTCTGCTTGCGCCTTCTTGAAAATAGCGCTCTTTTTTCGCGTCCCAACGACGAAGAAGACGACGATCGCGACGCACGCGAAGCTCGTTACAAAGGGAAGGTTCGCGACGCCTAAAAGCCCCAAGCAAAGCGCGGCGATCGAAAAAAAAATCAAGCCTAACGTCGTTGAAAAAAAGATTTTTTCACTTGGGAAACTTGCCAAA
>JAZUGM010000044.1:0-4512 GCA_045641205.1 Thermoguttaceae bacterium
ACGAAATTTCCCAGCAATCCGTTAGGCTTCGAGGGGGAACTCTTTGACGAACTCATTGCGGCGATTTTATTTGGCGGAACGTTTGACCTGTTTGACGTTTTTCTTCGCCTCGACGTTTTTCTTCGCCTCGACGGGCAAAACGAGAACCGGCTTGGGCTTTTGCGCGCCGGGCGAATTTCGCTCCTGCGTTACGACCGTAAGGGACAGAACGCCGTCGGCGTCGGGCGGACCCGTCGGGACATTGGCGTTTTGCGCGGTCGAGGTCGTCGCGGCGGGGGCGCAAGGTCGAACGTTTTGCGCCGGAGCGCAGGGCGCCGCATTGGACGCGGACGTCGACGCGGCTTCCGAAGCGTTAGGTTGTTCCTCTTTTTTGACGGGGCGGAGAACGCGAATCAAAACTTGCTCCCAGACGACGCGTTCAACTCCGTTTTCGACGATACGACGCGGTTCGACGCCTTGCGCATACGTATAACGATAGAGTCGACCGTCCGTTCCCCAGATTGTGCCGACCTCGTTTAATTTTGACCAGACTGCGGAGGAAGACCCGGAAGAACCTAAGCCGGAGCCGCCAAGATTGAGATTGGAATCGTCGATCGTTTTTTCGTTCTCCGAACGTTTCGATAAATCGTCGACGGAAAGGCGATCGATTTTAGGTTCCATACCCGCAAAATAAGGTCCGACGTAAGTTGTGCGTTCGTCCGGCGTTCCCCAAAGACAGGAACCGCCTCCAACGTCGTTGAGACACGAACGAGAATCGACTCCAAAAACGACGGAAGAAAAGAAAAAAGATTCCAATAAACAGAATCCAAAGAAAAGAATCTTTACGAATAGCGGCGTCTTCATCTTTAATAGTTTTAATCTGTTTATTGTTTATATATTGCGCAGTTTAACGCGTCTGTGCAAAAAAATTCGACCCAAAGGTCGAACTTTTTGTCGCGGTCAAAAATCCCGCCTAAAACACCATAGATTCTAACGACTTTTGAATAATAATCAAGCGGGTGGAACGCTCATCGGAAAAAATCCAAAAAAACAAAAAACAAAGTTCCAAAACGCCGTTGGCGACGTCGGCGAACGACGAATCGTCCTTAAAAATTATGCGTCGTTATTGGTCGTTTAGGGGACTTCGACTAACGTCAAAACGCGTTAGTTTTCCACAAATAGTACAAAAATAGTAGTGCGGGAACTATCCAAAAAAAAGCGTGTTTTAAAGAGAAACAAACGCGCGGACGCTTATTGCCCTTTTGAGTTCGAGGATTCCAAACTTCGTCGCAGAATCTGCATTTTACCCTCCATTGGGGGACGATAAACCTCCGTCTTCGTCCGCATCGCGGACAAAAGTAACAAAAGAAAAACATTACTTTAACCCATTCTTACGCTTCCCAATAATCGATTACGTTGAAATAAATTCGCGGTAATCAACGCCCATCCTGCTTATTTTACTACGGTCTTCACACTTGTAAATATCCCTTAGGATTGTTTTTTCTCGTGACAAGTTGTATTATTATTATTATTATTATTATTATTATTATTATTATTATTATTATTATTATTATTCCGTGTTTTTTGTTTATACTGTTTGTAACGATCGTTCCTGAATATAAAGTTCGGCGTCAAGAGCGGCCTGCGCTCCAGAAGCGGCCGCGACGATCGCTTGACGATAACGGTCGTCCGCGACGTCGCCCGCGACAAAGACGCCGGGTACGCTTGAGTTCGTTCGAAAGGGAACCGTTCGTTTAATGACGCCGGAATCCGTAAGTTCTAGCGCGCCTTGAAGGAAACCAACGTTTGCGCGCCGTCCGATTCCCACAAAAACCCCGGACGCCTCTAATTGAAGCGGCGCTTCGCTTGGATCGGCGACGTTTACTAAAAGAACGCCGGTGACGCCGACGTCGTCGTTTCCTAAAATTTCTACGACCTTACGGTTCCAGAGGATTTCGATTTTGGAATTGTTCAAAACGCGCCGCACGGAAGACGCCGAAGCGCGCAAAGAGTCGCGTCGGTGAACAAGATAGACTTTCGACGCAAATTTCGTTAAATATTCGGCGTCCTCGACCGCGACGTCGCCTCCGCCGACGACCACGATAGGACGTTGATAGAAACGAGGCAAAGCGCCGTCGCATACGGCGCAGGCGCTGACTCCGTTGTTTTTGAAACGCTCCTCTGAAGGCAAACCGAGCCAACGAGCCGAAGCGCCCGTCGCTATGATCGCCGATTTGGAAAAAATCATCGAGCCGTCGGAACTTTCGAATTTCAAAGGACTCGAACTGAAATCGACGGAAACGACGTCTTCAGAGACGACTCTTGTTCCCAAATCGACCGCTTGTTTTCTCATTAATTCGACGAGCGCCGCGCCGTAAATCGCGCGATCGGAGTCGTCGAGCGTTTCGGGAGGCAACGTCTCCGCGCGTTCCGTCTCGAGCGCCGAACGGAGGTAACCGCCAAGAGAACCGACTGGAAAACCTGGATAATTTTCAACTTCCGTCGTCGTTGCAAGTTGCCCCATAGGCAAAACGCCCGCGTCGAAATTTTCGGACGACAAGGCGCCTTCAAAAAGCAAAGGACGCAACGCCGCGCGAGCCGCGTAAATCGCGGCGCTCCAGCCGGCCGGTCCGCTTCCTATAATAACGACGTTTTCGATTTCGATTTCTTGCTTGGATTGAACCTTTGCGACGGGATTCATTTTCTAGCCTCTTGAGAAGGGACGTTTTTTTCTGGACGGTTCTTTCGACAAACGAACGCTTGAATATGCTCTTCGCGCTTGGAATTTTCCAGAACCGACGTTGCCGAACCGAGAGAATTAAAATCTCTTCAGTTTTTTGGAAGTGAAAAAAACTAAGGCGCCGAGCGTTTAATAAACGAAAAGTATTAACTTCCGACCGCCAAACGATTAAAATCGCGTTCGAAATCTTCAAACGACGAACGCGTTTGAAGGAGTTCGTGAATTTGGGAAAGTACGGAAACTTTGGTGATTGAAAGCAAACGTTGCATAGTCGACGTTGGAAACGGAACTTCAAAACGTTTGTTTGCGTCGAGAAGAATCGACCGCTGTAACGACAAAGTTTCCTTATCCGAATTGAGTTTGGCAATTTGCTTGTCTTTTTTTGTGATTTGCCTGTCTTTTTTTGTGATTTGCTCGTCTTTTTGGGCAAGTTGTTCGTCTTTTTGGACAAGTTGTTCGTAACAGTCTTCGTATTTTGCTTCGAGGTTTTTATAGTATTCCGGCATTTGGTCGCCGAACAGTTGACTCAGGAAGGATTTAAAAGGTTTTCTATTTTTGACTGGAATTTCTTGCATTACCTTCTCCGTAAATTTCCTAAGGTTGAACCCGCTGTTTCTCGTAAACCAAGAAGTATATCTCATTAAAATTTCGAGAAAATACGGAAAGTTTGAGGGAACTGTCGGATCGCGTTTTAACGCCGTTGAAAAGATTTCTTTCAGTTCCGATTCGTGCGCGTCGTTCCATTTCTTGTCTTTCACGCGATACGCAAGACGCGACAAAGCCATCGCGACGTAAAGCAACGGCTCGTCGTCTATCACGCCGTCGAAGTTTTCTTTTTGTAAATTGACCAAGTGAAATTTAAAGGCCGGACCGAATTGGCGCGTTCCTTTTACCCAATAAAAAAGATCGTCCAACTGAGGAACGTCGTATTGCGCCAATACGATCGTGAAGGGCGCGGGATAACGTCCTTCGACGTTTTTATAAACGTTCGGTTCGAGCGCTATTTTTTTCATCATATCGACTTCGTAACCTAAGGTTTGAAGCGCGACTTCACGCGCCGACCCCGACTTGTGTTCGAGTAGAATAACGAGAAGCGCCCCCTCGTCGTCTATCGTGTCGACCAGATAAAAAAGGTCGCCTTCCGTTTCCTTTCCGTTTTTGTCGACCATTTTTGTCGGTAGTCGTCGCAACGTTTCCAATTTGACGTTTTCTAAAATTTCAGGCGGAAGAAAACGTCTGAAAAAACTCCTTGCAAAGGCGATAATCGACCAGATAACGTAAACGAATTTATCGTGCGTGAAGAATTCGTCTGAAATCGCCGTCGCTTGACGTAAAACTTCGATTTCTTCCGGCGTCAAACGCACGGCGTATTTTTTCAATTTTCCTGTTTTGACGTTTGTCGAACGAACCATTGTTTTCTCTTTCGGCGTTTTTAACGAGCGTGCGTCGCGCGACGTCTTTTAAATTTGACGCCGCGCGAGTTAAAAAGAGTCAAAAGCAAGCGACGAGCGCGCTTTAATCGATTTCGCAAGTCACGCGGAATCCGACGTTGTAAACGCCTTGCCAAGGACGGTAGAAGCTACGGAACTCGCTTCGCGCGTTGATCGGACGATCGCGCCACGAACCGCCGCGCACGATGCGCAAGCCTTCGGCGTCAAGAGCGTTGCGTCCGTCATTGGCGTCGTAAGGATACGGACGCGCCAGACTTGCCGTCCATTCCGCCGCGTTGCCGTGCATATCGTACAGTCCCCACGCGTTCGGCTTGAATTTGCCGGGCGCGTCGCTGAATATTA
>JAZUGM010000045.1:0-2171 GCA_045641205.1 Thermoguttaceae bacterium
TCAGCATAGAAGAAATGTTTAAAGACTTGAAAGACGTCTGTGGTCTCGGCAGTCAAGAAGTTCGCAAATGGGAAAGTTGCAAAGCGTGTACCACAATAACGGCGATGGGGTTTGTATTTGTCGAGATTGAGACGTGGGAACATAGCGCCTCGGAACTGACTGCCTTACCACCTCATTGGGACGACGCAAAACGTCGCCCGTCTCATAAGAACAAACGTGGTTGGATTACGAGAAAAATAGCGTTTGAGAATTTTTCAAGGAATATCATTGGCGCAAAACCAGAGGATATTCAAAAAGAAATTTTTCGTTTGGCGAGTCTGTTAGGACTCCCCGTTTGAAAAAGTGGGGAAAGTACAGTCATATCTCCGACGTGTTGTAAATTTTTTCAACAACGCCGAATTAAGTTAAACGAGAGGCGTCGAGTTCTGGAACAGCTTTGCTCAATCTGTTTGTTTACAATTGGCGAGAATAAATTTTCACTTTTAATAATGCGTCGATAACGGAAATTTTCCCGAAAACGTTAAATACTGTACTTTCCCCACTTTTTCAGACGGCGAGTCCTAACAGGCTCGCCAAACGAAGAATTTCTTTTTGAATATCCTCTGGTTTAGCGCCAACGATATTCCTTGAAAAATTCTCAAACACTATTTTTCTCGATACTAAATCACGTTTGTTTTTGTGCGACGGACGACGTTTTGCATCGTCCCAGCGAGGACGTAAAGCCGTCAATTCCGTTGCGCTTCGTTCCCACGTCCCAATTTCGACGGCGGCAAAACTCATCGCCGTTATCGTCGCACAGGCTTTGCAACTTTCCCATTTGCGAACCTCCTGACTTCCGAGACCGCAGACTCCTTTTAAGTCTTTAAACATTTTTTCTTCTATACCGAAACGACAACTGTATTCAAGCAATATTTCTTGCGGCGTCGCGTTCAAATCCGTCGACGCAAAAACTCGCCAATCTTTAGCGTTAGCGTCGTCAATATATCTACTCAAAACCAAACGAATCGGGCGACCGTTCGTTATTCGCGTCGTTGCGATCATCGTTTTAAACTCGACCTTTCTGACTCCGCCGTATTGTTGCAAAGATTCTCTAAACGTTTCACTTTGTTCGTTTTCGATCCAATCTTTCAGTTTAAAACCGTCGCCGTAAATACGGGGACGCCCGCGTTTCGCTTTTGTCGGAGGTTCAGGAAGTTTGTAAAAATTCGTGTTATTTTTGAATCGAGTAACGACTTTGACGCCCAACTTGTCCATCGCTTGGAATAATTTAACGGAAACATAACCGCTGTCAAACGCTAATTGAATTGGTTTGTCCATTACTTTTCTAATCTGCGCTAAAGAACGGTTTACAAGTTCCTCTCCTATTTCAAGTTTCGTTTGAAACTCGGGACGAATCGCTTTGTCGATTTCTTCCAAATTCTTTTGGGGAACATAAAATCTCCAACGTAGCGGCAAATTAAGCGAGCCCCATTTCGGATGTTCAACGATTAGCGAAAGCGCAACCCAAGAATGTCCGTAACACTTTGCATTTTTGTCGGTTACGTTAGTCGGATCGTGCATACGCCCCGCTCCTTCAACTTTGGGACCGTATCGTTTGATCGGCGAGTCGTCGAGAGCCAAACGAACAACGTCTTCTTTTTGCAAGAAGTCTTTAAAAAAGTAGACAAGCCAAGCCCCATAGGCGTTTTGTATCCTTTCGTCGAATCGTCCGAGACGTTGAAGATAACGATAAAACTTACGGTAACGCTTCTCTTCGTGAGAGTTGCGTATCCAAGACGAAACTGTTCCGCAAACCGTTAAGGCTGAGAAAAAAATCTCGACAAACCAATAGCGCAACCCCTTGTTAAGGACGTTTTGGATCGTTATAATAAAGTCGTGTGGGACGAATGTTTCACGCATTGGGGACTCGCTGGAATTGTAGGGGTGTGTGTTTTTATCTACAATACTAAACGAGTCCCTTTTTGTATACCTCAATTAGGGGGGATTTTTTCCTTATTTGTTAAAAAGTGGGGAAAGTACAGTAATAAGTTAAGCGTGGTTTAAACGTCAGTCCGTTTATTCAGCGAGAGACAGGCTTCGGTGCTAAAACGCCTAATTGCTTCATTTTTTCACGCGACGCGTAACGAACGCGCAACGTTCCGTAAACTTTGCCGGTTGGAGAATACGTAACG
>JAZUGM010000046.1:0-8073 GCA_045641205.1 Thermoguttaceae bacterium
TTCTTGGGAAGATTATTTTCCTCTTCCCGAATTTTTGCAAGTCGAAGAATTACGAGATGTGCAAGTTCGCTTCAAGCCCCTTTGCGTCAATTTGACTCGTTTGTTTTTAGAGGACAAATTGAGCGACGAGGATTTTTTGCGAGTCGTGCCCGAGATAATGGCGCGCGCCAGTTTGAAACGATTGAAGGAAGCCTATTCGAGGCTGTTTCGTTCGCTAGGGCAAATCAGCGACTGGACGAAAGAAACGTATGATTGTCTCGTCGCCTGTTCCAACTACGTCGCCTTGGCTTCCGACAAACTTATGACGAGAGAAGAGCGATTACAATTGGTTCAAAGCGTCGACGACGAAGCAACGAGGGAGAAAATGAATACGATTTTTGAGTTGTGCGAAGAGGATGGAAGAGTCGAGGGAAGAATCGAAGGAAGAATCGAAGGAGAAATCAAGGGAGAAATCAAGGGGAAACTTGAAACGATACGAACGATCGCGTCGTTGCGTTTTCAAGACGATTCCGAGCGCTTGAACCGAATTTTGACAAATCTCAACGATCTCAAACTTTTGGATCAAACTCGTCAATTTGCGTTGACGGCGCCCACGTTGCTCGACGTTGAAAAATTCGCCGAGAATTTGACGCAAAGAAAGCGCAAAGCCAAGCGCGTCCCTAAGAAAAGCGCTTCGCGCGCCGCCTTTTAACCTTTGCGGACTTCGTTAGGGCGCCGAATTCCGCGCGTTTAATCGCCGCCGACCGCCGTTTTTAAGGAGCGTAAATTATGAGAAGTTTAACGTCGACGTTTTTTGTTATTTTGTTTTTCCTTTGCGCGCCCTTTGCTTTACGCGCGACCGACGCGGCGCCTTCAAACGATCCGAACGATTACGAAGGGAGCGATTCGGAACGGATCGCGCTTGCGGTTCAGGCGTCGCCTCGTTGGGGCGGAGTCGTTCGCATACCGGCGCGCAAGCCGGACGCGATTTCCGAGCGAACCTATTGGCTTCTCGATACGGCGATTCTTTTGCCTAGCGATACGACGCTGATTTTAGAAGACTGCGATTTGAAACTTTCCGACGCGTGTCGCGACAATTTCATTCGAACGGCAAATTGCGGGCTCGGAATCGAGAAAGTTGAGCCGATTCAGAACGTTCATATCGTCGGGATCGGCTCGCCGACTCTTATCGGCGCGGATCATCCTCGCGCGACCGGGGACGGAGCCAAAGGCTTGGGCGTTCGTAGTTTCGGAACCGACGCGGGCAAAGAAGGGGAGTCGCAGACGGGCGACTGGCGCAATATCGGCGTTTTGCTGGCTAACGTCAAAAACTTTTCTATTGAGAACGTAACGATACGTCAAGCGCACTGCTGGAGCGTCTCGCTTGAAAAATGTTCGTTTGGAAGCGTTCGGAACATTACGTTCGATTCGACCGAAACGCGCGAAATCGACGGACAAGAAGTCAAAGTTCTCAACGTCGACGGATTGGATTTGCGCAAAGGTTGTCACGACATATCCGTCGAGAATATTTTCGGACGCACCGGCGACGACGTCGTGGCGCTGACGGCGATTCGAGACGACGACAAAGTCGGGGGCGTTCTCGGCTCGACGGAAGTTAGCGATTTTTCGCGCGACGACAACAACGACGTCTATAATATTTCCGTGCGCAACGTCGTCGGATACGCGTCGGGCGGACATCAGATCGTGCGCGTTTTGAACGCGTCGGGCATTAAGATTTATCGCGTCGTAATCGACGGCGTGATCGACGCCTCGCCCGAGGGCGTCGTCGATCGCGCGACGATTCGCATCGGCGACGCGAATCCCGCTTGGGGCGGAGTAACGCCCCTTGGCGACACAAACGGGCTGATCGTTACGAACGTTCAATCGCAATCGCGTCACGCGGTCTTAATCGCGGGCTCGTTGACGAATTCGATTATTTCGAACGTCGTCAATTATAACGCGGAAATTTCGGGCGTTTCTTTTGAGTCGGGCGTCGAAAACGTGAAGAACGTAACGATCGAGAATTTCGTCAATGCGACGGCGCCGGAATCCGAAACGGCGGACTCGAAAAGCGAATAAAAATTTTTCAGCGGCGCCGTCTATTTTGATTATTTGGCGGTTTTCGCCGCTTCGAACGCAGCTTTTAACTCGTCGAGCGTTTTCACCGCGTCCTCTGGGTATTTTTCGCGATTCGCGCCGAAGGGCAACATTTCCGCGCGCGGTTCGATCGTAACTTTCGATTCGTCGACTTTCGACATATCGAGCCTGAATTGCTTGGCAATAAAGGGATACATCGAGTCGCGCTTCGTTTTGCCGTAATTGTGCGGCTCGTCGAAAATCTCGTATTCGACGGAATCTTGCGCGCCAAAATATCCGTAAATTGTCTTAATGTAAGGATATTCGACTTCCGGCGTGTTCTTGGTCCAGTCTTGCGTGATCGCGATCAGCTTCATCGGACGCGGCGCGGCTAACGCGGCGACGTCGACGTTGCAGAATCCGCCGCATTTCGTATGGACGGGCGTTCCGCTTTCGCAAGGACAACCGCCAAAGAAGTGCGCCGAAACCATCACGACGGGCACTGCGACGGTGATTCTGTCTTCGACCGCCGTTCCGTAAAAGGTTTGCGATCCGCCGCCCGACTCGCCGGTGATTGCGATTCGAGACGCGTCGACGTTTTCAAGGGACGTAACGTAATCGACGGCGCGGATCGTGTCGTAAGTTTGAATCGCGCCGGCGATCGGATCGCGGTGCGCTTCCTTCGTTAAAGGCGACTCTTCGGGAATCCACGCGAACATACTGTAGGAAAAGACGACGGCGCCCATTCTTGCGAGCGTGGCGCAACGATATTGGCAATTTTCGTCGAGTCGCCCGTCGACGCCGTGTCCGTGCGGACAAAGAACGATCGGGGAAGGCGTCGGTTCTTCGGCGGGACGATAAAGCGAGCCGCAAAGCCAATATTTCGGGAAGATTTCCAGCGCGACGTGTTTGACGTTGTAGCCGTCGAATTGGTAGGTTTCCGTTTCGATCGGATTGAAAGGCGTCTTTTTCGGGAGCGGATTCAAGCCGAACGTGTCGAGGATCGCGCCTTTAATTTCCGCGCGTCGTTTTTCCCACGATTCGCGATCGGGATAATTTTTGAGCGAACGTTGCAAAGCGGCGGCGCCTTCGCTTTCGGGTCGGTTTTGATACCACGGCTCGAAGACGCGATAAGAATTTTCGCCGGTTTTTTCAAAAGTCAGATCAAGCGGCGCGAGAATATAGGCGAGACGCAAGTTCGGATCAGACCAGAACTTCCAAGGCGCCATCGGGACTTTTTCTTCCAAGAACGGCTTGGCGTTCGCGTCGACGGCGATTTCTATGCCGAGGTCGGCGCGCGCGGCGTCGAGAAGTTGCGCGAGCGTTTGTTCGTAACGTTCTTTGTGGAATTTATACGCGTGATACGAATAATCTTGCGCGAAGGTCGAGGCGCACAGCCCGACGACTAAAAACGCGACGAACGCGGTTATTTGACGACGAATCATTGTGGACTCCTTATCAAACGAAATAAAAAAAGCGATCGATTACGAGACTCGTTAAATTCGATCGTTGTAAAACGACGATTTCAAGGAATGATCGCGACTATGCGACGACAGGCGGAAAACGTCGGCGAGTTACAAAGTCGCGTCTTTTTCTTGGCGCGCCCCTTCGTCGAGCAACTTAAGAAACGCCGCGTAATCGCTTTGGCGAGACTTGGAGATCGACAGAAGTTTCCTGAGGAAAGAATACGATTTAATACGTTCGAGCTTGTCTAATACGTCGCGCGGAACGTTCTCGACTTTGCCCCGCTCGCAGAGCGCGTCGCAAATTGTTTCGTACATTGTGGAATAGAACAATTCTTCTATGATTTCCGCTCTTGACGTCGCTTCTTGACTTCTTGCTTCCGCTTCTTGACTTCTTGCTTCCGCTTCGCGATATTTAACTCTTACGTCGTCAACTTCGGCTTGAACGTCGGCGACCTTGGCGCGAATGGCGGCGAGTTCGCTCTCGGCGGCGGCGACCGCGTCCTTATAGGGTTGGACTTTATCGTAAAAAAATTCCTCAAAAACGTCGTCGTAAAGTTGAGTTTGCATATCGCCTCCCTCCATATGAGACAGTTCTTGTCTGAACTGGGTCATACTAAACGAAATATTACGGGTAATTTTAGAGAGGTAGTTGAGCGAAACTTCGAAAATAAACTCCCAAGTTTCTTTCAAATTTTCACGTTTTGTTGGATCAATGTTCGCGAGCGAACGAAACAACGTCAGTAATTCGCCTCGACGATTTTCTTTTTCGGCGTCTTTGTAACCTGCAAAACGCGCAAGTCCCAACGCGACGCATAACAACGGCTCGTCAAGTAAAGCGTCGACGTCGATTTTGTTAAAACAAATTTCCTGAAATCGCGTTCGAATCCCGTAGTCGAGCCCCTCGCATTTCGAAACGACGTCGTCAAATTGCGGACAAGGCTTTTGACATAACAAAATCGAGTACGGAACCGGCAAAAGCCCGTCTTGGTCGGCGTATTTCTCCGGCTCTTTCTCCATTTGTTCAAAGATTCCGGCTTCGTAACGTAGTATTTGTAGCGAAACGAAACGATCGTAATAGGATTTATGCTCAATCAATAAGACGAATATGCCTCGTTTACCCGACTTGAAACGAAATTTGTAAAATATGTCGCCAAAGGAATCGACGCCTTCGCGACTCGTCATATGCGTCGGTCCAAGTTCTAACGAATCAAGTTCGATGAGAAGTAAAAGTTGTTGCGGTAAAAAACGAGCAAAAAACAATTTGGCAAAGACCAGATTCGACCATATCAAGTAGACAAACTGATCTTGGAGCATTCCTTTATCGTCTTGAGCGTCTTTTTTCACCGATTCAGGGGCGTCTTTCATCAACGTTTCTCCTAAAACAGCGCGCGTTTTAAAACAAAGGCGCGTCGAATCGATCTTGCGATCATACCAACGCGCCTTCATTATAAACCGTCTCAAGTTGAAAATCAACAAAATAAGAGCGTATTTTGATTATTTTTTCTCTTTTTTATCGACGACTTCTTTCAGCATAGCGGCAAAATCTTCGAGGGACAAGGCGCCGAGGTCGTCGCCGTTGCGATAACGCACGGAAACAGTTTGATTTTCAAGGTCTTTGTCGCCGAGAATAATCATATAGGGAACCTTTTCCTTTTGCGCGTTGCGAATCTTATAGCCCAACTTGTTCGAACTGAAATCGCCTTCGACGCGGAAACCGGCTTCTTGGAGCTTTTTCACGACCGATTCGGCGTAGTCGACGACGCGATCGGTAACCGACAGGACGCGAACTTGTTCCGGCGCGAGCCACGTCGGCAACGCGCCCGCGAAAGTTTCGAGCAAGTACGCAAGAGTACGCTCGTAACAGCCGAGACTTGTGCGGTGGATAATGTAAGGCGTTTTCTTGGTTCCGTCGGCGTCGGTATAGACCATGCCGAAACGCTCCGCCAAGAGCATATCGATTTGAATCGTGACGATCGTGTCTTCTTTGCCGTAGACGTTGCGATATTGGACGTCAAGTTTCGGACCATAGAAAGCGGCTTCGTCGATTCCGACCGTGTAATCGACGTTCAAATCGTTCAAGATTTTTTCCATCGTCGCTTGAGCCGTTTCCCATTGCTCTTTCGTTCCCTCGTATTTGTTGTTCGAGTTGGCGGGATCCCATTGCGAGAATCGGAACGTACATTTGTCCAAGAGTCCAACGACGTCAAGAACGTGTTTCGCCAAGTCGAGACAGCCTCTAAATTCTTCTTCCAGCTGTTCCGGGCGAAGAATCAAGTGCCCTTCGGAAATCGTAAACTGACGGACGCGAATAAGACCGTGCATTTCGCCGGAGTCTTCGTTGCGGAAGAGCGTCGACGTTTCGTTCAGTCTCATCGGCAGATCGCGATAGGAACGCTCGCGGTTCAGAAAGACTTGATATTGGAACGGACAAGTCATCGGGCGCAAGGCGAAGCATTCTTTTTCTTCGTCGTTCGGATCGCCTAAAACAAACATGCCGTCGAGATAGTGATCCCAGTGCCCGGAAATACGATACAACTCGCGCTTTGCCATATAAGGCGTTTTCGTGAGAAGATAGCCGCGCTTTTGTTCCGTGTCTTCGACCCAGCGTTGCAACGTCTGGATAACGCGCGCGCCCTTCGGAAGGATAATCGGGAGCCCTTGTCCGATGACGTCGACGGTCGTGAAATATTCCAATTCGCGCCCGAGTTTGTTGTGATCGCGCTTTTTCGCTTCTTCCTTCGCGGCAATATACGCGGCAAGTTCGTCTTTGGTCGGGAAGGCGACTCCGTAAATACGCGTCAGCATTTTGTTATGTTCGTCTCCGCGCCAGTACGCGCCGGTGCAGGAGGTCAACTTGATTCCGACGCCGTTGACGACGTTCGTGGCGTCAAGATGAGGACCGGCGCACAGGTCGACGAACTCGCCCTGACGATAGAAGGAGATCGTCGCGTCTTCCGGGAGTCCGTCGATAAGTTCCAATTTGTACGGCTGATCTTTCATCATTGCCTTCGCTTCGTCGCGCGAGACTTCGAACCGTTCTAGTTGCAACTTTTCTTTGCATATCTTACGCATTTCTTTTTCGACGTCGGCAAGCGCGTCTTGCGAAAACCCGTCGGGCAGTTCGACGTCGTAATAGAAACCTTCGTCGATCGCCGGTCCGATCGCGAGTTTGACGGTCGGGTAGAGGCGCGTCAACGCTTGCGCTAAAATATGCGAGCAAGTGTGCCAGTACGTCTTGCGATATTGTTCGTTTTCGAAAGTCTTTTCCGTTTCCATGCTTAGTTCTCCTTTCAGAACGACGTAGGATCGACGCCGGACGCCTAGAACCCGGATTTTTGGCTTGGAAGCCATACGTCGACCGTTCGACGAAGACCGTCAAATCTTAAGACTGTAATTATAACATAGAAACAAATTTGACAAAGGGCGAGCGTTTTTTCTATTTAGAACTGTTTGACGAACGCTTTCAGTAAGACGACTCGTCGTCCGCGCCGCTTGACGCGTTAAACGAACGATATATACTGAAGGTTTGCAAGCGCGTAGCGCCGTCGACGAATTACGGCGCGCGTTTGCAACGCCCCTTTGCGTTAAAGCCTTTGAACGTTCTATGTCAAAACTATTAATTACGTCGGGACCGACACGCCAATATTTGGATCCGATACGTTACATTACGAACGCGTCTAGCGGGCGAATGGGCGCGGCGTTGGCTTGCGCGGCGCTTGAATTTGGGTACGAGCCGATCGTCGTGAGCGGTCCCGTCGAAGTAAAGTATCCCAAAGGCGCGCGCGTTGTGAACGTTGTGTCGACCGAAGAAATGCACGTGGCGTCGATGCAGCTCTTTTCCGAATGCGAAGGCGTTATTGGCGCCGCCGCGCCTTGCGATTATCGCCCTTTCGAAGTGCTAACGGAAAAAATGTCGAAAGACGATTTCATACGCAAGCCGGATCGCAAGGGTGAGTTGATGTTGCGTTTGCGCGAGACGCCCGACGTGATGGCCGCTTTAGGCGAAATGAAGCGCGCGGATCAATGGCTTGTCGCGTTCGCGCTGGAAACGTCCGATTTTCACGTTCGCGCGTTGCAGAAGTTGCAACGCAAACGTTGCGATTTGGTCGTCGTAAACGATCCGACCGCGATCAACGGTTCTTCGTCAAGCGTCGAAGTTTTGCGCGCCGACGGTCGATCCGTCGCGAAAATTTCGGGCGACAAGTTCGACGTCGCGAGAAAATTGCTTGACGCCGTTCAACGGTATTTGGTTGAGGAACGCGCGCGACGTTCCTGAGTCGCGTCGATATTGCGCGTTTGTTTTTTTTGCGTCTTCGGACGCGACCGCTAGGTAGTGAAAGGAATCGTCAAATGAGCGAATGTTCGCATAATTGCGGTTCGTGCGGACAAGATTGTCCGTCGCGTCAGGATCCGAAATCGTTTCTCGAGGCGCCGCACGAGATGAGTTCAATTAAAAACGTCGTCGGCGTCGTCAGTGGAAAAGGGGGCGTCGGCAAGTCGTTAGTCTCCGCGCTGTTGGCTTGCGCGACAAAGCGTCGCGGGTTCGAGGCGG
>JAZUGM010000047.1:0-44242 GCA_045641205.1 Thermoguttaceae bacterium
CTTCGTTCCCTTCGCGACGATCCAAGCCGACCAAGTTTGCCAAGCCCGACTCTAAAATTACCGAACGCAACGACTTTTTGCCTTCGCAAGGAACGAACGCGCGTCCCAGCTCGTAATCCCAAGCGAACGCGTGCCCGTAAGTCAGCGCAAGCTCCGTTTTGCCTATGCCGCCGAGTCCGTTGACCGCCGAAATCGCCGCGACCGACGAATACGCCAAGGCTTGGCGCAACGCGTCCAAATTCTCGCGTCGACCGACGAAGGCTTGGTTATGCGCCGGATACCCTTGGCACAATTTCGATTTTTTGGCGGCGTCTTGACGATAAACGCGATCGTCGCATTGCGCTTTGAGTTCTCGAAGCGCGTCGTCGATTTTGGCGTAATTCAGGTCGGAAAGATCGAAAGCGTCGGGACTCTGATAGCGTCGAAAGTTGCTTATTTGGCGCAAGTTCGTTTGGCGAAAGACGTCTAACAATTCGGCGTCTGGATGTTCCTTCGTCGGGAACAGACCCGGTATTTTGACGATCTGCATCGGCGCCGCCGCCTCGCCGACGAGCTGGCGTTGCGCCTCGCGGGAAACCCACCAGTCGAACTCGTGTTTGCAGAATTCGCTTTCGAAATAGTTCGGCGAAATCATCGCGATAAAGAAGCGCGATTTTGCGATTCCTTCGAGAATTTTTGCGTTCCAATCGTCCATGCCGCGCAGGCTCGACTTGTCGAAGAAAACGCGCGGGGAATTTCCGAACAACTTGCGAAACTCCTCGTTTTCGCGAATCTTACGGACAAACTCGGAAACGAAGCCGATTTCGGCGCCGTCTTGAGGCTCGTCGTCTTTGTGCGCGTAACTGACGAAATAGTCGTAGGCGTATTCCATTTTGAGGTTCCTTGATTGCGTTGGGGACGAGACGAACGGTCTCGACTATGACGGATTGTATCGGAGCCCCGGCGAAAAAGCAAGTAAAATTTGCAAAAATTTGGCGAAAAAAAGTTTGCGCAACGCGGCTTGGACGCGCGCGCTCCTACGGATAGTTCCGTTCCTTTGCGCGCCCCTTGCGCGTCGTCGTCGAAGAGTGAGGCGACTATTCGACAACGTTTGCTTGCGAAAACCTGAACGTCGGATTAAAATCCAGTGAAAAAAGCCGCGCGTTTTCCGTGAACGCTTACCGAACGGAAAAGGTTGGAACAATTTTGCGCTTGCATTTGCAGAAACCGAACCAAGAAACAAAATCAAGCCAAGAAACAAAAAAAGCCGCCTCGAATCAGAAGAGACGGCTTTCAAAGTTGCGGGGACAGGACTTGAACCTATGACCTCAAGGTTATGAGCCTCGCGAGCTACCAACTGCTCCACCCCGCGATCCATTATTGCTTGACTAACTTTGTTTCGTCAAACAACGCGGTAGATTCTAACCCTGATCGCCGTTTTGTCGAGGGGCGTGTTTCTTTTTTTTTGACATTTCTTTCAAAAGCGCTTGAAATCGCGCGAAACGACGAGTAAAATGAACGGCGTTCGTGAAATTTACTTTCCAATTTAACGCGTCGAGCGATTCGTTTAGCAAAACGTTTACCGATCGACGCCGATACAAAAAAGAAAGCGTTACAATGAAACAAAGCAAATTATCGACGGCGCTATTGTGCGCGCTGGCGTTCGGCGTCGGCTCCGCGTTCTGTTGCGCGCAAGAAAACGCGGATAACCCGACGACTTACGATCCTAACGCGACGGCAAGTTCGTTGGGACTCGAGCCCTTCAATCTCGATTTCTTCCCGATTTTTCCGTGGGATCACTTGGAAAATTGGGGCGACAAATACCAGCCGATGGAAGACGGTATTCGCACAATGGCGGAATGCGATTGCACTATGTCCGCTTTTGTAGCCGACGACCGGGGCGTCGAACTGGCGAAAAAAAACGGGTTGCGTTGCATCTACGAAATGAGAATGGAGACGTTTGACGACCGCAATCTTTCCGAAGAAGAGATTCAAGCGAAGTTGGACGCGATCGACAAGCACGTTAAAGAACGCGTCGAATCGACGAAAGACGATCCCGCAGTAATCGGATACTACTTGCGCGACGAGCCGGGCGCCTATTTGTTCCGTTCCTTGGCGACCGCCGTCGCCGCCGTCAAGAAATACGCGCCGGGAAAATTGGCTTACGTCAATCTTTATCCGGGCTACGCCTCAACGATCGGCGCCGACGTCGACTCGCAACTTGGAACCTATTCTTTCCGCGAATATCTTGAACGTTACGTTCAGGAAGTGAAGCCGCAACTGTTGAGTTACGACAATTATATGGTCGAATACTCCGAAGACATGCGCGATCTTGCGCGAGCAAGCGTTTACTTTTCCGACCTCTTTGAAGTCCGCCGCGTCGCTCTGAAATATGAAATTCCTTTCTGGTTCATTGGAAGTAGTCTTTGCATTATGGGCGAATCTTCCCCGCCGACTGCCGAAAGATACGCTTATCAAGCGTATACGGCGCTAGCCGCCGGAGCCGAAGGGCTTACTTGGTTCCTGTATTATCCGCTTGGTTGGAAGGAAAGCCCGATCGACGAAAACGGCGATAAGACGTTGTCGTGGTTGTATATGCGCGACGTCAATACGCAAGTGGAAGCGATCGGAACCTATTTGAAAGATTTCCGTTCGACCGAAATGGGATTGACGCCCCTTTATACCAAAGAAGAAGCCCCGGATTTGCAACAATTTCCAGACGTTCCGAAAAACGTCTTGAAAAATTTGAGCTATAAATTCTCGGGGAACGCCAAAGAATACGAGAGCGAGCCGCAAATTTTGGTCGGAGAATTTGCTCAAAAGGACGGCGACAAAATCGCCGCGCTGGCGGTCAATATAAACGTGGGAACTTCCGAAAGAATTTTCTTTGAAAAGCCTGAGGGATATTCGACCTTGAAGGTTGTCTCGCCTGTCGACGGAAAAGAAAGCGTCGTTAAGGACGAAGATTTGGCAAACGGATTTTGGATTATACCCGGACACGGCAAGTTGTTTGTTTTCGAGAAATAGAGAACGTAAACGCTAGACCGCAAGAAGAAAAACAAGGGGAGATTTTTAAAATTTCAAAAAATAAAAAAATCCCCCTTGCGCAAATATAAAAAGGAAGTATATTTTTACCCGTCGTTTGCAAGAGCGGCTCCGAAGCGGTCTTCAAACCGCGCCAAGCGTAAAATAAAAAATAAAAAAAACCGCTTGACGAAATCAAAAGACCTGCTAAACTTATGCGAGTCGCAACTGAATGACAAGCAAGCAGACCCCGCGAAAGCGCGGTTGGCTTGATTCGAACGCGAGTTCGAAGATGTTTTACAATTAGGTAATGCAAGAGTGGCGTAGAACACACTATAATTTTGTCGATAGCGTCAAACGCGAGTTTGGCGATAGAGTTCAAAATCAATAGAGCGACAAGAATACTCGAAAAACGTTACAACTTCTAGCTTTCTTTTAGAAAGCGAATAGAGAACGAAATTTATTGTTGCGGACAACTGGAATAATAGATTGACGCGATATTAAGAAGAAGAGCGCATGGGGGACGTCTTGGCGTCGGAAGGCTTAGAAGGGCGTGGAAAACTGCGATAAGCTACGGGTAGCTGTTAAACAAGCGACGATCCGTAGATTCCCGAACGTTCGTAAACTGAATCCATAGGTTTACGAAGCGAACCCGGAGAACTGAAACATCTCAGTACCCGGTGGAACAGAAAGAAAAATCGATTCCGTAAGTAGCGGCGAGCGAAAGCGGAAGAGCCCAAACCGGACGGATATTCCGACCGGGGTTGTAGGACTTCTATACGGAGTGACAAAACTGTGAAATAGCGGAACTAACTTGGAACGGTTAGACCATAGAGAGCGAACGTCTCGTACGCGAAATTTTACAGTCTCCTGAAGTATCCTGAGTAGGTCGAGTCACGTGAAACCTTGACTGAATCTGCGGGGTCCATCCCGCAAGGCTAAATACTCTCCGACGACCGATAGTGTACAGTAGAGCGATCGAAAGATGAAAAGAACCCTTTTTAAGGGAGGGAAAGAACCCGAAACCATGCGTTTACAAGCGGTCGAAGCTCGATTTAACGAGCGACGGCGTGCCTTTTGGATAATGATCCGGCGAGTTATCGTTTGCAGCGCGGTTAAGTCCTTCCGGGACGAAGCCATAGAGAAATCGAGTCTGAATAGGGCGTAAAGTTGCGGGCGATAGACGCGAAACCCAGTGAACTACCTATGAGCAGGTTGAAGCGCGGGTTATACTGCGTGGAGGACCGAACCCACTTGGGTTGAAAACCGAGGGGATGACTTGTGGGGAGGAGTGAAAGTCTAATCAAACTGGGAGATAGCTCGTTCTCTCCGAAATAGCTTTAGGGCTAGCCTTGAGCCACTATACTGCGGGGGTAGAGACACTGAATTGTTGAGAGGCCCTTCCCGGGGTACTCTCTCTAACCAAACTCCGAATACCGTAGCAACTATCTCAGGAGTCAGTCCGCGAGGGATAAGCTTCGCGGTCAAAAGGGAAACAACCCAGATCGCCGTCTAAGGTCCCAGATAAATTCTTAGTCACTAAGGAAGTTTTGTTGCCGAGACAGCCAGGATGTTGGCTTAGAAGCAGCCATCATTTAAAAAGTGCGTAATAGCTTACTGGTCGAGCAACAGAGCGCCGATAATGAACGGGAGTAAGAATTTAACCGAAGACGCGGAATCAGTAATGATTGGTAGGAGAGCGTAACACAGAAGACACAAGGCGTACCGTAAGGAGCGTTAGCGGTCTGTGTTAGCGATTATGCCGGAATGAGTAACGATAAGACAGGTGAGAATCCTGTCCGCCGTAAGCCTAAGGTTTCCTGGGGAAGGTAAATCCGCCCAGGGTGAGCCGGTTCCTTAGTCGAGGCTGAAAAGCGTAGACGATGGGCATAAGGTCAATATTCCTTAGCTTCTTTAAAATACCGACGCGGGGACGTCGTTTGGATAGAGATCGGGCTTTTGGAACAGCCCGTAGCCGCAAGGCTCGACAACTTGTTTTGGAAGTCTTTTGAAGAACGTCCAAGAAAAGCCGCTAAGGGTTACGTTTAAAGAAACCGTACTAAAACTGACACAGGTAGGCGAGTAGAGCATACTCAGGCGCTCGGGAGAACGCTGGTTAAGGAACTCTGCAAAATGGCTCCGTACGTTCGCAATAAGGAGCGCCTCGCAAGAGGTCACAGTAAATCGGCAACAGCAACTGTTTATCAAAAACACAGGACCGTGCAAACACGCAAGTGGAAGTATACGGTCTGACGCCTGCCCGGTGCCGGTAAGTCAAGGAAGTAGGTTATCGCAAGAGAAGCTTACGACCAAAGCTCCGGTAAACGGCGGCTCTAACCTTGAGAGTCCTAAGGTAGCGAAGTTCCTTGTCGGGCAAGTTCCGACCTGCATGAAAGGCGTAATGACTGTTGCACTGTCTCAACCGGCGACCCGGTGAAATTGTAGCCGTGGTGAAGACGCCACGTACCCGCAGTAAGACGGAAAGACCCCGTGAACCTTTACTGTAGGCTGAAATTGGTCAGAGACCTGTTTTGTGTAGGATAGGTGGGAGGCGTAGAACCGAGAGCGTCAGCTTTTGGGGAGCCGTTGTTGAAATACCACCCTGAATATGTTTTTGCTCTAACGTCGATTCCCTTTTATCAGGGCGACGGACATTTTCAGTCGGGCAGTTTGACTGGGGCGGTCTCCTCCCAAAGAGTAACGGAGGAGTCCAAAGGTTTCCTCAGCCTGTTTGGCAATCAGGCATAGAGCGTAATGGTATAAGGAAGCTTGACTGCGAGACCCATAAGTCGAGCAGAGACGAAAGTCGGGCATAGTGATCCGGTAGTTCCGTATGGCAGGGCTATCGCTCATCAGACAAAAGGTACTCCGGGGATAACAGGCTTATCGCTCCCGAGCGTCCACAGCGGCGGAGCGGTTTGGCACCTCGATGTCGGCTCATCGCATCCTGGGGGTGGAGGAGCTCCCAAGGGTTTGGCTGTTCGCCAATTAAAGCGGTACGTGAGCTGGGTTCAGACCGTCGTGAGACAGGTCGGTCCCTATCTGCTGTGGGCGTTCGAAATTTGCGGAGGTATCTCTTTAGTACGAAAGGACTTAGAGGTAGGCGGCTCTGGCGTTCCAGTTGTCAAGCCCTTGGCACGGCTGGGTAACTAACCGCCGATAGGATAAACGCTGAAAGCATATAAGCGTGAAGCCTTCTCCAAGATGAGATTTCGTAGAATTTAATTCGAAAGTCCCCAAAGAGACGATTTGGTCGATAGGTCGAACGTGTAATTTCAGTAATGGATTTAGCGAATCGATACTAACGGACGAATTTATAATCGCGTCTATCGATTATTCTGGCATACGTCGCTCTTGCAACCTAATTTAAGATAATTCTTTTGTTTTTGAATAAGAAGCAAAGGAATCTTCCGGCGACGATATCCAAGTGGAAACGCGCGTTCCCTTCCCGAATACGAATGCTAAGCGCTTGGAGCCGATGATAGTTGTGAAACCGCGAAAGTAGGTATCGCCGGGTTTTTCTTTAAAGCTCGTCTTCCGACGAGCTTTTTTTGTTTCTTGATCGCGGGGCTTTGAGTTTAAAAACAACCGTCGCGCAAGAATCGCCGACGCGACGCGTCGGCGCGCGAAAGCCGGCGGATGGGGCGCGAATGACATATCTTTATTGAATCTACCCGTCGACGCGAATTAGAGCGTCGTTTCTTTGTTCGATTTAGTTCGATTGCTTAGGGTTATATATCGCGCGCGGAATACGATTCGTTTGGCGCGTTTGGGGCGCGATTATTTTGGGGGCGCCAATCCGCCCGGCGAGCCCGGCGGCTTTCGCGCGTTTTTCGCGGAAGCGAAAAACGAATCCTTCCGCGTCGACTTGATTTAACTCAGCGTCCGATTTTGTATGCGCGCGGAAAGCCGCGTATCGACGATACGCGGACTGTTTCGGCTCACGACGTCGCGCGAACGAAGACGTCGGTTTAACGCTCTTGAATCAAAACAACGCGTTTTTGGTGATTCAACGAATCCGCGTATCGTTGACACGCGGCTTTCCCCGCGTTGTAAGACACGGGCGTGGAAGCCGCCGGTTCGCAAAACGTTGATCGCGCGACGCGGGAAAAATACCGAACGTTTCAACGGAAAATCATAGTTTTTTGGTTGTGAAGGCGTCCGCCGATATGTAATCGGCGGTTTCCACGCCCGCCTAACGGCGGGGTTCCGCTCCAAACTTTATCTGTGAACGCTTACGTTAATTTTTCCTATGTATTTCTACAATTTGAAGAAATATCGACAAACGCGCGACGTCTACTGTGAAAACCCAGAAACTGCGAACCGACGCCAAATCAAAAATAACGACTGTTCCGTTGCTCGAGAATAAACGTTGTCGCCTTTTTATTCGCGTCGACGTTTGTTGACCGTCCCTTTCCGGCGTTTTTGTTCGCGTCGACGTTCGTTAGCAAATCCGCGCTTGTTAAAGACGAACGGCGGATTTTTACGCGGCGTTCAATCTTTCTTAGGCTTCCAACGATAAACGATATTCTTTCCTCGCCAGTCTTCTTCAGTCATAATGAGGTAGACTCCGTTTTTGCGTTTGAGAGCGGAAACTGAATAGGGCATATCGTGCCAACTTGCCGTGTTGACTTCTTCTCCGTTGGCTTTGAACGCGCCGAGATTTTTCCCCGTATGGGCGTCGAGAACGTAAGTACGTTGTTCAGAACCGTCCGGCTTCACCATTCCGAAGAAAAGATAATCGCCCGCGAACGCGAATCCCTCGGGCGTCAACGGCTTGCCGTTTTCTCCTTTCGGATTGACGGGCGTTGCGATCGTCCACGCGATCTTGCGCTCTTTGGTCGACCAATGTTCGTACTTACGCAACGTTTTTCCGCATACGCCCCAAGAATCAACCTCGTCGGTCTTTAAATACCCGCAAAGATACATTGCGTCGTTGGGCGCGTCGTAAACGAGACGCCGAACGTCGTCAAAATCCTCCGGCCACGGTTCGTCGTATGGATTTTCCAAGTCGTATTGAGGCGCGTAAAGTCCCTTATTTTCCGGGTCGTCAACTTTTTTCCACCCGGTAAATTTGTAGCGTCGAATCGAACGACTAGGATGATAATCTCCGCGCCAAAGATCGCCGCGATCGTCGATAAACCAAGCCCAACTTTCTTCGTCGGCGATAATTTTCCCGACTGGTCGCGCAATTTGACTGCCGCTTGCCTCGTCGAAAGAGTAAAAACGAATCCCGGTCGCGTATTGCCCGATGGTATAGAACAGCTTATGTCCTTGAAGCGTTTTGAAAAACGCCGAACAACCGCGCGACGGGCGTTGATCCTCTTCTTCAGAATAACGATCGTCGATCGTCGTCGCAACGTTGCGCCAATTCAAATCCGCTTTTGGCGAATCGGGATTCAATTCCAAAATTGACGTGCGCGTATAGATTTTCGCGCCGTCCGAATCCGGGTCAAAGCCGAAAGTATCGACAAACGCAAGATTCATATGTTCCCAAAGCAATTTGCCTTGCGGCGAAAAGGCGCGCAACATAAAACTGCCGCAAGGGCCTTCGTTAAAACCAAGCGCGACGTAGAGATTCCCGTTTTTGTCGCATCCGGCGCCTCTAAGCGCGTGAAAACGCGTCGGATAGTTTACGCCGTCCGGCAATAATTTCCCGTCGACTTTCGTTTTAGAAAATAGTCCGCCCTTTTCGCCAAACGTTTTGAGCAACTTGGGCGCGGTCGTTTGGGAAACGTCGTAAAATTTAACCTGTCGATCCGGACCGTTGTCGCAAACAATGAGCGTTTTACGATCTTGCCAATCTAACGCTAGCGCCGCGGGCTTGGCTAGATTCGGAAAAGCGCCGGATTTTTGCTCTGAAAATTTCCCGTTTTTGAAATTGAGAAATTGAATTGTTTCGTCTACGATCAAGAAAAGACGATCAGAATCGTCGATGAGAACGTCTCGAATTAGCTTGTCCGTTTTAAGATTCCAAGAGGCGACGACTTTAAGATCGGACGCGTTGAGAATTTCAAGTTTTTGCGGATACGCGAAGACGACGTACTTTGCATTCGCGCTCGCGCCGATCGGTTCGTCGGAGAGTTCGACTTCCGCTTTCCAAGTCCAAGAGTCGAGATCGTCGACGTCGCCTTCGAAACGAACTAACCATTTGCCCGTGTTGCCAATATAGATATTGGAGCCGAAGAGCGCGATCGCATTGCTTCCCGTGTTCCAGCCCCAAGCCGTTTCGTGTACGTCCTCTTGTTTCAGGAGAACTCGATTGACTTTATTATCCTTGTATAGACCGACGCAACGTCCGGCTTCGTCCCAACCGCAACCAGCGGCGACCATACCGTTGGGCGCGATTTCAATTTCGTCGGCTCCTTGCTGAACCCAATAGCCAAAACCGTTGAATCCGCCCGAGCCGGAAAACGTGTTGCCAACCCAGCAAACGTCGTATTCGCCCGGCGGGTCGGGACTTGAATCCTGATCCTCGGCAAAGACCGAAAAAGACGCGCTAATTGCAAGAGTCGTTAAAACCACGACCGATAGACCTTTTAATAGTTGCATTGTAACTCACCGTGAAACAAACGACCTTTCAACTCGTTTAAGTAACCAAGAGTACCGTTTCGCAAACGTTAAACAGCCTGTCAATAAATTTGGAATCTATTCAGGCGCGTATTAGCATAATTCCTTTTTTCTATGTATCAAGAAAAAAGCGCTAATTTTACTCAAAATATAAAGACAAAATGAACTTGACAATTTCCATTGCATAAAAAGACTTCTTACTAAGGCGCGTCGACGTTTTTTCAAGAAGATAAGCGCAACCCCAATATTGGATATTGCGCAACAGCGTTTTGATTAAGAGTCAACACGCCCTAAAACACGACTTCGTACTCGTATTGATTTGAAACGGAATTAGACGTATTAATTTGGTCGGGAGAAACGTTCTCGACGCATAAAACGACGTCCAACGCGAGGGGAACCGATGATTTTATCCACGACCGAAATATTAAATCGCGCGTATGATTTCGTCGTCCAATGGGAAGGCGGACGCAAAAGCGAAAAATCTGAGACTAAGGCGTTTGCTATTGAATTTCTCAATGTTGTGGACGTCGGTTTGACGCTCTTGAATCAAACCGACGCGTTTTTAGTAATTCAAGGAAAGCCGCGTATCTCTGCGCGGCTTTCCTTGATCGCTTGCCTAGTTTCAAGCGTTATGGCGATCTACGCAGTAATTTTTCCGGGAACTTCCATTGCCTCGGATATGTTTTGAAGGTGTTCGTAAACTCTTCGCCACGCGTTGAGTTGAGATTCAACGGCGTGAACGACCAGCGGGGCAAGTCGTTCTTCAAACATTTTTTGCAGAAATTCGTCTCGAATTTTCTTAATACGCGCGACGTACTGTCGACGCTTTTCGTTCATCGGTTCAACCAAGTGCGAGTGGCGATGCATAGAGAAACTCTCGACGAGCAGTTCGAGCGTTCCTTTGGCGTCCTGAAGCAATTCTACAAAGATATTGTCTAGCGTTTTCGGCAATTCTAATTCGGATTCCTTCAGCTTTAAATTAGCTTTTAAGACGCCGAGCGCGTAGTCGCTTATCGTTTCTATTTCTTCCGCCAACCTAATTTGTTCTCGCGCGGAGGCTGCCGCGTCGTTGTCGTTAATACGCGAAGTCAGTTGCGAAATAAAATCGATCGTTTCGTCTTGAACGGAATCGAGCTTTTCTTCGATTTTAAAGATTTTACTGATCGTTTCTTCGTCTTCATAATTGCTTTTTTGCGCGTTTTCTAGAAGTTCAAGCATCTCTTGACAATCTAGGAACATTTGCCGAACGACGTTTCGGGACAATTCAATATTTGAGAAAGACAACCCGTCTTTGAATTTCGGCAGTCCCGTAACCGAATCGACCGACTTTTTTTCGCCTTTTTCTACTACGAATTTTTCCAATAGTTTTGCGATAGGATCGATCAAGGGCACAAAGACGACCGTATTGGCGACGTTAAACAACGTGTGCGTCAAGGCGATTTTTCCGCAAATATCCATATGGCACGCGTTTCCTATGCCGTTTACCGACGGGATCAAAACAAGGAAAAAAATCGGCATAATCCATATGGCGCCCAACACGTTGAACATCAAATGGAAACAAGCGGTTCGTTTCGTGTTGATTGAAGCTCCTATCGCGGCGATTAACGCGGTAAACGTCGTGCCTATGTTACTTCCGATCACGATCGCCGCAGCGGAATTTAAATCGATCGCGTCCAACGAGGCGAGCGTAATTGTGATCGCAAGAGTTGCCGCCGACGAATGCGCTAAAAACGTCGTCCCACATCCGACGACGATGCAAACGAGCGCGCCTAAAAACGTATCGGCGCGGAACGTGCGAATTAGGACGGCAAATTCCGGAACTTCCGAGACGGGCGCCAATCCCGCCTTGAGCGTTTCGAGTCCGAAAAAGATCATTCCTAGACCCAATGCGAACAAAGCGACGTTTCGAATTTTTTCCTTTCTACAGAAAAGATAGAAGAGCGCGCCGACTCCAAGAATTGGCAGTCCTAACGCGCCAATATTTAACGTAAAGAGCCAGCCAGTCGTCGTCGTTCCAATGTTTGATCCGATAATAACGCCGATCGCTTGCGAAAGCGTCATAATGCCGCCGTTGACGAATCCTAACGCCATAACCGACGTCGCCGTGCTTGACTGCACCAACGTCGTTACGACGACGCCGACCCCAACCGCCATAAAACGATTGTGGGTAAAGAAGGAGACCATACGACGCAGTCTTGAACCCGCCATTGCTTGGAGTCCGTCGGACATACGCTTCATACCGAGTAAGAAGAGACCGCCGCCGCCAACGACCGCCATCAAAATCGCCATATAGTCCGGAAGCCAGCTCGTTGCGTTAAAGGAAACGAACGCGCGCCGCGTCGGGTCGTCTTTGACGGACGCTTTGACGATAACTTTCGTCTTGCCGACGGCGTCGGGTATCCAGTTCAAATATAGTCGCGTTCCTTCGAGTTGCAAGTCCACGACTTTGACGTCGCCGACCGACGGTATGATCGATAATTCGACGTCCTCTGGAATAACGGAATTTGGCGCGTTTCCAAAATAACCTTCGTCGCAGAAATGTTGCAACGTTTCTTTCAAATCGATCGTCGTAGTCGGCGCGCCCGCCAAGACTCGCATATCGGGCAACCATTTGACCGGAGCGTCAGATTTTGTTTCGTCGTCATTATTTGACTCGTCGCTTTTTGACGACTTATTCGCTTTTTCAGTTTTTACTTCCTGCTGAAGAACGCTTGTTTTATCTCTCTCTTTTGCCAAGCACGACGTCGACAAGAAATCCTTCGGCAAGAAAACCGCCGCAAGACTGCATATTATCGACGTCAAAAGAACGCCGGACGTCAAGAAACGTATCGAAAACGCGCGTTTTTGATCGTCAAACCAGCGATTTTTGCTCATTGTCTATCCTCTATGTTTCGAACGACTCAAAGTCGATTATATTTCAGAAGGGAAACGCTTTAAACAGGAACGCGGGGAACGTCTGAAGAATTTAAAAACGCATAAAGAAGAAAAAGCGTCGAGGCAAGTATTGTAGAAAAAAGTACTGCCGAAATAAGCGCTGAAGGAAACGACGAATTGACTCGAGAACGCGCGTCAGAATTAGAAGCATAAAGTCGTTGTCGCTCGTCTTCTCGTCGTATCGCGAAACGAACAACCCCCTACGCCTAGTCGTTTTTGTCGCGCGCGTCAAGTTGCTAAAGACTCGCGCGACGTCGACGCGATCTTTGCTTGCTAAAAACGACTCCCAAGGAACGGGATAGGGCGCGCTCATAATTTCCTTTAAACGCAACGGTTCCAACGTAAGAACGTCTCGCCAGTATCAAGTGTATCTTCTATTTTACAAGCTATCGGCATTTTGTCAAGTCCAAATCGTCTTCTGATTTGAAATCGTTTTTTTCATTCTTTGAGAATCGCGATCCTTAGCTCAAATACAAAAAAAGGAGCGAACGTTTCCGTCTCGCTCCTTTGATATTCGAGTTCCGTTCTTCGTTTCCTCGGACGCGGAACACGTTTGCGCTTTTCTTATTTACGATCTTCAACGACGCGCAAGATCGTCTCGATCTTCGTCGGACGTCGCCGTCAAGACGCTTTACGTCTTTTTCCATTTCCCTCAACGCGCGCAACTTTTACGTTGCCCGTATCGTTCCGACTCAAGTTTGATTAAACGCTTGGGAAGGTCGTCCGTCCCGGCTTCTTTCCGTGATTGCCTTGAATTGGAAGGACGAGCCCCCCAAACGTCGGATGACTCAAAATGAGGATTTTGAGGGTTGCGGATTCTTTTTGGGGCGCAAAGTCTCGACGCCAAACCGTTTGCTTTTTATCGCGCGTTCTCAACGTCGTCTTTTTGCGCCCTGCGCGAAACGTTCGGAATTCGTTTCGCGACGATTTCCCGCGATCCGCTTGTCGCATCTACCGCGACTAAAAGCCGCGCGTCGATTTGAAACGGGAAACGCGTTGATTTGTTTGGCGCAAGTAATTTTCAACTTGCGCCCCTTGCCAGACTTCTCGATTCGAACGATTCCAGAAGAATCGCTCGAACCTTGATCTGATCGTTACTTGTTGACGTTGACGGTGAACATAACGCCGTGAACAAATTGGTCGAAGTTACGATCTTTCTTGTTGGCTTTGACTCCGAAGATTGAGCCGTCTTCGTTGATACGGTAGCTGTTGATCGCGGAAGCTCTCGCGATATTGTCCATATACAACATCTGGTAAGCGACGCTGAATCCAACCGCTTCGGTCCAGTTCCACGCGGCTTCAAGTTTGCCCTCGATACCGTTGGTGTAGGCGTTGTAGTGCTTCGAATACATAAAGGTGTTCGCGACCGTCCCGATCGGGGTGTAGGTTTGAATGCCGCCCGTCGCAGCGGTGTTGTTGCTGTTCGAAGACCCGGAGTTGTTGTTATTGTTATTGTTGTTGTTACGATTGTTATTGTTATTATTGTTGTTATTGTTGTTGCTTCCAGAAGAGCCCGCCGAATCAGACATCGCCTTCAAACCAAGCGTGCCGTCGCCGTACAGGTTTTGTCGGTTGAAACCGGCAAAGTACTTGCCTTCCGCAATAAATCGCCAACGATTGTTCGAAATGGTGTAACGCGCGCCTACTTGAGGACCTACGATATGGTTGTCGGCTTTGAAATTCCAATCGGAATAACCGAGGTCGGCGCCGCGCGTCGACGCTTGATCAAAGTCGTAGGAACCGTACTGTTGAGACGTTTGCGTTTGCTGATTGTCTCCGGCGCCTTGCGTGTTCGTGTTAAGAATACTAACTTCGGTGATCGAGTAACTCGATTCGTTCTTCGTACTCGCATGACCTTGGAAGTTGAATCTTCCGTCGAACTGCGTGTAACGAACGCCCGCCAAGGCTTCCAGCATACCGCTTCGGAACGGATGGAAACGATAATTGTACATCGCTTCGACGCTCCACGTGTTGACTTTCGACTGGATATTGTACGTTTCGTAAGCAATTCCCATAGGGACGAACGCGTATCTATCCGTATCCTCGCTGGAAGTCGAAGAGTTTTGGTTGTTGTTTGAACGTTGAGTCGACGTGCTGGACGAACCTACGCTGTCAAGACCGACGATCATCCACAAACGACCGATCTGATTGACGGAACCCGAACCTTGCGGATCAAGGAGCTGATAACTATTGCCCGTCCAGACGTAGTAGTTGCCCGAACCGCCGTTAATGTTATAATTATTGACGTTCACGCAAGCGGGGTCTTCGAGGTTCAAACCGCCGTAAATACCGTCGTAAACGCAGTATTGAGGCGTGACGACCGTTCCTTTGACTTCCCAACCGTGATGACCTTGGTGGTTTCCGATAACAAATTCCGTCGCGGTTTCCCAATCGGCGTGGAACTGAGACGTATTGATTTGGCTCGTCTGTTCCGAGTAAGTGAAGGTCGTCGAAGTTCCGCCCGACGTAGTGTTCGGAATGACGTTCGTAACGAACTGCGTTCCGCTTACCTTACTTCCGACGACTTGATCGCTCGGTTGCGACAAGCTAACGACGCCTGCTCCGATGCTACCGTACAAACCTTCGTGCGCATAGATCCCGCCGCCGAACTGATCGTCCGGGAAGGGGGAAAATAATCGCATCTGCGAAACTTGGGCAGAAGCGGTTGACGTCGTCGCCAACGCTACGCATAGGCCGGCGATAATCATTTTGATGCTTCGAGACATGGTCTTATACCCACCTCTATTAACATTGAATCATCCAAAGGGGTTCGGTAAACTAAAGTCCATTCAGTCTACCAACGGCTGTGCCGGTAGTATCGGAATTTTTCTTCCAACGAGTTGAGTTATAATACAAAAACTTGGAAAAAAACCGCCTATTAACCCAATAAAATGGGCAAAATGGGCAATGAGTTTTGGTTGTGCTTTTGACTATGCTACTTAAGAGGGGGGGTAATAGAGAGCAAGTAAAATGAAATTTGTAAAGAACGCCGTTCGCGAGAGAAAAAGAACGGCGCGAAACAGTTTTATTTCAAAGAAGATTTTCTTTTCCTTCGCTTTTTAATCGTTCGACCATTTTTTTTATCGAAGCGTCGTTTCCTTTTTTAGCAATTAGCAAGACGTCCCCGACGTCGACGACTAGTAAATCTTCAACGTCGACGAAGGCGATCGTCTTTTTGTCTTTCGTCGACGTTTTTTTGGTAGAATCAACGATTCGCGCATAGTTGTTTCTTGCGTTTTCAGCGACAATTTCCGCGCCCAACGCCGCGTTGGACGCGACGTCTTCGTATTCCTTCGTTATTTTTTCGAGCGCCGCGAACGATCCTACGTCGTTCCATAGAAAATCGTCGGTTGAAAGCGTTACGACGCAAGGGGCGCGTTCCAACGCCGCATAATCGATAGAAATTCTCTTGGCGTTAGCGTAAACGCGTTGAAATCGCGTCGATTCGTCTGAACGTAGCCCGAGTCGTTTGGCTTCGTCGATCGCTTCGCCAAGTTCTCTAATCGACGCGCCTAGTTCGGGCTCGTATTGCCCAATTAATTCGATTATTCGCCGCGCTTTCCAAACGAACACGCCGGCGTTCCAAAAGAAGCGACCGGAAAGGAGAAAACGCTTTGCCGTTTCGACGTCGGGCTTTTCACGAAAAGAGACGACTTCGTAGGCGTTCGCTTCCTCGTCGCCTAGTTTCTCGCCCCGTTCGACGTAACCGTAAGCGTTCGACGGTTCTCGTGGAACGACTCCTAACGTAACGAGACGTTTGGGATCGGCGTCGACTAGTCGTTTTGCGCGTCTTATCGTTTGACGGAACGCTTCGTCGGGCTCAATCAAATGATCGGACGGCAACACGACAAGCGTCGGATCGGGATGCAGTCGTAGAGCTTCGAGCGCGCCCCACGCCACACACAGCGCGGTGTCTCTTCCAACGGGTTCCAACAACGCTCGATTTCTCGGCGTTTCCGGGGCTTCTTCAAAGAGAATCTTTTCCAAGTCTCGACCCGCGACGACGAATCTGTTTTCAACGGGCACAAGTCCGTCAAGTCTGTCTAGCGTCGCACGAAAGAGAGAACGACCGCTTGGCGTTAGAGGAAGAAAAGGCTTGGGACGTTTGCGTCTGCTTTCGGGCCAGAGTCGCGCGCCCGGTCCGCCCGCCATAAGGACGGCAAACAACGAACAAGAGGAAGGATAATTCGAACTCATTTTTCACTCGTCGGAACTACTTCGTTTACGCGTTAAACGCGTTTCGTCTATTGACAAAAAGGCAATTATGATTTTACTGTTTACACGGATTTCAAAGTCTTTCAACATCGCTGAAATCAAGGAAACGTCAATAATGGAAACGTATCTCCCCGACTATCAAACGCGCCTCAAATTACGCGAACTTGCGAAACGGGACGCCAAAAGTGAACGCGCCTCTTTTTGGCGGTCGATTCCCCAAGTTCCACCGCGCCCCGTCGACGGACATAAAGGAACGTTTGGGACGTCCCTTGCCGTCGGCGGCTCGCGCGGAATGAGCGGTTCAATTTCCTTGACGGGCGGCGCCGCTCTAGTCGCCGGTTCAGGGCTCGTTCGGATTTTTACGCCCGACGCGATTCTTGAGACCGTCGCGCAATATCAGCGCGAATATACGACGATTCCAGGCGCTTGCGACTTTGCCGGACGCTTGACGTCGTCGGCGGCGTCCGATATTTTTTCAGAGGCGTCGCGCGCGACCGCCGTCGCCGTCGGACCGGGGTTGGGACGTTCCGACGAACTTGACGCTTTGGTCGTCGAACTTTTTTACGAGTTGGAACAACCGACGGTCTTTGACGCGGACGCGTTGAACGTGCTGGCGGCTCGGGGCGTGTTCGAAGGTCGTAACGCCGGAGAACGCCGACCTCGCGGCGCGCGCGTATTGACGCCGCATCCGGGCGAGTTTTATCGCCTGACGGGTAAGAAAGTCGAGAAAGACGGTCTTCAACGTCTTGCCGCCGTCGCCGATTTTTCCGCGCGTTGCGTCGAACTTTTCGAAGGAACGCCGTTAGTCGTCGTATTAAAAGGCTTTCAAACGATTTGTCGCGACGTGAAAAGAGACGCCTCGTTTGTCAACGCGACGGGTAATTCCAATCTTGCGACGGGCGGAAGCGGCGACGTCTTGACGGGCGTTATCCTTGGACTCCTCGCCCAAGGCGCTTCCGTTTTCGACGCGTCTTGTTTAGGCGTCGCGTTGCACGGCTTGACCGCCGAGTTGCGCCAAACCGTATTGACGCGCGGGATGCTGGCGTCGGACGCCGTTCGTTTTCTCCCGCTTGCGTTCGATTATCTTTTCGACGTTCAGGCGGAATTATAACGTTTGGTTCGTTACGATTTCTCGCGTTTGACTTAAGTCGCGACGTATTTGCTCAAGCAACGCCTCTTTGGAATCGAAGGTTTTAACGTCTCGTATTTTTTCGAGAAAATCAAGATCGAGTCGACGACCGTAAAGATTGCCGGAAAAATCTAAGAGATGCGCCTCAATTTTGAGCTTTTCGATTCCAAAGGTAGGATTGCCGCCAACGTTGACGGAGGAAGCGTAGACGCGACCGTCGTCGGTTCGCGCCGCCGCCGCGTAGACTCCGGGCGCCGGTAAAACCGTCGTCGTCGCGCCAAGATTAGCGGTCGGATAGCCGAGCGTCCGACCGCGTTGATCGCCTAGATCGACAATTCCGCGCAGTCGATAGGGACGTCCTAAAAAAGCCGACGCGCGCGCGACGTCGCCGTCGAGTATTAAAGTCCGAATCGCGCTACTGGAGACTAAGGCGCCGTCGCAAAAAACCGAAGGCGCGACTTCAAAATTGATTCCGTGCGACGCGCAAAACAGAGTCGTCGCGGCTAGGTCGCCCGAACGGTCGCGTCCGAAACAGAAATTAGCGCCTTCAATAAGAGACGTCGCGCCTAACGCGTCGACGACGACTCGCTGAAAAAATTCCGTCGGCGTTTGAGCTAAAAACTCGCGCGTCGTCGGAAAGAGAATCAAGGCGTCGATTTGCGCGCGTTCCAGCAGTTCGATTTTCAGCTCGGGGACGCAAAGCGCGCGCGGCGCGGCGCAAGGACGTAGAATTTGCGCGGGCGACGGATCGAACGTAAAGACGACGCTCGGCGCGCCTTTTTTACGCGCTTGACTCGTAACTCGTTCTAAAATTGCGGCGTGTCCTCGATGCAAGCCGTCAAATTTTCCGATCGAAACCGCGCCCCCCTTGAATCGCGCGGGAAAGTCTTCCAGACGACGAAAAATCTCCACTCCCGTACTTCCGGCGCCTTTGCGCCGCTCCTATCGCCAACGAGTCGCCTTGACGTCGCGACGACGCCTAGGCATACAAACTTCGTCAAGTATAATCCGTTTTGAGATTGTTGAAAGGGCGCGCGTCGATTAAACGCGAAAAAACGGGCGTTTTGATCGATCGTAATTAAAAAGCGTCGCTACTCGTCGTCTTCTTTATAGACGGGATCAAGGGTTTTCGTATTGCGTTCGATCGCGACGACGACCGTTTGCGTTTCGTTTTCGTCAAGACTTGTCGCGACGATCGGGAAGACGTGTCGACGTTCCGGAAGACTAAAACGAATGGAAAACGACCCGTCGGGCGCTTGACAAACCGGTTCTTCCCTTACTTTGACCGTCGCGCCGTTAGAAACGCGTCCCGTAAAGAGGATTTCCGCGTCGGCTTGAAACAAAAACGTGGAGGGCGCGATATAACCTTCGTTCGTCGACAACGACGTTCCAACCGCCGACTCGGAGGGCGAGAACGGCTTATCGGGGCTTTCGTCGAAAGAAGAACGGCGCACGGCTCGAGTTTGACGCGTTTTTTGAGTCCAACGGTCGCGCGAACTCGTTTGGAAACTGAAAGGCGCGTTAAAAGATTCCGTACAAGGTCGTCCGTCCGAATCGCGCACAAACTGTTTCGGCGTTTGAACCGGGTTGCTGGAAAGCAAAGTGAAAAACTGTCCGTCGCGCGATCTATATCCCAATTCGACGACAAAAGTCGAGGGCGGATTTTCGACGGGAACGTACCAGTTTGACACGCCTCCGCTAATTTCAACGTCTTTAACAAATTCGCGCCTCGAGGTTGCGGGCTCGATTTGATACAGGCGTAAAATAGGCTCCGCCGTGTGCCAGTGTCGCGCCATCGCCGAACGAACGCGTCCCGCCAGCTGTTCCGTAACTTCCCAACACGCGCGGATCCAATAGGGATCGCAGACCATAAGAACGAGCCGATCGATTTTGTCGCTAGGGGAGCCGATAACTTTTTTCAGACGCAATTTATCCTTGAGAAGAGGCGTTCCAGCCGCAGGAAGCGCGGACGAACGTTGTTGAACGCTTGTTTCCGACAAAGCCGTTTCGATATGGACGTCTTCGTCCTCGTTTTTGGCGACGCTTTTAGCGTCGTCGTTTTCAATTTGAGCGCTTTCAATTTGAGCGCTTTCCGTCTTACTCGAATTGCATAAGACTTCGCTTTTGGACGATTCCGCAACGGAAGGGGAGACGATTTCATCGACAAGTTTCGACACGAAGGCGTCGGAACAAGATTCGAATTTTGAGGCGTTTGAGGACTCCGCTACGGAAACGCCCGGAACGTCCGATTTATCATCCGACGTAAATTTATCGTCCGACGCAATTTCTTTAGTCAAACACTCGACTAGGCGCTTGGCTAAACGTTCCGCAAGCGCCGGAACGACTTGTTCCGCAATACGAAAGGTTTTTTCCGCACTAAGTCGGGTCTTGGGCTCGTTCAACTCGCCGCTTTCGGGCGCCGACGCCTTTTGACGCGTTAATACGGTTTCTTCTTGCGCGTCGTCGGAAGACGCGGAATCTAAATTTTGCGGAGATTCGGAACGACACGTCGATTTTCTGGCTTTCGAACGAACTTTTGAATCCGACAAATTACCTGAATCGACGAAGACCTGCGCGTTTGCGGCGTCTTTTTCGAATTCGGACGCCGCCGTCGAAGAGATTGGTTCGACGGTTTGTTCTTTTACGTTTTGAACTTCCTTTAATTTGCAAGACGAACTCATAGGATTTGGGGAACCTCCGTCAAGCGAGCCCTTTTGAACGGAAGCCGACGCTTCGCCGTTCGCGACAACGGCGCAAACGTCCTGTAATTTAGCGGAAACGCCGTCTTGCGAGACTTTGGCTCGCGCGGCGCGCGCCGCTTGTTTTCGAGCAAGGGCGACGATCGCGGAGTCGAGATCTTCTTGCGTGAAAACGCGGTTTAAGGCGGCAAGGCGCTCGAGCAGATCGCTTTTACGCAAGTGTTGCCAGTACTTGAGACGAACAGAAGAACCTAGCGCTCCAAGTTCCTTTAGAGACAGCGTTTCAAGGATGATCGCGTTTGCCATTACCAATCTCCGAAGCGCGTCGTAGGCGACGCGTCAAAATCGAACGCGTTAAAAACTGATCTTTCAAACGCGTAACGTTACGATTCAACGTCCTTATTTTACAAGAAAGATTGAAAAAAACAATCCTATTTTACCTGTTTTCTCTATCTTTGTCTATTTTTATTCATTTTGTCCTTAGAGAAGACGACGTTTTTTGAAATTTTTTACGTAAAACACGAGAAAAAGCTAGTATTTTATATCAAAGGGAAGTATAATCGACTTAAACGTTCGTATGGCGCGCGCGTTGGATTTTTATCGCGTTGGATTATAACGACGCGGCTGTTCCTAATTGAGGGTTGATTCGGATATGTTGCACTGGCGCTTACTGATTGGGATTCCGCTTGTCGCCCTGTTGGTCGGGATGTGTTACGTCGACTCGATCGCTCCGGCGCCCGGCGTCGTTCTTATGCCCTTTTTTCTCGTGTGTCTTTTTTTTCTTTGCAAAGAAATTTTGGCGCTTCTCAACGCGGGCGGAATTTATCCGCGCCGAACGACGATTTATTTGGGCGTTTTCGGAACGATCGCGTTATGCTGGGCGTCGTGCTACAATTCGTTGCCTTTGATCGCGCGTTTGGAGCGTTCTTTTGTCGAGGCGATTCAGGAATCATACGAGTCGAACGCGTATGAACAGGAAAGTCGATACGTCGACGCGAAAAAGAACGACGTTCGTAAGGGACGAAAAGACGGCGGTGAAACGAACGAACTATTGCCGGTCGAGTTGGCGACGAACGCGGTCGCGACCGCCAAAGACGCGTTGGAAAAAGCGGAACGCGCGCTAGAGATCGCGCAGGAACAGGAACGAATCAAGCGCGGCGTCGAAGAAGAAGAGAGCGCGACCGAGGCGCTCCTTAGTTTGTCGAACGAGCGCGAGTGGAAGACCGCCGCTTTTGCGTGCGTTCATACGTTGCTTGCGATCGCTTTTGGCGTGCTGATCGCCTTTGTCGGCGAAATGTTGCGCTTCAAATTGCCGGGCGGACACTTGATCAATTTGAGCGGCGCGGTCTTTGCGATCGTCTATATTGGGCTGTTAGGCTCCTTTATGGTGATGTTGCGAATAGCTTACGGAGTAGCCGCCGTCGTTTCGCTTATTGTCGTAACGAAGATGTGCGACGTCGGCGCGTATACCGTCGGAAGGCTGATCGGACGTCATAAAATGGCGCCTAGTTTGAGTCCCGGCAAGACGATCGAAGGATTTGTCGGCGGAATGTCCTTTGCGATACTTGGCGCGTGGTTTTCAACGGCGATTCTTTTTCCGTTTGCGGCAAACGAACCTTCGAAAACCACTTGGGTTGGCGTCGTCGTTTACGGACTGGCGGTCGGTTGCGCGGGCGCGCTTGGCGATTTGGCGGAGTCGCTTATTAAACGCGACGTAATGCGGAAAGATTCGGGGACGAACGTGCCGGGGTTCGGAGGTTTCCTCGATATTTTCGACTCCCTTTTGCTTGCCGCGCCCGTGGCGTTCGGACTTTGGGCGTTTCACGTTATTCGGTAGTCGACGATCATAATCGGCGAGAAATTCGTCGCCGACGTCTTCTTTGCTTTTTCATTTATCGGCAAACGTCGAACAGACTTTTATCAATAGAAACGGAACGTGTGAACTATGGCGTCTAATATAATCGTTCGCTTAAAGCGCGCCGCCGACGACGAAGCGGTCGCCGCGTTGATTCGCGATTCGTTGAACGTATGGTACAAGAAAAATCGCGGGTTTGATTCGGTCGTGCCCTCTTTGGAAGCCGCGTCGATTTATACGCGCGTGTACGACGCGCTTGATCCGAATTGTTGCGTCGTTGCCGAAGACGCGGCGTCGGGCAAACTTGCCGGTTCGTGTTTCTTTCATCCGCGAGCGACGCATACGTCGCTTGGCATTATGACCGTAGCGCCGGAATATTTTGGTCAAAAAGTTTCTTCGAAACTTTTGGCTTATATCGTCGAAGTCGCCGAGCGTCGCAATCAAGCGTTGCGTCTTGTGTCTAGCGCGATGAATCTCGATTCCTTTTCGCTGTATAATCGCGCGGGTTTCGTGCCTCGCGTAATGTTTCAAGACATGACCGTCGCCGTTCCGAAAGAGGGATTTGACGTCAAGGCGCCCGAAGGGACGACTCTTCGCGACGCCGCGCTTGACGACGTGCCCGCGATGGTTGCGTTAGAAATGGAAATATACGGAGTCGACCGCGCCAAAGATTTCCGTTTCTTCATTGAAAACGCCGACGGAATTTGGGGCGTTAGCGTTTTAGTCGACGACGCTTCAGGCGCGCTTTTGGGCGCGATGTGTTCCGTCAAAGATCCGGGTTGCGCGATGGTCGGACCTGGTTTTGCGCGTACAGAAGCGCAAGCGAGCGCTTTGGTCAAGCGCGAACTCAACCGACATAAGGGCGAATGGTCGCCGGTCTTTCTTATTCCGACGGACGCGACGACGTTGCGAAGCGAAATGTACGCGTTGGGCGCGCGGAATACCGAAACGCATATCGCGCAATCTTTGGGCGAAGTCCCGGAAAAACGGGGCGTCGTTATGCCGACCTTTATGCCGGAGACGGCTTGAGTCTCGAGGACGATATGGACGAAAAAACGGCGTCGACGCCTTTTTGGCGTGAAAACGGAGCTAGATATTATTCGTTAGGCGTTTATTACAAGCGGACTTTTGGCGCGTCCGTGAGGAAGATAAGCGTCGACGCGCGTTTTTCTTGTCCAAATATCGACGGAACCGTCGGACGAGGAGGTTGCGTCTTTTGCGACGCCGCGAGTTTTAGTCCGTCGAGAAGAATGGGAATCGAAGATCTTGACGCGCAAATCGACGAGGGAATAAAGCAAATTCAAAGACGTTTTGACGCCGACAAATTCGTCGCTTATTTTCAGCCGTCGACAAACACGCACGCGCCCGTCGACGTTTTAGAACGCGCTTATCGCGCGGCGATAAAACGATCGGAAGTCGTCGCGTTGGCGATCGGAACGCGCCCGGACGCCTTGGGCGAGCCCGTTCTGGAACTTCTTGAAAAAATTGCGCGTGAAAAGCCGGTCTCGTTGGAGATCGGGTTGCAGACCTCGAAAGACGAAACGTTGCGCGTTATAAATCGAGGGCACGATTACGCTTGTTTTGTCGACGCCGTTCGGCGCGCGCGCGGTCGAGGGTTTCGTTTGGGCGTCCATTTGATCCTAGGATTGCCGGGCGAGACGGTCGACGATATGCGCTTGACCGCGCGTCGCGTCGCCTCTTTGGGAATCGATTCTGTTAAGTTGCATCATCTATACGTTGTGAAAAATACGAGATTGGCGACTATGTGGGAGCGCGGTCTCGTTTCTTTGCCGACTTTGGAGGAGTACGCGGACTACGTCGCCGACTTTCTTGAACTTATTTCTCCTCTAACGGTCGTTGAACGCGTGGCGGGCGAGGCTACTGAAGAATTTCTGCTTGCGCCCGAGTGGACCGCGTATAAACACGCGGGACGCAACGCCGTTGAATATGCGTTAAAACGCCGTCAGACTTGGCAAGGAAAATATTACGATCCGACGTGGAAGGAACGACGCGAATAATTCGACTGCGCTTGAAATAACAGAGACAACGTTTGTTTTAAAGAATCGGAATAATCTTTAAAAACGTCGTAAAATTCGCTTTGACGTTCAAGTCTTCACGCGCGGAAGTCGATATAGTAGAAAGTTGTTAGGTTTGCGCCGAACGATTCGTATGTTTTGACGATGAAATTTCGGACTTCCGATTTTCAACGCGCCTTAACGTAATTTTTTTTTCGGGGGACAACGGCTGGTTCCTAAGGCGAGTGAGGATTTGACGTTCGAAACGTTCCGCGACCTTAAGCTTTTTCCGCGACGCGCCGTTTTGCGGCGCCGAGCGGAAGGAGACTTCCTTGTGCGGAGATATAAAGCGGCGTCTAAGGACGGACGCGGCGAGAAAAAGGCTGGGAGGCCGGGTATGAAAAAATTAGGCAGACGCGCTTTTATTTCAAGCGCGTTCGCGTTGGTCGGGTTGGGCGCTTTTGGTCTCGACGCGGCTTTTGGCGCGATCGAAGCGCTTGATCCGGCGATCGTTAAAAGCGAACTGCGCGCTAAGACGAAATTGGAAGGCGCGTTTGTGGACGACGTGATCGAAAAGGCTAAAAAGGGCGAATTGCCCGTGAAAATACTTCAGGCTGCTTTTCGATACGCGCGGAACAAGAATCGAACTCAACGTATGGTCTACTTTAAAAAAGGGCTTGAAACGTTGGCGAAACGAGCCGGCTTGAAGATCGCCTTTTTAGATTTCTAAGCGCGAGCGCGCGGGGCGAATTTCGATATTTCGCGCGACTTCTTAACTTGTTTGGGAAGTCGCGCGTTTTCTTTTTGGCGCTCTTATCGACTTATGAAGACTTAATCGACGCGAGCTTTTTACGTAAGAAATCGGCGCGCACGACGTCTTCGTCCTCTTCGAAATTTCCCTCCTCGTCGGCGATTTTTCTCAGATGCGCGGGCTGAACCTGCAACGTCAACGCGTCGACAAGTTCGATCGACGTTTGTTCAAGCAGATTCAATCTTACGCCAAGTCTAAGACTTGAAATCAAGACGAGCGCTTCTTCAAAGGAAGTCGACCTTGCGGAACGCAAAATACCAAGCGCGCGCGAACAACGGTCGAAAAGTCTTTCGCGGTTTCGTTCAAGAATCGTTTGACGAGCCTTGCGTTCGTAGTCGACGACGCAATCGACGACTTCAAGCAACTGTTTGACGATCGCCTGTTCGGAAACGCCCAGAGTCGTCTGATTGCTTATTAGGAGCAATTCGCCGGTAATGCGCGACTCGTCCCCAAAAAATCCGCGCGCGACTAAATTGAGTTTCTGCAGACTACGGAGAACCTTGGCAATTTCGCCCGTTTCGATCAAGCCGGGAAGATGAAGAAGAACGCTGGCGCGCAAACCCGTGCCGACGTTCGAAGGGCAGGAAGTAAGATACCCGAATTTCTCGTCGAACGCGTAATCGAGTTCCGCTTCAAATCGATCGTCGAGCGCGTTTGCTTTTTCCCATACTTCGTTAAGCGCCAGTCCGGCGGCAGTCGCGCGAAGACGTAGATGATCTTCTTCGTCGACCGCGACGCTGAAACTTTCGTCCGTCGCAAACAAGGCGGCTCGCGGTCGTTTAGAATCGACAAATTGCGAACCGATTAAACGACGTTCAAGGAGAAAACGCGCGTCTTCGTTCGTAAGAAGCGCGACGTCGACGGTCGACGCTTCGTCTTCGTTGAAAAGACGACCGGCCGTTCCTAAAAAAAGATCGACCACGCGTTCAAGATCGGAATCCGTCGCGCGATTTACAAAAGGAAAACCGGCGAAGTTGCGCGTCAACCGCGCTCGACTGGAAATAACGACGTCCGAATCCGCGCCGTTGCCGCGCAACCAACCGCACGGACGACCTAATAATTTGTCTAAATCCACAACTGCCCCTTGAGCGTTTTGTCGTCGACGCCGTATTGAACGTCGACCGTTTTTGACCGCTTATACGACCGTTTGCACGCGAAAAAAGCGCGCCCTCGCTTCGACCCTTTCGGCGTCGTCGAGCCGTAATATAACGTTTTTGTTAGACGTAAGCAAGACCGCGCGACGCGTTTTTTAAAGCGCCAACGGCTCGCTTGCAAGTTGACGTTCGCCGCGCGTAAGTTCGTACATGTCGCGTATCAATTTTTTATCGCATTCTCGTTGCTTGACGTTGCGGCGCGAGAACATACGCTCTTGAGATAGAATCGTCAATTCGACGGGCAATTCCGTTATCTGTCCAAAGGAACGCGCGTAATTTACGAAACTTGGAACGGCGGTCGTTACGAATCCGTAGATCATACTGCACGCTCCGATCGTTTTGCCCGTGAAAATACTCGTGTTGATCGCCGTTTTAGTGTAGTCGCCGACGACGCAGCCGAGGAATTGCATCTGAGAGGAAAAACGACCGTAGGGCGTCTCTTGCATAACTTCGTTGTACGAGTTTTTCAAGTCGCTGTTGCACGTGCCCGCCCCAAGATTGATCCAGCTGCCAAGATAACTATGCCCAAGGAAACCGTGGTGCTGTTTGTTGGAGTACGGCTCGATCGTCGTCGCTTCCACTTCGCCTCCAACTTTGCAGACGGAACTAATCGCCACAAAGTCCTTGATTGCCGAATGTTCGATGATTTTCGACTTTGGTCCGATATAAATGGGACCGCGCATAAAACAAAACGCGCCGACGTCGACGTTTTCGCTGAGAATAATCGGTCCTTTGCGCGTGTCGGAAACGAAATATTCGCCTATCTTAGGTCGTTTGGCGTCTTCCTTGGGCGCGAAAACGCCGTCCATAATTTCCTTGTAAACGCCCGACTGAATTCGACTTTCAAGATTGTCGTTGAGTATTTTCATATGAAGGCGAATTGCGTCGGAAGAGCGATTCATCAGAACGAGCGGAACAGGCGAAGAGATCATCGGCAAATCAAGGTCTTGAAGAAGCCCTTGCAACTGCGACGGACCAATTTCGTTTTCCGGCAAAAATTCCGCCGTCGGTAAAATTGCCGCCGCGATCGCGCTGCCCGAATAAATAATCGCACCCCGTTCGTATTCGACTTCAAGAAGTTTGCGCCACGCGTAAAGCAAAGAAGCTTGCGGCGCCATTCGCGCGTTGACAAACAAAATCGGACCTTTGCGCGCGCCTTTTTCCGGCGTCCAAGCGTCTGGCGCGTCTTGGCGCAAAATCTCGCGTAAGTGAGGACGAACCGCCAGTTCGATTTCGCCGCCGAAATCTCGAGCCAAATTGATCAGACGCAACGAACCGACGCTGATTGAAAAAGCCGCGCGACCTACCGTGATTGGATATAAATTTGTTACTTCGGAGTCTTCAAACAAAATAACGTGCATTTTGACTTCTCACGTAAAACGGTTAAAATATGCGATATGAGTATTATAAACAGACTTGTGAAAAACGCAAGTATAAAGAAAAGAAGAGAAACGTTCGTTTGAAAATGGAGACGAATATTTGCCGATTTAAAAAAATAGTTCCGTTTAAAGGAAATTCGGAAGGGGAGGATATTTGGTTGAAAACGAACGTTGAAATCGTTATAATCGGCAATACGAGAGGAATAAAACTACGCGTAGATTTCAAGCAAACGTTTGAATAAGGAACGAGTATGAAGAACTCGCAAAACCGACGCGTAACTTGCGCGACGATTCCAGATTCGGACGAGCGCTTGAAAACGATCAGTCAAACGTAACGCGTAAAATCGGATTCTTACGACCGCGCGTTCCTAGACGTAAAGGATTAATACGACGATGCTACGGAAATTTGTTAGTTTTTTATTCGCGACGCTTATGGCGTCGTCGATGCTTTGTTCGTATGTTTTTGGCGACGCTCCTTGCGTTCTCCGCGATAAAACGCTGGTCGTTTGGGCGTCGCCTTCGACCCTCGATCAGCGCGGCGGTAGCGCTTTGACGCTCGATATGGCGAATCCGGACGCGTTCGACGCGCTTGTTTTTGGCGAATTGACTCCGCAAGTCTGGATGGTCGGCAGTTCCGGGTATCGTCGTACTAATAAGATGCAAGATTCTTGGGTTCGCGAGTCCGAGGTCGACGGCGACTTTGTTCGCGTCGTCGCCGTTTATCGCGGCAAGACGGTCGAACTTTGGCGCGACGACGCGTTGGTTTCTTCTTACGAAATCGACGCGGCGCAGGAATTTGACGAATCCGCGACGATTCTTTTCGGACCGCGCCATATTCAAGACCAGAAGGACGTTTTTGTCGGTCGCATTCGCGACGCGCGCGTTTATCACGTCGCGCTGACGAGCGAGCAAATAGCGTCGTTGAAGCCGAGCGTCCCGCTTGACGGCGTAGAGCCTTGGGCTTGGTTTGATTTTGCGACTTCCGGGCTTTTCGATAAAGCCGGACGTTTTAATTCCGTTTCATTTGACGGCGACGTCAAAATCAAGGAGGGCGCGCTTGTTCTTGGCGCCGACGAAGGCAAGGTTTATATTCGTTCGAATCGCGTCGAAGGCGCTAAAGTCGACGTTCCTAAACAATGGTCGAAGACAAGTCGCGTTCCTTCGGAAGCGTTGCAGTCGTCGCGACTTTTGCGCGAAAAGTTGCTCGACGATCCTTATCGTCCTCGTTGGCATTTCGTCGACCCGGAAGACAACGGCATGCCGGGCGATCCGAACGGCTGTTTTTACGCGAACGGGCGCTATCATTTAATGTATCTTTACGACCGCGCGGGCTCCAGTTTCTGCTGGGGGCACGTTTCGAGCGTCGACTTGGTTCATTGGCGCCATTGTCCCGACGCGATCGGAGTCGGCGACGGCGATTCCGGGTGTTTCAGCGGCGGCGCCTTTCTCGACGACGACGGAACCGCTTATTTGACGTATTGGGAACTTGGCGCTTTGGGAATCGGCGCGGCAAAGAGTGCGCCGCCTTACGACGTCTGGACGAAATTTGAAAATAATCCGATTATTCCTTCGACGGAATTTGGAATCACCGAAATCGAGACGCCCGAGGGCTGGTTGCGCTACGGAAGCGCCGACCCGTCGAACATTTGGAAAAAAGACGGGAAATACTACGTTTTGACGGGCAATCTTTGCTTGCTCAACAAGTACGGACGCGCGGAAGACGCCCCGGAAGATATGAAAGGGGATCGACTCTATTTGTTCGAATCGAACGACTTGAAAGATTGGAATTACAAGGGCGTCTTTTATCAACGTCGGAGCGAATGGACGGACGTTAGCGAAGACAATATGTGCCCGAGTTTTCTTCCTTTGCCGTCGTTGCCCGACGGAGGCGCGCCTTCCGGCAAATATCTTTTGCTTTTTATTAGTCATAATAAAGGCTGTCAGTATTACGTCGGCGAATACGACGAGGCAAACGACCGCTTTATTCCCGAGAATCACGGACGAATGACTTGGATCGACAACGCGTATTTCGCGCCGGAAGCGTTGGTCGACGGAAAAGGACGTCAAATTATGTGGGCGTGGTTGCTCGATAATCGCGAGAACGAAATAGCCGACGGTTGGAGCGGCGTTTACGGCTTGCCGCGAACTTTGTGGCTGGGCGAAGACGGAACGCTTAGAATGAAGCCCGTCCCGGAATTGGAAGCGTTAAGAATTAATGAAAAAACGTTTAGCGACGTCAAAGTCGCGCCGAACGCCAAGAGCGTTTTGGACGGATTTCCCGGCGATTCCTTTGAATTAGAAATTACGCTTACGGCGGAAGAATTGGCGAAAGTCGAACGTTTTGGCGTCGTTGTGCGAGAAGACGTCGAGAACGGCGAAAAAACGACGCTTTATTACGACGCGACGGAGAAAAAACTTGTTTTCGATTCGCGCGAGAGCGGCAAAGCGGGGCGACCGACGCTTGAGTCGGCGCCGTTGGATTTGAACGACGACGAAGGCTTGACGTTGCGCGTTTTTGTCGATCGAACCGTCGTCGAAGTTTACGCCAACGACAAACAGGCGATTTGTCGTCGCGTTTATCCGACTTCGCCGGATAAAGCGCAGGGCGTCGCACTTTGGAACGACGGGGAATCTACGATTAACGTCGGAACCGTCCGCGCTTGGGAAATTGCCGCTTCGAATCCGTATTAATCGCTTTGACGATTTATGACTTTTGCCTGAGTCGTTGAAATATGTTTCGACGCGTACTACTGGAACGCGTCGGAATGTATGAGAATAGGAATTGACGTTTGCACAATATGCGTTCGATCGTCTGAATTAATGGTGGAATTAACTCCGAAGATTATTTCTTGATAGGCGCGCCTTGGAAACTCTCTTGTCGTCTTTGTCAATTTTCTTCTTTAAAGGAGCGCCCTTTTTGATGATTTTTTTACTTTTTTTCATCTTTTTTGAGATTTTCTCCATTTTTATACGAAGAAATCTTCCTTAATCACGTCTACAATGTTAATATGTCGTTATGTTCTTTCGTTGTTACGAAAGAAGGAGACATTGTTACGCGGTTATAACATATGAGACGTAGGTTGAAACGATGAATTCGGACGCTATGCAGAAAAATGCGATGGTTGGCGTTTCTAATAACGTTTTGGACGGATCGAAACCTTGGAAAGAGAATCTTATAATACTTTCGCGTGTTCTTAGCGAACTCAAAAGAGACAATTTTTTCGACGCCCTTCCTGTCGCGAAGCGTAATTCCCTTCGAAAATGTCTTGATGAAACTGAGACCGTTATAGCCGAGGTTGGCGTTGTTGCAGAACGAGCAGAAACCGAACAAGACGAACGGGCGTTAAACGAATCTGTAAACGAATTAACTAATTCTGTTACGGCGCTGGTCGACCGTTTTAACGCGGCGGTTGCAAACAATGGCAGGGAACGACGGATATTTTGGTATGTTGCGTCTTTCTTGATTTTGATGGTTGTGTCCGAAGCGATTTTGTGGTTGGTGTTGTTTGTTTCGTTGGGAGCGTCTATACGTTCTCCTCACTTTGCTATTTTTACGCTCGTATTGATTCCACAGATGATGTTTGTGTATTTAGTAGTGTTGTGGAAACTTGGCGAGAGGATTGTTTCTCGTTATTCAAGAGCGTCATATAAGCGAAAACAACTTTGAAACGTTTGGACGCGTTCTTTTCTTAAAGAATGCGTCGACGAAAATATACGCTTTATTACACCTGTTTTAGCGATATGACTTTATCAAAGAAGAACAAACAACTTCTGGCTTCCATAGACGGCGTATGGCGTTCGAAAATTGAAGAAAATATCGAACCTTTAAAGAAATGGAATAAAAAGAAACGGGACGATTGCGTCGAGAAAATTTTACAAATTCTTTGCGAAGCGATTATTGACGACCGTAGAAGGTTTCCTCAGCGTTTTGGACGGTTTAAAAAATATGTTGTGACGAGCATAGAATTGTTGGCGGGGCTGGTTCTTTTGTATTCTTTCGTCTGTTTGTCTTTTTGTTTCCTCTCTATTATTTGGCATTCGACTTGTGTTTTTAAAACTTTATCAAAGGCGGATATTTTACGTCTGATAAGCGATAATCCTGTTTTATTCTTTGTCATCGTATTAATATTTTGTGTGGCAATCGCGATACCATTTGTCATATGGCTTTTAAAATCTATTGGAGCTGAAGCGTATATCGGCGACGCTTTGAAAACGTTCGGCAAGACTTTAAAAATATTCAAGTTCAAGTAGCTATAAGCGTTCATCGAGAGTTACGAGAAGCTACAGGCGTAAGCGTTTTAGGCAATGAATTAGTACGAGCGTTGCATTAAGATAATTTGATCAATGCCGATCGTCTGTGTAAAGTCAACAAGCGCCGATTAGACGGCGTTTGTCGGCGCGTTGATTTCAAATAAAAGTTTAGATTGGGAACGTCGTAAACACGACGATTCTTGCTTCGGTCTTTTTAGAATCTTTGTTTTTGAGGTAATTCCACTGCCGAATTACATTTGACGGTTTTCCTGAACGGGCGCTTTGCTTTAATAGCCTCGTAATGCGAAAAAAAAGCCGCGCGTAACCGCGCGGCTTTCTGCGTTTCTAAACGCTTTTTTAACTCTTACTTCTTTCTGCCGCTAACGCGTTGCGAAGGCGCCTTCGAGTTTTGCTTTTGAAGCAACCAGTACAAGAAGGGCGCGCAAATGAAGATGGAGCTGTAAGTACCGACGACGACGCCGATCATCATCGCGAACGCGAAGGTGTGAATACCCGCGCCGCCGAAGCAGTATAGAACGACCGCCGAGAACAACGTCGTAACGGACGTCAAAATAGTACGACTCAAAACTTGATTCGTCGCTTTGTTGACGATTTCCTTCGACAAGGCTTCCGTCTTGCCGCGAACTTCGCGCATACGGTCGAACAAAACGATCGTGTCGTTCAAGGAGTACCCGATAAGGGTCAGGAACGCGGCGACGGTCGCCAGACCGATTTTGAACTGATTGACGCCAAGGAAGGAAAGACCGGCGGCGAGCCAGTAGCTCAAACCGATGAGCCCAAGGACGAAGCAGACGTCGTGAATCAAACCGACGACGGCGGAAAGACCAAAGACGGCGCGTTTGAATCGGAACCATAGGTAACCGATAATGCAGACCAAACTGCCCAAAAGCGCCAAGACGCCTTGCGTGCGCGCGTAGGACGCGACGGTCGAACCGACGGTGTTGGACGCTTCAAAAGCGGATTGATCGTCGACCAGCTTTTGAACGCCGTCGACCGCGACTTTAATTTCGTCTTTATTATCCGAATCAAACACGACGTTCCATTCCGTCGCGGCCGCGTCGGAACCGTTCGCGTAGGCTTCGTTCGTAACGTTGTAGGTCAGCTTGGATTCCTCGCCGAGAACGTCTTGGAAATAACCGGCGACGACTTCGCGGCTAAGAGCGGGATTGACTTTAACGACGGCGGTTGTTTCCGGCTTAGCGATCGTGGCGCCCGTCGGGGTAACCATTTGCGTTTCGCCGATCTCGTATTCCATCGAATAGTGGCGCAATTTACCTTCGAAGTTCTTTTTCATCAGATTTTCAACTTCGACGCGGAATTCGTCGGCGGTTTTGTCGACGGGGCACGACGCGCTAATCGAGTAGCACGTGTTCGGCTGAACGACGTTGCCGTCGCGGTCTTTTTCGAGCGACAATTCACTGACGGACAAGTCGGGCAGTTCTTTCATCGTCGAACGAACTTCGGAAATTTCGATCGGCTCGGTAAAGACCGTCTGAATTTCGACGCCGCCCACGAAGTCGACGTCAAAGACGCCCTTTCCGCGGACGCCGACGGCGACCAAACCGACAATAATGATCAGGACGGAGACGCGCCAAGTCTTCTGACTCCATTTGAAGAAGTCGATATTCGGTTTGCCCAACGGCTTAATGCCGGGAACCAACGGCGAAACGCAGTTCTTTCCGATCCAACCGGCTTTTTCGCAGGTTTGGAAGATAATACGACAAACGTAAGTCGCGGTCAGCATGCTGAACAAGACGCCGAGGAACAACGTGACGGCGAAGCTCTTGATTTGTTCGGAACCGACGAGATACAGAATCCACGCGGTCAACATCGTCGTGATGTTGGAGTCGAAAATCGCAGTGAACGCTCGACCGTAACCGTTGCGAATCGCCATACGAAGCGTCGCGCCGCCGTTGATTTCTTCACGGATGCGTTCGAAGATAAGAACGTTCGCGTCGACCGCCATACCGACCGTCAAAACAAGACCCGCAAGACCGGGCAACGTAAAGGCGGCGCGCATTGCAATCATCGAAAACATAATCAAGAGGAGATTCATTAAGACCGCGAACGTAGCGATAAAACCGCCAAATCCGTAGTACATAATCATAAAGACAAGGACAAGGACGCCGCCCCAAAGAATGGCGCTCTTGCCTTTTTTGATCGTGTCGGCGCCAAGGGTCGGTCCGGTGACCATTTTCGTAACCGGCTTGGCCGAAAGTTTGGCGGGAAGAACGCCCGCGTGCATAACGGCGATCAAGTCGCTAACTTCACCTTGAATACGTTGGCGCGATTCGGGCGAAAGATCGTTGCCGAACGTGATCGAGCCGCGATCGCTAATCGTACTCTTGATATTAGGCGCGCTGAAAAGGCGATTGTTGAAGACGACGCCGAGTTGACGACCGCGGTCTCGACCGGGATTCGCCTTGTAACGATCCGTCAAACGTTGCATATTCTTAGCGCCGTCCGCCTTCATCGTAAAGACGACTTCCGGCTCGCCCATATTGCCGACGCTTTCTTGAACGAAATCAATGTGATGACCGTCGACTTCAAAGCCGGTCGCCAACTCAAGAACGAGAACGTCGAAGCGAGGCGCGGAAGCGACTTCGTCTTCGCGCGCTTCATATTGCGACGGACGAGCGACGACGCCTTGAACAATGACGTCTTCTTGCGTGGGGTCGACGGGCAACCAAGTTGCGGCGACGACGACGGGATCGCCGGGCGTCGATTCGTCAAGCGAAACGCTCCACGAATTCTTGAATTCCTCGCGTTGCGAAAGGGCGACGACCGCCTTTTCGCGTTCGTCGGTCGAAAGCGTCGACGCGAGAATACGGAACTTTAATTGACCCGTGTCGTTGACGACGCGTTCGAGTCGCGCGACTTCGGCGTCGTCCGCTTCTGGAATCGTGATCTTGATTTCCGTGTTGCCGCCAAGTTCTTGGATCGAGATTTCACGGACGCCGCTCGGGTTGATACGCTTCATAATCGCGTTTTTCAACTGGCTCATATCCTCGTTCGAGACGGTCGTAGCGCCGGAATTATCCGCCGGATCGACGTGATAAACAAGGATCGAACCGCCGCGCAAGTCGATACCAAGATTGACGCGATGTTGCTTCAATCCGGAAATCGTCGAAGCTAAACCGAAGATAAAAAGGAACGCGATAACGAAATATCCGAAACGAAATTCTTCGAGTCGGAACTTTTTCGCGCAAAAATTGGAGAAAAGAATCGAAACGGCGACGATCGCGACGAGAATGAGAAGCAAACAATAGTCTCGGAGAGTCCAAGCGTTAGGATTTACTTCCTTAACTTGCGCTTCCGACGCGACGGGCGCTAGCTCGACGTTAGTTTCTGCGCTAGGCTCGGCGTTAGTTTCGGCGCTAGTTTCGGCGCTAGTTTCGGCGCTAGGCTCGGCGTTCTCCGAGGACGCGGTCTCGTCGGCGGACACAGGCTCTTCCGACGCTACGGGCGCGGCGCTTTGTTCGACGGCGCTTTGTTCGACGGAGATCGCCGCTTGATCGGTCGATTCGTCCTGCGCGAATGTTACGGTCGACGAAGCGACGACAAACGCGACAAGCGTTGCAAGACCTAAAACGAAAGGTCTTAACGAGAGTTTTTCGTTAGTCATTTGGTCAAATCGTTATTTAATTAACTCAAGTTTTCCCGACGCGCCCTCGGACGACCGAATCGCTCGTTGCGAGGGTCGAAACGGAAAAACCGCGTTAGTCGGGGGTAAAACAAACAAACAAAGTAAATCGCGCTAGTTAGGACGAACGCGCGTCGCGTGAAACGACGAACGCTTAACGTATGCGCAACGCGCGACGATGCGCGACGTTTAACGTAGTCGCGCCGACGTCGTTTTTTATAATTTCTGCGTTTTATTTTTTCTCTTTCACGGACGCCTTGTCTTTTGACGCCTTGTCTTTCGCGACCTTGTCGGCGGCGTCTTTATTATAGACAAAGTAGATCGCGCTAACGGCGAACTTTATTTTGACGTTGTTCGTATCGTCGACGCGCAAGACGACTTCGCCCGCTTCTTTGTCGATCGAATAAATCGAGCCGATAATTCCGCCGGTCGTCAAGACCTTGTCGTTGACTTTCAAGGAATTAATGAGTTTTTGCGCTTGTTTGTCGCGCGATTTATTGGGCAATACAATTAGGATGAAAAGCGCGATCAAGACGAAAAAAATCATCATAATAGCGCTAAACGCTCCGCCGCCTTGGGGCGCGGTCGCGGGAGCTTCGGCTCCAAAAAGCGCCGCGCATTGCGCGAACGCCGCGTAGGCAATCTCATCGAACATACGGGGTTCCTCAACGAAAACGACAGGGGACGCGTCCCAAGGCGCGCGGTCGAACCTAGCGCGGGGGACTCGTCTGAACATTATTCGACTATTGTCTTATAATCATAAACCTCTTGGCAAGGTCGACAAGGGATACGAGGCGCAAATATTTCTTTTTTTCGTTAAAAAAAACTAGTTTTGTCGAATTTTTCCATAGAGATTGAGCGATTTCGAGACTTGCAGAAACGGGAAAACGCTATTGCGTCATAACGGGATTTTTGTTATATGGTGGATTTGACGTCGAGTTTGCCGTCGACGCGAACGTTTATACTCGTAGCGAGGAGAATTTATTTTGACGCAAGACGCCCTAGTGTCGTTTTTTAACAAGCCCGAGACGTTCGCAAGAATCGATAGACGCGATCGGGACGACGCGTCGAGCAGTCGTCGAGTCGTTGCGCGCGACCTCGAGGCTATTTTGGCGATCGAACGTCGTTCTTTCGATTGCCCTTGGACTCGCGAAGAGTTTGAATTTTGCCTTGAAGGTCGTTGTCTTGACGGTTTTGTCGTGGAACGCGAACATAACGTTTTGGGTTATCTGTTCTATGAATTGCGAGCGCGTAAAATTCGATTGTTGAGTTGCGCGGTCGCCGAATCGGAGCGACGCCAAGGAATTGGTTCTGCTCTTTTAAGTCGACTTGCCGAGAAATTGACGCCCCGGCGCGCGTCGGTCGTCTGCGACGTGCGCGAAAGAAACGTCGAAGGACAGCTCTTTTTACATGGTTTTGGATTTCGCGCTCAATGGGTTTCGCGCGATTATTACGGCGAAACGCACGAGGACGCTTACCGTATGGTTTATACGCTTGAATCCGACGTTCTTTGGGCGCGAGAACGAGACGCAAAAAGAGCGGCGTTCCTTGTTTGATCCAAAATAAAATAGAATCTTCTAAAACGTTGCACGGCTTTTGTCTGCGAATAGCGGGTTGTTTTGATTCCTAGCTTCTTTAAACGTCAAGTTGTAGTCGACTAGTCGACGGCGGAATTTTCTCTTTTTTTTTGCGAACGTCTACCAATGGGGAAAGGGAGTCGTTCACGGTAAGCCGTCGCATTTAATGCGGCGGTTGAGGTGGAACAACGTATTGTACGTTCAATTTAAGACGCCGAATAAAAGGCGCGAATTTGGATCATAAACGCGCGGTCGTATGCGACTAATTCTCCTGAAGACGTCGTTTTTTGGTAATTCCAACCGCCGAATTATATTCGGCGTCTTACCGCGCGCGTTTTCCGTGAACGCTTACAAAGTAGAAATGAAAACGACTATGAACAAAATACCTTTTGTTCATAGTCGTTTGTTTTTCAACGCAACGAGACGGAACGACTCGACGTCAAGCGTTCCGACTAACTAGCGCGTCTAACCGGCGCGACTAAACCAGCGCGACGAGGAATTGAGACGCCAAGACGACCAACACCAGCGCGACGGGATAAGTCGCGGCGTAAGCGGCGGCGACGTCGTCGGTCTTCGCGGTGTTGATCAAGGCGCCAAGCGCGGGCGTCGAGGTCATACCGCCCGTGATCGAGCCGAGGTTGTTTAGCATACAGAGCTTGACGACGTAACGCGCAAAGACGTAGCCGAGCAACATCGGGATAATTTCCATAACGGCGCCGTAAACAAAGAGAATAAACCCGTATTGTTTGACGTCGTGAACGAATCCCGCGCCGCCGGGAACGCCCGCGCCGATAAGGAAGAAGACCAGACCGTATTCGCGGAAGGATCGCAAAAATTCGTTGGAAATACGCATGCTGATCGGACCAATATGTCCGAAGTGTCCAAGAATCAGACCCATAATAAGCGCGCCGCCGGTGTTGCCCAACGAGAAGTTCGCGCCGCCGGGGAGAGGAATACTAACTTTGCCCAAGAAGATACCAAGAATAATGGCAAGAGCAAAAGGTCCAAGTCCGATGGGATCGAGCTTCATTAAATTTTCAGGAAGTTTGCGTTCGGCTTGCGCGTCGTCGGCCGCGTGAAGTTTCTTCTGTTCTTCGGCGATATTGGCGCGAAGAATTTTCGGAACGAGTTGGACGAAAAGAACGACGCCGACGACGCCAAACGGATAACCGATCGCGTGCCCGACGGTGCAACGATCGACCAGAACTTGACGCGCTTCTTCGATCGAAAGCGTTTCCAGTCCGTTTTCGGCAAGATACGTCGCAAACACGCCCGCGTTCGTGTAAGCGTCGACAAGCGATTGGTCGGCGTTGGCGAGAACTTCGTTAGCGGCGGCAAAACCGGGGGTCGTCGTCAAAGAACCGGAGAGAATGCCGACAAGCATCGCGGCGTCGACGTCGGTGGACTTAACGAGCGCCCAGCAAGAAAGGGAAGCGGTTCCGATAATGATGAGCCCGATTAACGCGTAGGACTTGTAGTTTTTCTTCAAATTCGTGAAGAATTTCGGACCGGCGATAAAGCCGACGCTCGTGACGAAGCAAAGCAAACCAAGATCGCTGATCAGCTTCATCGACGACTTCATTTGTTTCATATCGATCGTAACAAGTCCGATTTTGTGGAACAACGAGTCGTCGGCGCAAGCGAAATGCCCGAAGACCAACGCGACGAGGAACACGCCCGCCGTACCTAAACCGACGCCCTTGATTTCGATCCTTCCAAGGAGATAACCGAGAACGGTAATCAAGAAGACAAGGAAAAGAATCATATTAAACGGCGTGCAGAAGACTTTTTCAAGGTAAGACTTCTTTTTTTTGTCGCTTTTTTTCTCGTCTTTTGCCGGAGTAGGATTTTTTGCGGGCTTTTCCGCTTTAGCTTCTTCGTTATTTTCCGTTTGAGCGTTTGCTTCCGATCCTTGAGCTTCGGTTTGTTCAACTTGCGTCGCTTCGACGGCGGCTTGTTCGGCAGGGGCGGCGTCTTGCGCGACCGTAAGTTGTTGGCACGCGTAAACGCACAACGCCGCTAAAAGAATAGCCGCGAAGTATTTAACGTTTAGAATTTTGGATAACACTGGGAACGTCTCCGGCAAATTCGGATTTTCTTGAATCGTTGTTGTATATTTTGTACTTTAAACCGTCGAAAACTAGACAAAAATACGACGCGCAAGGGGCTTTCAAACGTAAGACGTCTGAAAGCGCCTAGCGACGTCGATTTATTGCGTTTTCAACTCATAGTTCGTCTTCAACTAAGACGCTTAGTCTTGCGCGCTTAGTCTTGCGCTTTCGCCAACAGGAATTCTCTGTTAAGTCGCGCGATATGGGCGATAGAAACGCCCTTCGGACATTCGGCTTGACACGCTTGCGTGTTGGAACAGGCGCCGAAACCAAGCTCGTCCATCTTTGCGACCATCGCCTTAGCGCGTTTTGCCGCCTCGACGCGCCCTTGGGGCAATTTTGCCAACGCGGAAACGCGCGCCGCGACGAAGAGCATCGCGGAACCGTTCTTGCAAGTCGCGACGCAGGCGCCGCAACCGATACAAGCGGACGCGTCCATCGATTCGTCGGCGTCTTTCTTGGAAATTTGAACGACGTTTGCGTCGGGAACAATACCGTCGTTCGTAATGAATCCGCCCGCCTGAAGAATTTTCTCGAACGCGCGACGATCCACGACCAAGTCCTTAATAACCGGGAACGCGGCGGCGCGCCACGGCTCGACGGTAATCGTGCTGCCGTCTTCGAAACGACGCGCCGTCAACTGGCACGTGGTGACTTCGTCGTCCGGACCGTGCGCTCGACCGTTAATGTAGAGCGAACACGCGCCGCAAATTCCCTCGCGACAATCGTGGTCGAACGAGACCGGCTCTTTTCCTTCGCGAATAAGGTTGTTGTTCAAAATGTCAAGCATTTCGAGGAAGGAAGTGTCGGGAGAAATACCGTCGACGCGGTAAGTTTCAAAACGCCCCTTCGCCTTTGCGTTTTTTTGACGCCATACTTTTAATGTGAATTTCATTTTTACGTCTATATTTAATTATTTAGAGGAACGGGGAACGATCGGAATCCAAATCTGTAAGCCGATCCCTAATTAATCTTTGTAGTTTCTTGTTTGAACTTTGATCGTCTCGTAGTTCAACGGTTCTTTATGCAACACGGGGTCTTCTTTTTCGCCTCGATATTCCCAAGCGGAAACGTACATAAAGTTTTCGTCGTCGCGTTTCGCTTCGCCCGTTTCCGTCTGGCTTTCTTCACGGAAGTGACCGCCGCAAGACTCGGTACGATTGAGAGCGTCGAGCGCGATCAATTTCGCAATGTCGAGGAAGTCGATCAGACGAATCGCTTTTTCCAATTCTTGGTTAAATTCCGTATTTTCGCCGGGAACGCGAACGTCTTTCCAGAATTCTTCACGAACTTCTTCAATACCCTTCAACGCCTTGCGCAAACCGGCGTCGTTGCGAGCCATACCGACGTATTCCCACATAATCGTTCCCAATTTCTTGTGGAGTTCGTCAACCGGCTTGGTTCCCTTGACGTTAAGAATCTTCTTAATTTTGGCGCGAATCGCTTTTTCGGCTTCGTCGAATTCGGGCGCGTTGGTATCGATTTTCGGCGTTTGAATTTCGTGCGAGAGGTAGTCGCCGATCGTATAAGGAACGACGTAATAACCGTCGGCCAGACCTTGCATCAGCGCGGAAGCGCCTAAACGGTTGCCGCCGTGGTCGCTGAAGTTTGCTTCGCCGATCGCGTAAAGACCTTTGAGCGTCGTCATCAGGGAGTAGTCGACCCAAAGTCCGCCCATCGTATAGTGAATCGCGGGATAAATTTGCATCGGCTCTTTATACGGGTCGACGCCGGTGATCTTTTCGTACATCTGGAAAAGGTTTCCGTAACGTTCCGAAATCGTTTTCTTTCCAAGACGCTTGATCGGCTCGGCGAAGTCAAGGAAGACGGCAAGCCCCGTTTCATTGACGCCGAAACCGGCGTCGCAACGCTCCTTAGCCGCGCGCGAAGCGACGTCTCGAGGAACGAGGTTTCCGAACGCCGGATAACGACGTTCAAGATAGTAATCGCGGTCTTGTTCGGGAATTTGCGAAGGCTTAATCTTGCCTTTACGCAATTTTTCAACGTCTTCGAGTTTTTTCGGAACCCAAATACGTCCGTCGTTACGAAGCGATTCGGACATCAACGTCAATTTTGACTGTTGATCTCCGTGAACCGGAATACAAGTCGGGTGAATCTGAACGTAACACGGATTGCCGAAGAAAGCGCCCTTCTTGTAACATTGAATCAACGCGGAACCGTTGCTGTTCATCGCGTTGGTGGAGAGGAAATACGCGTTTCCATAACCGCCCGTCGCGAGAATAACCGCGTGCGCGCCGTAGCGCTCGATTTCGCCGGTTACAAGGTTGCGAACGATAATTCCGCGCGCCTTGCCGTCGATTACGACCAAGTCCAACATTTCGCGTCGACTGTAGGCTTTGACCGTGCCGGCGGCGATTTGGCGGTTCATCGAAGCGTAGGCGCCCAATAGCAACTGTTGGCCGGTTTGACCGCGAGCGTAGAAGGTACGGGAGACTTGCGCGCCTCCGAAAGAACGGTTGGCCAAATATCCGCCGTAATCGCGCGCGAAAGGAACGCCTTGCGCGACGCATTTGTCGATAATTGCGGAACTGACTTCCGCCAAACGATAGACGTTCGCTTCGCGCGCGCGGAAGTCGCCGCCTTTGATCGTGTCGTAGAACAAACGGTAGACGGAGTCGTTGTCGTTGCGATAGTTCTTCGCGGCGTTAATACCGCCTTGCGCGGCGATCGAGTGCGCGCGACGAGGACTGTCGGAAATGCAGAAAACTTTGACGTTGTAACCCAACTCGCCGAGCGTGGCGGCTGCAGATGCGCCGCCTAACCCGGTTCCGACGACGATAATATCCAGCTTGCGCTTATTTGCCGGACTGACGAGATGAATTTGTCCCTTATAACGAGTCCATTTCTCGGCTAAAGGCCCTTCTGGAACTCCTGATTGCAACCTAGGGTCAGACATTTTTTTTCTTTAATAACTTAATGTTGAGGTCGAAACAACGACGTTAATTACAAAAAAGCAAGACTATGACAGACAAATTATGGAGTTAACCGCAGAGAAGTTAACCGCAGACTTGCCTGCAACGCTAGGTTCAATTGCCTTGCAAAAACAATTTGACGCAAACGGGGATCGAAATAAACACGATGTAAAGCACAGTCGCATAAACTCTTGCGAGGAATTGTAGACGCGGGAGCCAAACGGAATTTGAAAGTCCGATAGTTTGGAACGCGCTCCAGAAACCGTGCCTAATATGATAGAAGAGAGCCGTAACCCAAACGATATAAAAAACGCAGTATCCCCAGCTCGAGAAAAGACTTACCAATAGATCGTAAGGATTGGATTCTTCGCCTCCAAGCCAACTTTGCAACTGCATCTTTGCCCAGAAATGGAAAAGATGAATGAAAAGGAAGCCAATAACGATAATTCCAAGAATGAACATATTCTTGGCGTACCAACGGCACGTCGTTTTATTGGAGACCGCATACTGCATCGTTCGAGGACGACAAGCTAGATTTTTGAACTCAATAGCGATCGAAAAAAGGATATGGACGATAAAACCGCCGGCAAGAACTGGAACCATAAGTTGAACAAGCAAATTTGATCCCATAAACTCGCAGGCGATTTCATAATATTCGCGAGAAGCCAACGCCGTCAAATTGAGGCAAGCGTGCAACGTGACGAAGACTATTAAAAATAAGCCGGTAAGGCTCATTATGAACTTTTTACCGATCGACGAAGACAGAAAATTCATCATAACGTAAGATTTTCCATTTTTCTCAGTGTGAACGATACTGCCTAACAGGCTTTGACAACGCTTAGTTGGGGCGCGACTTGGGAACCAAAAAGGCGACGCGCCAAAAGCGTTTTCGCATAAGGCGTTAAACCTCGAAGATCGAGATTTTGCATTCCGTCGCAAGAACGCGCGCCGAGATCGAACGGAACTCAAGGGCGACGCCTCAAAACATAACCCGTCTAGATTATATAACGTCCTATAGCGGACGCAAGGGGGAGCGACGTTAAATCGATAAATTTTTACGTAATAAGCGACGGAATATGGTTAGTGTGGATAAACTTGATTAAAGCGTTTTTGAGGAGTTGAGCGTTATGTTAGGCGCTTTGCGTTTGCAACGTTGGAATAACGGACGCAATAACGAGAAACGTGAGTAGATGAAAACTGGAAGAACCAATAGAAAGAGGAGAACTTGTTTAACGTATATCCGGCGCGTGTGCGTCTGCGGAAAGCTGCGTATCGACGATACGCTGACTGTTTCGGTTTGTGAAGGCGCAAAATCGAAGACGTCGGTTTAACGCTCCTGAATCAGAACTACGTTTCCAACGACTTGTCGAACGTAAGAATACTTTTAAATGATAACTTTTCTGTGTTCGCTACGCCTGTTGGGTAATTCAGGAATCCGCGTATTGTCGATACGCGGCTTTTCGTAAACGCTTGCGTTATTGGCGTCTAAAACGTTGACGATCGCTTAGAAATAAAGGTTTGCGCTTTGAAGCAACGTGTGGTTCCGTTTAGTTTGAACGAGGTTTGCTTGGAAAAAATAAAAAATATTTGGAAAAACTGCTTGACGCTTAAAAAACTTCTGATATATTACTCCCGTCGTTTGCAACGAGGCGGTTTGATACGCTTTGAGCGACGAACTTGATATTTGACATCTAGGTAAAGACAAATCATACAGTGTGAGAACCGTTGAGGTTAATTTTAATAGAGTAATCTCAACCTTTGAAGCCAAATTGATCGATTCATACGCAGGAAATTCTTTTGACCGAGAATTTCCCCAAGATCGAACGAAAATTTCCGCGCAAGCGGATAAGAAATAAATTAATTGAAGGGTTTGATCCTGGCTCAGAATGAACGTTGGCGGCGTGGATTAGGCATGCAAGTCGAGCGGCAAGGGTTCTTCGGA
>JAZUGM010000048.1:0-58291 GCA_045641205.1 Thermoguttaceae bacterium
GTGAAACGGCGGTTTGAACCGTCGTAGGAAATTTCAGAACCGGGAACGGCGCGCTTGACGTAATCTTGAATTTGATTCGGAACGTCGCGTTCGACGTCGAGATAGAACACTCCGTCTTTCTCGTCGGTCGTCGAATTTTGAATTTGAGCGATATAAACCTTCATACGGGCGACGTCGGAAGGACTTCCAGAAAGAATTATGCGTTGATTCGCGCGATCATAAGTCGAAACGACGCGCGGCTCGATTCGAGGCAACGCGGAAACTACTTCGGTCGGCAGTTCCTTCGTTAAATCGACGATTTCCAAAACGTAGTCAAGCTGTCCTTCTAAACGCGCCGCCAGTTGAACAGCCGAGTCGACCGCAGATTTCGAGCCGTAGACGACAAGCGAGGGCGACGCATAGTCGATCGTAACGTCCAGACCGGGAATCATATTGGTCAAAATCGAATTGGCCGTGCTAATAGAGACGCGTTTGATCGGAATCACCGTCATATAGACTCCGTGATCTCCAATGGTAAACGCGTTTTTATTACCGGCGTTAAGCGCTTCTTGCTCGGCGCCAATTTGCGATTCGTTCGAACTGAAAGTTTGTTCCGCAGGAACGACCGGCTCGGAGGAAGGCGTCGCAACCGGCTTTTGAGGTTCAGCCGGAGCGGGCGCGGGTTCAGCCGGAGCGGGCGCAGGTTCAGCCGGAGCGGGCACGGGTTCAGCCGGAGCGGGCGCGGGTTCAGCCGGAGCGGGCGCGGGTTCAGCCGGAGCGGGCGCGGGTTCAGCCGGAGCGGGCGCAGGTTCAGCCGGAGCGGGCGCGGGTTCAGCCGGAGCGGGCGCAGGTTCAGCCATCGCAGGCGCGGGTTCTTGCGGCTCGGGCAATCCTTGCGGAACGACTTCGTCTTTGACGTAGTCCTCGGCGGCGGCGATTTGTTCGACAATGCGCGCCACTTGCGCTTGTTGCGCGGGCTTGCCCCATATGGCGAAACGCGTCGGAATATACGGATCGGGAATTCGCACGGCGCCGCGCATTTCGGGCGTCGAAGAAATTTGCGCGTAAATTTGCGTGAAACGAGAGACTTGACGAGTCGTAAGCGCGTAGGCTTTAAATTCGAACTGCTGATCCGGCGCGTCGACGTCGGCTTCGTAGTCCTTCAACGCTTTGGCGACCGCGTCTTGTTCCGCTTGCGTACCGATAACCATTATGCCCCCGTCGCTTGTCGGGAAAGTTTGAGCCAAAGGAGCGGTTACGCGGAGAACGATCGCGATCGTCGGATCGATCATTCCAGGCGAATAGGAACGCGAACTGGAACTCGATAAACGATAAATTTTGAAAGTCGGAGTTTCAGACTCTTCCGTCGGCGCCGTCAAGCTGGAAATTGTCGACGCAATTTTCTCGTGATCGGCGGCTGAAGCGACGACGAACAGTTTGCGCGCGGTCTCGTTGAGTTCAATTTGCGCGTCGGGAGAGCCTTTTTGTAGAGCGTCGACAAGTTGCGTAAAGAACTCTTGGTTGGCGCCTTGTCCAAATTGACGGAACGCGCCTCCGCCCGCGTTGGGTCCCATACGTCGCGCCATCGCCCACAACTCCACGCCGGAAGCGCTAGTGAGACTGTCGAGCGAATAAGTTTTGACGATCGCGTTTTTGGCGGGGTCGACGCCTTCCTTTAACTTGGCGATCAAACCGTCGACGACGTTCAGAACGCTAGGAACGGCAAGGTAGTGCAACGTGTCCGATTGAGGATTGTACAACGGCTTGGCGCTGGGCGCAAAAATTTCGACTTGTTCTTGGATCGTCGTATATGCAATCCCGCCTAATTCATAAGCGCGCCATTGGGGCGTCTCGGGCGGGGGACCTTGGCGATCGCGTCTTTGATCTCGTTGAACGTCTTCAGGGCGCGGGTCGGGGTTGTAAACGGACAACGCCGCTTGGTAAATTTCGCGCAACGAATTTACCGAATCGACAACCATAAGCGAATTGCCGGCTAGAGAACGCAAGACGCAGTACGGTCCCATAAAGGGCTGAATCGTTTGACGCACCGCGTTCATATTGCGTCGCTCAAGCGGAATCGTCAACGCGACGTAATCGAATCGGCTTTGATTGGGCAAATCTTCCGGCTCGATTTTAGGGAGATATTGAAGGGGAAGCGCGCCGAGTTTGAAATCGTGCAGAATTAACAAGTCGTTATAACGAATTAACGTATATCCTTTGAAATTAAGATAGCCGTTAAGAATATCAAGCGCGTCTTTAGGCGCGTAAGCCGTTTTGTCGCTGTAGGTGAAGGTGCCTTGAGGCGGCGCGTTCATTACGAGCTGGAGCCCTACTTCAGAGGCAAACCAACTTAGAACGTCGACCCATTTTTCCTTACTAAAACGCAAAACGATCGTTTTTTCGGTGATGCCTCTCTTAAAGCGTTCGTTTTGTTCGAGCGTCAAAACCGCCTCGAGCGCTTTTTCAGACTCCGACGTGATCGCGTTCCACTCTTCTTTGGGCGCGTTGGCCAGTTTTTGCGCGCGCTCGGTCATCAATTCTCCGATTCGCTTGTTCTGTTCTTCAGACAAGCCGACTCGCGTCGCGACGCTCGGATAGAGCAAGCGCGAGTAACTCTTTTTCGGATCGAAATCGACCAATTTAACCGCGACGGAAGGTTTCGGCGTCGGCGGATCGGGATTGGCTAACGCGTCTTCCACTTTCGTAGCCAATGCGGCGGCGCCCGCCGGATCTTCGGTCGGATTAGGAATGTCGGCGGGCGAATTGACGCCGACTTTGTCCAACGCGGCGCGACGTTCTTCTTCCGTCGGTTGCGTCGGCGCGGCAGGCGCGGCAGAGGCGCTTTCCGCAGGAGCGGGGTCTTGAGGCGCGGCGTATGCTGGAAGCAAACACAAAGCGCCCAAAGCGACGGCGACGCAAATAACGCGCGCGCTTAGGGGCGACGCTTTGTCGACGGATTTTAGCGTCGACGATATTATTTCTTTGTCTTTTTGGAGCTTACTCATTGCAACGATCCTCGCGCCAAGCGTATAAAGGCGTGTGTATGCGATTCGAAACAGGTTCGTCCTTGAGGAAACAAAGGCGAACAATTTCGATTCTGTTCAACGTATTGCGTTCTGTTATGCGAGCGCTTTATTTTGCGCGTCTTGCCAACTCGACGTAATCACTGTATCGTATCGTATAATTTAGCCCCTTATTCAACGCTCGTAAAGCAAATTTTTAAAAAAACCTTCCTCTTTTATTTATTTTGATATAAAGTGTATCAAGTAAAACGATTTTATCAATAGTGCTTAATTGAATAACACGCCCCTCAAATGAGCGTCGACGCCTATTTTATTCGGAATATATTATTAAGAATAATACAATGCAGAAAACGAGACGTCTTTCAACGACTTTGGCGAACGTACGCGCGAGTCGACGAGATTGAAAGGACGTCGAAATTTTGCGCGAGGACGCCGACGTCGGCGAAACGTCGACGTCTGGAACCTAAAAAACGACGTCAATTCTCTAACAACTTAATTAGGGCGTCGAAAGTTCGTCGAGTCGCGCCTCGATTTTGAAGAACTATTTGCCGCGCGGATTCGCCAAGCGTTTCGCGATATGAAACGTTTTCTAGACATTTGCGGACAAACGCAGTCGATTCGTCGACGTTTGCGACGACTACCGCCGATTTTGCGCGCAGAAGAGTTTCCACGATCGTTCGAAAATTACGAGTGTTGGGACCAAATGAAACGGTCGCGCCGTATCCCGCCGGTTCCAGCATATTTTGACCGCCGCGATTACCCCAACTTCCGCCGACAAAGGCAATTTGCGCCAATCCCCACCAAGCTCCCAGTTCGCCTAACGCGTCCACTAATAGAATTCGCGCCCCTTCGCCCGTTGGCGGCGAGTTTGGGTCAAGCGACGAACGACGCGTCCATAGAAAGCCGGAGGCGTCGAGTAATTTGGCGACTTCTTCAAAGCGTTCTTTGTGCCGAGGAACGACGATTAGTTTGAGATTGGGAAATTCTCGATAGAGCCGTCGATACGTCTCTATGGCGCCGACTTCTTCCGGCGCTTGCGTACTGCCGCATAGATACGCGACGTCTTGAGGCGTTACGCCGGCCAAACGCGCTAATTCTTGGGTTTTCGGATTGTTTCTATCCGTTTGAATTCCGTCAAATTTGATCGAACCAGAAACGACGACGCGTTCCGGCGTCGGCGAGAGCGCGCGAAAGTAGCCCGCCGCTAGTTCGTCTTGCGCTATGATTAGGTCGACGCGCTGAAAAGTTGAGGCAAGAAAACGACGAACGTAATTGTAGGTCGTGAAGGATGCGTCGCTAATACGTCCGTTAACGATTGCGATTTTGACGCCGCGTTTGCGCGCGGCTTTCACAAGATTGGGCCAAAGTTCCAACTCGACGAGAATCAACGCGTCGGGCTTGATGCGTCGTAGGGCGCGTTTAACGGACCAAGTGAAGTCAAGAGGACAATAAAAAACGGTTGAAATATCGCCAAATAGACGTCGAGCTAGTTCGAATCCCGTTTTAGAAGTTGCGGAAACGACAAATTCCCAATCTGGACGCCTCGCTTGCAATTCGGCGACAAGAGGTTTGAGCAGATTGACTTCTCCGACGCTGACCGCGTGAAACCAGATTCGTTTACGTTCTCCTTGAAGGGGCGCGAGTCGAGGCGCTAGACCTAATATTTTTTGTCCCCAGCCGTCGCGATATTTTTTATAACGCCAAGCGCGATAACATAAAAAAGGCGAAACGAGAAGTAGCGTCGACAAATAGATCAGATTGAGAATCAAGGGAACGCTCCTTTCGTTGTTTCTACAAATCAAGCAGACGACTCGGTTCGTCTCGTCTTGTCATATAAACTTCGACGTCGCGAGGCGTCTCGAGCCCCGCGTCGAGCAACGCTTGTTTTACGGCGTCATACGCCAAACGTTGCGTGTTGTTATGCAAACTAAGATGCCCTAAATAGATAGTTTTTACGCCGCTTTTGACGAGTTCGACCGCGAAGCGTCCTGCGGCTTCGTTGCTAAGATGACCTTCGTCCGAAAGGATTCGTTGTTTGAGCGGATATGGATACGGTCCGTTCAACAACATTTCGACGTCGTGATTGGCTTCTAACAATACGACGTCGCAACCAAATAAAGAACTACGTATGCAAGGCGTCACGTGTCCGAAATCCGTGGCAAGACCAAAAGATTTTTTGCCGTCGGTCAACACGTATCCCACCGAGTCGTAGGCGTCGTGCGGCGTCGAAAAATATTTAGCGCGCAATTCGCCTAAATCTAATTCTTGATCGGTATTAATACTACGAAAAACCTTGATAAAACAAGGAGGAACGCGACCTATTTTGTCGCCTTTAAGCAGGTCGTCCCAAACGCCGATACTCGCGTAGATTGGAAGCCGGTAGCGTCGCGATAGAACGCCAAGCCCCGAAATATGATCCGAATGCGCGTGCGTCGCTAAGAGGCAAGTCAACGTTCGTGGGTCGACTCCGATTTGACGAAGGCTGTTCTCAAGTTGAGTTCCAGTCGCGCCCGCGTCGATTAAAACGCGAGTCGAACCGCTTGCGACGTAAGTCGCGTTTCCCGAACTTCCGCTAAGTAACGGACAGATAGTCATTGATCGACAAAAATCTTGCTATTTATGCGTTGAAATAATATGGAATCGAAAGCGCGTCCTTATAAAAAGACCGAGCGATACGCTCGGTCTTCTGAACGATGCAAAACGCGTTAAAAACAAAGCGCGTTAAAAACAAAACGTTGCGTCGCGCAAATAAACTACTGACGCTGAACGCGTTTGTTGACGTCGACTTCCAAAGCGCCAAACGCGGCCTCGTGACGTTGAAGCGTCATTCCAAGCGCGTGATACAGGCGTTTAGCCGTAAAGAAATTGACGACGATGCGTTGGGAAACCGGGATCGGTTCCGCAGGAACGCCCATCGGTTGAGGATTGAGACCAAAATCGACGATCAATTCTTCAGGCGTGCCGGTAACGCGGCAAAAATTCGCATAGGAAGCGACGACGTGCGAATCGTCGATTTTGAGCTGAGGACGGACTGCTGTTGGGGCGGCGTTTTCTTTTTCTTTATTTTCCGGCACGGCGGTTTCTCCTTAAACCTGAGTTTAGCGTCGCGTAGATTCGATAAACTAACAAACGTTTGGCGAATCTCGACAAGCGACTTGTTGCGCGTTTGGCGTTTTATAATACAATACCAAAACGCATATTGTCCTGTAGCGCGCGTCATTATCGTTAATAGAGGCGTTTTTGGCAATAGGAAAAAGGTAAAAAGCTGGAAACGAATATGAAGAATATAAAAAACGCCGTATCAGAAGACAATTCAGGACGAGCGACCGTTTCTAACGACGGGGGCGTTAATAACCAGAATTCTTTGACGTCGTTGGAAATACCGGGCGTGTGTTCTATTCCGTTGTCCGAAATTGAAATAACTTACGCGCGTAGTTCGGGACCGGGGGGACAAAACGTCAATAAAGTTTCAAGCAAGGCGCGTTTGCGTTGGAATTTAAATTCCGGACGTTTGGATTCCGAAATAATCGAACGCTTTAAGACGTTGTATCCTTCGTGGACGACCGCATCGGGCGACGTCGTAATCACGAGTCAAATTTCACGCGACGCGCCGAAAAACAAAGACGCTTGCTTGAGGAAATTGAAAGACGCCCTTCTAAAAGCGTCGAAAAAGCCAAAGAAACGTATTCCTACCAAACCGACTTACGGTTCGATCTTGCGCCGACTTGATTCGAAAAAACGTCTTTCGGCGAAGAAAAAAGAACGAGGACGAGTCGATTTAGAGTGAACGCGCCCCTTTGTTAATTTTTAAGGGAAAAAGCGCCTATGTGTTTTTTTTTGCGTTCTTTTTCTTTCTTTTTTTATCATTCTCTTGAAACGTCGACCCGCCGCGTTTATAATAATGGGAGGAACGCGTTTGGAATTTACGCCTCCGTAAATTTTAAACCGAACGTTCGAGATTTTATTGGGGTGGGGAATTCATTTGAATTTGACGACGCCTAAAGGGGGTCGAGCCTTTTCTGTAAGACGAGGTATAATTGTCGATGACGACGGAAATAGAAAAAAACGCCGAACAACAAGCGGATTCGGGCTTGCCGATGAGTCCGAAATGGAATCCGGAAAAACTTGCCGCTGAAAGAGCCGAACTTCAACGTTTAGAAACGTTGCCGTTGAACAAGCGTTCTTGGGGGTATGTCAAGCGAACAGGTCCGGGGTTGTTGCAAAGCGCGATGACTCTTGGCGCGGGTAGCGCGACGGCCTCCGTACTTGCCGGCGCCTCCTTTGGATATAAATTGCTTTGGGTTCAACCCCTTGCAATGTTTTTAGGCGTAATGATGTTGGGCGCGCTTTCTAACGTCGTCTTAACGCGAGGAGAACGACCTTATCAATCTTTCGGTAAGGAAATATGGAAGCCGCTCGTTTTTCTGTGGGCGCTTGGAACGATTTTGTCGTCCGTCATTTGGCATTTTCCACAATACGCGTTGCTGGCCGGCGCCGGACGCGACTTGGCCTCTATGGCTGGATTGACCGTTACTAAAGCAATACCAGAAGGAATGCCTCAAGTTATTGATTTCCTCGGGTTTAAAATTAGCGCCGGTATTACCCCGTTAGGGTTTGTCGTAAGTTTTCTCGTCGGCGCTTTTATTCTTGCAATGAATATTATCGTCGTCTTTAACTACGGCAAGGGCGCTAAGGGCGTTAAAATTTACGAACGCTTCTTGCGCACGATGATCGCCTTGGTTATTATTTTCTTTTTACTCGTCTGCGTTTTAAATATTGGACGCGTCGACTGGATGGAAGTTGTTAAAGGCTTTTGCGGTTATTATGGGTTCCCGAAAAATCCCGCGACGGGCGCCGTCGATTCGGCTACCATCCTGCAAGTCTTAGGTATGTTGGGCGCCGCCGTCGGTATCAATATGACGTTCCTTTACCCTTATTCGCTCTTGGCGAAAGGATGGGGCGCCGAACATAAAAAGCTGGCGCGTTGGGATTTGGGAATGACGATGTTCCTACCCTTTACGATCGTCACCTCTTTAATCATTATCGCGATGACCGTAACGGGCGTTTATAACGGCTCCGACGCCGTTCAAACTGGTTTGACGCCTCTTGGAGCTGCGGATGCGTTCCAAGGCATACCCGGAGGACGCGTTATTTTCTGTCTCGGATTGATGGGGATGTGCGGAGGCGCAGTCAGCGTGCATATGGTCGCTTGCGGATTCACGATGTGCGAAATGCTCGGACTGAAAATGACGCAAAAACGTTTCAGACTCTTTGCGTTGACGCCTTGTATTGGTTATTTAGGCGTCGTCGTTAGTTTGCCGATGTGGTTTCCGGTCGTCGCGTCCGCCGTATGCTTTACGATGTTGCCGATCGCGTATTTTATCTTCTTCTACTTGAACAACAAGAAGAGCTATATTGGCGACTCCGTTGGCAAAGGCGCAAAACGCGCGATTTTCAACGTCTTCTTGGTAATCGCGTTGATTTTTGCATGCGTTGGATCATATATTTCGTTGCAGAAGAACGTCTTTAGTAAATTTGCGCCTCAACCTGCCGACGTTTCTCAACAAGAGGCGAAGCAGGAGAAGGAAAAGAACGTCGAGGAAACGCAAGCGACCAAAAACGTCGGCGACGTTTCAACGGGCGACGTTTCAACCGACGGTGTTCCGACCGACGGCGCGTCGGACGGAGAGGCGACGAACAAGAATTGATCCGTTAAAATTTGGCGCAAGACGATGCGCGTGTTTGGTGGAGGCTTGCGCCGATGACGGCTTTTTATTTCTGTGCGGCTACCTTTCCGCTTGCTTTGTATTTTATAGCGCTTGCGCTGATGCAAGCGCGCTCAAAATTCTTAGTAGTCGACGGTAGGCGCGATTTTCTTGGACTGGCTTTTGCGACAAGCGGTCTGTTTTTTATCGGACCGGGACAACTAATGGCTCCGTGGGGCGCTTGCGAAGTTTGGGGCGCGTACGTTTGGGCGCTTGTCGCGCTTCTCTATTTTCTTGTTGCGTCTATAGTCGGCGCGGTTTCGAGAACGCGTTTGGTCGTTTATAACGTTTCGCGTTCCGTGTTGCGTTCCGCCTTGACGCTTGCTTCGTTGAATTTGGACGCCGACGCGCGCTGGGACGGAGATTCGCTCAATTTGCCTAGTTTAGACGCGCAGTTTTACGTCGACGAGCGTGGAACGGGGCGCGTCGCCGCTCTTGTCGCCGTGAAAATGGGGAACGCCGCGACGATTTGGACGAACTTGGCGCGCGAACTGAGAACGCGTTTAAAGGAAACGACTTCAAAGTCGCGAATTTGGATTCTGTGGCTGATTGTCGGGCTTGCGTTGCTTGGCGCGGACGGCGTTTGTTGTCGTTGGCGTTGCGACGAACTTAAAGAAGCCGTTGCTTTTTACCTTTCCTTATGACGCGTTTCAACCGCTTTCGCCGAGGTGTGAAATGAACGACAGGAATGAAAATTGGCCGAACGACTCGCTCGTCTTTTCGGCGCGAACCGACGTCGGTATGAGACGTTCGAACAATCAAGATTCTTACTGCGTTTCTCCAGCGCCGACGCCTCGTTTGTGGCGAAGCAGAGGGCATCTATTTGTCGTGGCGGACGGCATGGGCGCTCACGCGGCCGGAGAACTTGCAAGTCAAATTGCGACGACGGTCGTCTCGCAGTCTTATTTGAAACGAACGGACGAACGACCAAGCGACGCGTTGCGAAACGCCATTCTTGAAGCGCACAAAACGATTCAACAACGCGGACAAAGCGACGAAGCGTTTCACGATATGGGAACGACTTGCGACGCTTTGGCGCTGACTCCGGAAGGCGCTTACGTCGGACACGTCGGCGATAGCCGCGTTTATCGCCTGCGCAACGGCGTTTTTGAACAGATTACTTTTGATCACAGTTTAGTTTGGGAAGTTAAGCGCTATCCCGATTCGCACGCGCAATATCGTCGTTTGGACTCTATACCGAAAAATGTGATTACGCGTTCTTTAGGACCTACCGAACGACTGGAAGTCGATATCGAAGGTCCCTTTTCAACGGCGCCCGGCGACGTCTTTTTGCTATGTAGCGACGGTCTTTCCGGACAATTTGAAGACGACGAAATTGGACAGATACTCGAACTGTTCCAACCGGAAGAAGCGACGGAAGCGTTGATCAATTTTGCGAACTTACGCGGCGGATCGGATAATATCACCGTCGTGGTTGCGCGTGTGAAATCGAATCCTTCTTCCAACGACGAAGAACAAAACGTTGAAAAAAACAATAAGGTCTATGAGAAAAAAAAGCCTATTTCTGGAACGGCTTGGACTGTTTTAGGATTGGCGTGCGCGACGTTGTTTGTCGCGTTGATTGTCGGTTTGGCGCGACGTTTTGACCAAACGGGGACGATCGTCCTCGTAATTTCTCTTTTGGCGTCTTTGACCTGCGGATCGTTGTTTTGTTATTTTGCGCGAAAGACGTTGTTTGCGTCGAATAAAAGGGAAACTTCGCAAGAAAGATTGGGCGCCGGTCCGTATTCGCGCGTTTCGGCGGAGCCTACTCTTTTATTTGCGGAAAAAGTCGAAGACGTTTGTTCGCAGTTGTGCGATGCGGTGCGAGCGCAACCCGTGTTTGAACCAGATTGGGACGGCGTGTCGAAGGCGAGAAATTGGGCGGTGGAATCGCTGAAAAAGAAGGATTTTGCCGCTTCGTTACGCGCCAATATTAGCGTCGTAAACTATATTATGCGCGAACTGAGAAAAATTAAAGCTCCTAATAAGGGGTAGGACGACTTGTCGTCGGCGCCCGTTGACGATTCGAGATTTTTTTTTAAACTGTAGGGACGTCGTTTCGTCGGCGACGTGGAGAAAGCGACGGCGTATAAGAAAGAGATTCGATATGTTGGCAAAGCGAGTTATTCCTTGCTTGGACGTTTGCGGCGGACGCGTCGTCAAAGGGACAAATTTTGTTAATTTGCGCGACGCGGGCGATCCTGTTGAAGTCGCGCGACGTTACGAACGAGAGGGCGCCGACGAATTAGTCTTTTTGGATATTACCGCAAGCCACGAAGAACGAGACGTGATTGTCGACGTGGTGCGAAAAACCGCCGACGTCGTGTTTATGCCCCTGACGGTCGGCGGCGGAATAAGAACCGTCGACGATTTCAGAAAAATTTTGAACGCGGGCGCCGACAAAGTGTCTATTAATTCGTCGGCGGTGAAGACTCCCGATTTGATTAACGCCGCTGCGGAACGTTTCGGAAGTCAATGCGTCGTCGTTAATATTGATCCGAAACGCGTTATGCGAGATGGAAAAGAATTCTGGGAAGTCTTTATCAACGGCGGACGATTGGGAACGGGATTAGAAGCCGTCGCTTGGGCGCGCGAGGTCGAGGAACGAGGCGCCGGAGAGATCGTGCTGACCTCGATGGACGGCGACGGAACCAAGAACGGATATGATTTGCCGATTTTAAAAGCGGTCGCGGACGCCGTGAAGATTCCCGTCGTGGCAAGCGGCGGCGCGGGCGAGCCGAAACATTTCGTCGAGGCGATCGTCGAAGCGAACGCTTCCGCCGTTTTAGCCGCCAGCGTTTTTCATTACGGTTTGTATTCGATCGCCGAAGTAAAAGAAGCGATGCGCGCGGCGGGCGTGCCCGTGAGAGTTTAACGTTGCGGCGGCGTTAATAGTAAGAACGATCGTAAGACTGACGATCAAACTTCTATTGACGCTTTGCGCGGCGAAACGAGTCGGCGTTGCAATGTTGATTGGTTTTATAGTAAAGAAAAGAGCGTGTTTATGTCTTCCGTCGAATTGCCTGATCGCGTGTTAAAAAAGAGAAAGGAACTCGAAATTGACCGACTGTTTCAAGCGTTGGTTAAACTTTCGGGCAGCGACCTTCACCTTAAGGTTGATCGACCTCCTTACGTGCGCGTTAAAGGCTCTTTGAGAACTTTGAATCGCGGTCCGATCGACGACGAAGAAATGAATCGCCTCATCTTTCCGATGATGGACGAACGTAATCGCAAAATCTATAACGACACCGGCGGAGCGGACTTTGCGCATACGTGCGTCGTCGACGGCGTTACTTGGCGTTTCCGCGTCAACGTCCTTACGCAAATGGGGCACGTAGGTTTGGTTGCGCGTCGTATTAACAACTTTATTCCAGAACTGGAAAAACTACATATTCCGTCGGTTTTGTACGAGTTGTGCAAATATAGTCAGGGAATGATCTTGTTAGCCGGCGTTACGGGGTCGGGTAAGTCGACGACGATCGCTTCAATGCTCAACTGGATCAATAAGAATTATAACAAGCATATTCTTACGCTTGAAGACCCCGTTGAGTTTATGTTCACAGAAGAGAAATGCTTGATCAATCAACGGGAGATTGGGCAAGACGTTTGCGACTTCGAAGTCGGAATGAAGCACGCCGTTCGTGAAGACCCGGACGTTATGTTGGTTGGGGAAATGCGCGACCGCGAGACGTTTGAAACCGCGATTCACGCCGCTGAAACGGGGCACTTGGTTTTCGGTACTATTCACGCGTCGACGGCTCCGTCGACTATCGGACGTATTCTCGACCTTTTCCCCGCGAATATGCACAAGGCGATCAGAAGCGCGATCGCGATGAATATGAAGGGGATCGTCGCTCAAAAATTATTGCCGTCTATTTTGCCGGGCGTTCAACGCGTTCCAACCTGCGAAATTATGATCGTCAACAACGTTATTCGTAAGTTGATTCTCGAAGGAGAAGACGAAAAACTGGGCGACGCTATTCGTATTCAAGCGCAAGAAGGAATGCAAGACTTCACGATGTCCTTGAAGTCGCTCGTTCAAATGAAGAAAATCGATCGTGCGACCGCTTTTGAAGTCGCGCCGAATATCGAGTCCTTGAAGATGGCTCTTAAAGGTATCGAAGTTAAAGAACCGGGTATTCTGTAAAGAATTTGCCGTAAGTTCTTTGGGACGCGTCGACGGCGCGTTCCAAATATTTTTAGATAGAAACGTCTTGCTGCCGCTAGGCGTAAGTTTAGCGGGCTCCGTGAACTTTGTTGGTAAAAAAATGCAAAAGATAAAAAATAGCGTTCGTTGGACGGCTTTGTTCGTTCTAGCTACGATCGTTCTAGTGTTACTAGCCGAGCCGACTTTGGCCGGAGAATTTGCGCAACAGGCAAAGGACGCTACGACTAACGGTTGGCGCGGCGGACGAGGCGTTTCTATTTGCCCAATTAAGCTGGGCGTTCTTTTGATCTTCTATTTGGCTTGGGTTGCGACTACGGGCTGGTGTAATAACGATTCGGAAAAGTTAGGCGATCCGGATCAGTCCTACTGGAACGGACTAAATATGATCGCTTTTGGCGCCGCAATATTAGTCGCGTTGTTTGTGCCGATCTTTTGGGTCGGCATGCCCCTTGTGGTCGTCGCTTGGTTGGTTGCGATTTTTATCTATATCAAGACGCGAAATAAAGATTTGCTTGACGCCGACAAGGTGATGACTCCCGGTCATATTATTTTCTGGTTTAGAACGCGCGTACTCAAGCAAAAAGTTAAGCCGAAGCCAATGGCTTACGAAGGCGGTTCGGAAATTCAACTTGAAGGAACGGGACTCAATCTCGACGAACGAACGAAGCTTACTCGTACCGTAAATTCTCGAAATTTCAACGGCGCCGCCGGGTATAATCTATTCCGCGAACTATTGTATCATGCGTTGCACGCGCGCGCTACCGAAGTTATGATTGATTTCGGCGCTGAAGAGACCAAGTTTCAATATCAAATAGACGGCGTTTATCATCCCGTTGAAGACGCGTTCAAGAAACCGTGGGTTCGTGAAGACGCCGACGACGTGGCGCAAGCCGTTAAAATCTTGATTGGCGGGAATCCGCAGGATCGGAGAGGACGTCAGAGCGGCGTCTTTAAAATCTTGTACGACAAGAATAAAAAAGGCAAGCCGAATGTTTGCGAGGCGAAGCTGGATACGGCGGGGACTCCGACGGGAGAAATGTTCAAAGTTTCCTTTATGTTTGGAAAATCTAGCTTTAAAAACATTGACGAAATCTGCGACGATCTGGAACGTCAAAACAAAATGCGATCGGTTATTAATGCCGATCACGGGTTGGTTGTATTGGCTTCCGCGCCTCACCAAGGTTTGAAAACGATGACGACCGTTATGTTTAATACGGCCGACCGTTTTACGCGCGACTTCTCCGCCGTTGAAGACGTTCAACATCCATACGAGTTTATTGAAAACATTACGACGACTACGTATGATTCCGCGAAGGGCGAGACTCCGATGACCGTTCTGCCCGACGTTTATTTCAAGGAGCCGAAAGTCGTTTTGATTCGCGATATGGTCAATTTGGACGCTTGGCGTTTGGCTTGTGAGGAAGTGAAGAACGACCGTTTGATCATCACGACGCATCGAGGGAAGGATTCGGTTTCAACAGTTGTCGAACTGTTAAAATACGGCGTAGATGCAAAAGAGTTGGCGGATACGCTTCATTCGGTAATTACTCAACGTCTCGTGCGTAAACTTTGCGACGACTGCAAAGAGGATATTAAACCGAATCCGACTATTTTAAAACAGTTGGGATTGGATCCGCGAACGGAAAAAATTTACAGAAAACGCGTTCACGAGCCCGTCGAACCCGGACAACGCGATTACTATGTTCCGTGCGAAGAGTGTCGCGACATTGGATATAAGGGACGCGTCGCTATTTTTGACGTGTTGGAAATCACCGACGATATGCGGCAAATTATCGCGGCGGACGTCGACTTAGCGCGAAAAGCCAACGCGTTGCGCCAAGCCGCCTTCAAATCGGGTCAACGTGGATTTATTGTAGACGGCGCGAGATTGGTGAAGGAAGGCGTTACGTCTTACGAAGAATTGGTTCGTATGTTAAAATAAAGAAATCGTCGCTTTCAAAGCGGCTGGAATATAAGGCGGTTAGAATGACGACTTTTTTCATACTTAGCGGGATTTTAGGTGTTGGCGTGCTAGGGTTCTGGCACAAAATGAAGCTGTGGACCGTTACTATTATTGGCTTCAATTTGCTCTTTGCGACCTTGTTTGCTATCGGACTGTTTGAACCGATTGCGAATATAGCGGACGGCTCGTTGTCGATGATGGCGTTCTATAACGATATGCTTGTGTTTCTGTTGTTGTTTGCGATTATTCTGACGGTTTTAATGATCGTTACTAGTAAAATCTCGAAAGTTGACCTCTACTTTAGCGAGAAAACCGATAAGATTGCCAAATGGATCGTTTGTTTTGTGGTCATTCTTTCCTTTTGCGGTACTGGAGTCTTTGTCTTTTTCGAGACGATGCCCGAAAAGCCGCAGTCTCATAACGTCTTGCCGTCGATGAAAGTTCTCGACTTTATGGCGAAAGGTTCTTTGAAGCCGTTGATTGGAAGTACGACGTGGGATACCGCCGATTTCGTTCAACGTCAGTATAAGCGAAACGCGGGCGTGTATGAGGCGACGATGGAAGAGCAAACTTGGAAATTTGACGGAGATTCGCCGAACGCGCAGTAGGGACGCGAAAACGCGCGTAGGGCGCGTTTCGTTCGATTCTTTCGTATTTTCATTTTTGTGCGGCGAACAAGAGAAGTTTAGTAAGGCGTTGGCAATGGCTAATAAAAAAGCGTTGGAAAAGACGACGGGTTCTTTGTTTGAGACGTGGACTCCAAACGAATCGTCGAAACTTGACGAGACTGGGCAAATTGCTGAAATCGTGTCGAAGCGTATGTCTGGAGTCGCGGTTGCCGCGTTTGCCGTTTCGATTTTAGCCCTGACTTCTTTCGTTCACGTCGGTTTTGTTTGCATCGCCGTTTTGGCGATTCTGCTTGCGCTTGCCGCCGTTATGGCGATCGCGTCGTCCGGCGGAGAGTTGGCTGGAAAGAAAATTGCACGTTTTGCCTTGGTCTTAGGAATTGCGTGCGCGATCGGCGGTCCTTACAAGAATTACGTTTATCGCGCCGATTTCGAACGTCAAGCCGATCGTTTTTTTAACTACTGGATCGACGTGGCGTTAAAAGGCGATATTACCGAACTTTCGACTCTTGGAAGTCCTTATTGGAGTCGTCCGCCTATCACTGGAGAAAAAGACAAGGTTAGTTATTGGATTCGCTTGAAGGGCGTCGACGACGAAGAACCGCATCACCGTATGCATTCGCTGATGTCTAATACGGTTTTGTTGACGTTAAGTAAGTTGGGCGAACAAGGCGTTAAGGCGTCCTTTTATAAAACGTCTAAAACGGTTCTTACCGGCGATACGGAGGAAACGAGTCGAATATACGCCTTTACGACTATTCCGAAGGACGAACACGATAAGAAACAAACGTTTTTTGTTACTTTAGCGGCGCGAAGAAATTATTCGAAGACCCCGGAAGGAGAAAAGCGAGTCGGTTGGTCGGTTCTCACGTCGGAGTGGGACGTAATGAAACTCAATCCCGACGGGACTCCTTTGGAAAACGGCGATTGAGTCGTCGGAACGCGTTGAATTACGCGCGTCTCGACGACGAACGTTGAGACGCGCGCGCGGCGGCGATTTGCGATGTGCGGCTAGGATCGAGCGTAATGTTTAATTATCGCGACGTACTTGATTCTGAAGGAATAATCGCGCGGCGACGTCCTTCGTATGAACGTCGCGAAGCGCAGTTGATTATGGCGTCGGAAGTTGACGCTGCGATTCGCGAGCGGCGTTCTCTTGCGATCGAGGCGGGAACCGGCGTCGGTAAGAGTTTTGCGTATCTTGTTCCGGCTATTCTATACGCCGTTGAGGATCAAGTTCGAGCTTTTCAGTCGGAAGACGAAGGCGAGAACGAGTTAGTTTCTTACAACGAGAACGGTTCTTGTTTACAAATGGATTCTCGCGTTTTCGAGACGGAGCCTCGATCAAACGACTTTGACGCCAATAAGTCGCGACGCCTCGATGCTTTGGGCGCTCGTGAAACGGGCGATTTGTTGTTTGGCGACGAGGAACAAATTGACGACGTGCGAAGAGTCGTCGTTTCGACTCATACGATTAGTCTTCAGGAACAACTTTTCGAAAAGGACGTTCCTTTCTTAAATTCTATTTTGCCTTTCGAGTTTACCGTCGCGCTTGCCAAAGGACGTTCGAATTATCTGTGTCTTCGTCGATTTGGTAATGCAATGCGACGCGGTAAAGACGGTTTTCTTTTTGAAACGAGCGAGCGCCGCGAGTTTGCGCGTTTGAAAGAATGGAAGGAAAAAACTGCGGAAGGTTCGAAATCGGAGTTGGTTCCTATTCCAAACGCCGAGATTTGGAACGAAATATGTTGCGAAAGCGACAATTGTTTGGGACGAGCTTGCAAATATCGTAACGATTGTTTCTATTATCGCGCGCGTCAACGTCTAAAAAACGCGCAAATTGTTATTGTCAATCACGCGCTTTTATTTACCGATTTGGCGGTTCGAGGCGAGGGCGGTTCAATTTTGCCCAATTACGACGTCGTGATTTTTGACGAAGCTCATACGATGGAACAAGTCGCTGCGGAACATATTGGGATCGAATTAACTCAATATGCGGTCGATTATCTCTTAACTCGATTGTATAACGACCGAACTAATAAAGGTTTTTTGGTTGAAGAATCCGAAAGAGCTTGCTGGGGCGTCGAGAGGGAGACGGTCGTCGATGCGACAAAATTAGTCGACGATTGTCGAATACGCGCGGAAACTTTTTTTGACGAGTTGAACAGATGGCTTGAAGCACGACCCGGTTCTAACGGACGTGTTTTCGAAAAAAATATCGTTCGAAACGGTTTAGGCGAAGGATTAGATTCGTTAAAGAAGGCGTTGCGACGCGTCGCCGATCTGATCGAGGATAAAGACCGGCTAGCCGAATATAAAGCGGCTTGCGAACGCGTCGATAAAGTCGCTTGCTTGATTAGAGGATGGCTGGAACAAATTGACGAAGGACTTGTATATTGGCTTGAACGCGCCAAATCGCGAGATCGCGTCAGTATTATTATGCGCGCCGCGCCCGTCGACGTCGCCGCGTTTTTACGCGCTCGACTTTTTAATCTTGTTCCGACCGTCGTTGCGACAAGCGCGACGTTGACGACCGTCGGACGACGAACGGGAAAAAGTCGCGCTAGGACGCTTTGTCAGACCAACAATAACAATTCGACCGAGGATAAGGAAGACGGCGACGGCGCGGAAAAAGAAACGGAAGAAACGCGCCTTGCGTTCAAGTTTTTTCGAGAACGCGTTGGAATGACCGGCGTTCGCGCTCGCGCGTTGGGAAGTCCTTTCGATTACCGAAAGCAAATGACGCTGGTTTTAGCCAAGGGACTAGAATTAAGTCCTTTTGAGGCGTCGCGCAAGGGAATTGACGAATCGGAACTAGGCGCTTCGAACGAACGCAGACTTTGGAGCGCGTTGGAAGAATACGTCGAGGAAACGGACGGCGGGGCGTTTGTGCTTTTTACGAACGTTTCTCAAATGCGACGCGCTACAGACGCCTTTACGTCGACGTTGGCAAAAAAGAATTATCCTTTTTTTTCACAGTCGGACGGAACGCCGCGAAGCGTTATGGTGCAACGTTTTAAAGAGAGCGAACGAAGCGTTCTATTTGGCGTCGATAGTTTCTGGCAGGGCGTCGACGTGCCGGGCGCGACGTTGCGTAACGTGATTATTGTGAAATTCCCATTTCTTGCGCCCGATCAGCCGCTCATTGAAGCGCGTATCGAGGCGATTAAGGAACGAGGCGGGAACCCTTTTAGGGACTACCAACTTCCTATGGCTATTTTGAAGTTCAAACAGGGCGTCGGAAGATTGATTCGAACGAAAAGCGACGTCGGGCAAGTCGTCGTATTAGACGAGCGCGTCCATACGAAATCTTACGGACGCGATTTTTTATACGCTTTACCCGACTGTAAACTACGAGTCGACGTCTTTAAATGACGCCGCGTAATACGATAGATTGCGTTGAATACGATGAATTTTTATATTGAAACCGTCGGTTGTCAGATGAACGCGTTGGATTCCGAACTTGCATCGGCGGAGCTGATTTTAGCGGGTTGGAAAAGAACTGAGACGCGAAAAGACGCAAGTTTAATTTTATTCAATACGTGTAGCGTTCGCGAACATGCGGAAGAAAAAATATATAGCGCGTTGGGAAGACTGAAACATTGGAAGACGCAAAAGCCCGACGCTTTAATCGCCGTGATGGGCTGTATGGCGCAAAAAGATCAAACGACGATTTTTAAACGCGCGCCTTATGTCGACGTCGTAGTTGGACCGGGGCAAATCGATCGATTAGTCGCCCTTGTTTCAAAAGCCGCCGCGACGAGGACTCAACAAATAGCGGTCGGCGTCGATCGATTCGGGAATAAAAACAATCCGATCGCCGTGCGCGATTCTTTTCGACAATACGACCCCAAACGCCTGCCTTCCGTTCGACCGCGCGTCTTTCAGGCAATGGTTCGCATAATGTTCGGATGCAATAAATTCTGCTCGTATTGCGTCGTTCCAAGCGTCCGCGGACCGGAACAGTCGCGACCACCCAAGGACGTTTTGAACGAGATTCGCGCCCTTGCCGATCAAGGATGCGTAGAGGTCGTGCTTTTGGGACAAACGGTCAATAGTTATCGTTACGTTGAAGGCGAAAAAACGACTCGACTTGCCGATCTGCTTGTAGAAATAGATAAAATACAAGGAATTCGTCGCGTTCGATTTGTCAGTTCTTATCCGACCGACATGACGGACGATTTGCTTCAAGCGGTTCGCGATTTGCCTACTTCGACGCCTTTTTTACACGTGCCCGCGCAACACGGGGCGAACGACGTCTTGAAGCGTATGCGCCGAAGGTATTCCGTCGAAGAATACAAAGAAATGGTCGACAAAATCTATGCGACTATACCGGGCGCCGCGATAACGAGCGATTTCATCGTCGGCTTTTGCGGAGAGACGGAAGAGGAATTTCAAAAGACCGTCGAGCTGGTTCGTTATGCGCGATTTAAAAACAGCTTTATTTTTAAATATTCCGAACGACCGGGCAACGAGGCCGCGTTGAAGTTTAAAGACGACGTGCCCGAGGAAGTCAAAAAAAGGCGAAACAACGAATTACTCGCCGTTCAAAACGAGATTAGTTTGGCGTGGAATAAGTCCTTTTTGGGAAAAACTGTCGAGATTCTTGTGGAAGGTCCTAGTAAACGCGAGGCAAAGAGCGCAAACGCCGACGAAGAATTGTATGCGGAAGAAGCCCCGCGTGAAGCGACCGTCGATACGACGGGCGCCGTTGCGCCTATTCCAGAACGCTGCTTGAATCTTGTTTCTACCGACGACCTATTGGCTTCCGTTCAGAAGCCGTCAAGCGACTTCGTTCAGTTGACGGGACGTACTGTTTGCGATAGAATCGTTGTTTTTGACGGTCCGACTTCGCTAATCGGAACCTTCCAACGGGTCAAGATAACCGACGTCGCGCCCTTTACTTTAATAGGAGAAATCTAAATCGAATAAACAACTTTAGATTTACTTGTTCTGTAAACGCTAGGAAACGTCGACGCGAAGAACGTCGACGTTTATTTTTGGACGTTTATTTCGTGAACGCAAGAAACAACAAAGAACAAGAGCGCAAGAAACAAGAATGCAAGAAACAAGAATGCAAGAAACAAAAAAACCGAGAAGTCCTAAGACTTCCCGGTTTTCCCAAGGAAACAAACTCAGTGGGCGCACATGGATTCGAACCATGGACCTCGTCCTTATCAGGGACGCGCTCTAACCAAACTGAGCTACGCGCCCGTCGCTTGTCGCTTAACCCAAACGACAGGAGTATTATAGTCGCGTTCAACTTTAGCGCAAGGGGCGCGCAAAAATTTTCTTCATTTTTTTGCGCGCCCCTTCGTTCAACTTCGAAGAGTCGTTTGAAAATTATTTCCACGCTTCAAGATAACGCGCGAGCTGATGCATGTCGCTACCGACTTTAATTGGACGCGGATAAGCGCGCAGTTTGCTCATATTGATGAGTTCTTCAAAAGCGGGGAAAGAAAGTCCCATAGGGTCGGAGCCGCTGTTGACGGAAATCATCACGCCGTTCATACCTTTTTCACACAAAGCGCGGTAACAACCGACGCCAATTTGGCTACCGACGCAGACGTCGTAAGCGGTCGGCTGGTTGCAACGCACTTCGTAACCAAATTGAAGACCGTTGAATTTTTGACTCTTGCCCGTGCGGCGTTTGTATTCTTCCGCCATCAGACGACCAAGACGAGAAGAATACTTCAGTTGCGAAACGGGGAAGTGCCCGAAAGTATCCGGCTTAAGCGAGACGTATTCGTCGTGCGAAACGCATTTTTCAATTTCGGATTGGGGAAGGAATTCCGCGACGCCTTCGGAAATGACGGCGACGAAACCCTTTTGACCCTCTTTTTGACGCGCCATAAAGACGTCGACCAAGTGATTGACGACGTGCGACATATCGACGATAGTGCGCATTACGGGCTTGCCCTCGGCGTCGAGAACTTCTTTGCCCGTTTCGGGATCGAGCGTGACTTCGGTCGTTTTCCAACTTTCTTCAATGTCTTCGAGACCGACCACCGCGCTGGCTTCGCCCGCGATCGCCGCCCCGTAAGCAAGCCAAGCGGCCGCGCGTCCCATAAGCTGACAAACGAAACCCGCGCCGGCCGCCGCGCTGTCGGAAAGAAGGTTGCGAATTTCTTTCGCAAGCATCTCGACGGCGCTGAAGTAACCGAACGTGAAGGGAATGCCTTCGTAGTCGTTGTCGATCGTTTTCGGAAGGTGGACGACCTTGATGCGCTTGGCGCCCGTCGGCTTGCGATCCATATACAACTTGAATTTCGCGGCGGTCGTCAGCGTGTCGTCGCCCCCGATAGAGACGAGCGCGTCGATTCCGAGCGAACAAAGCGCCTTGTAAACCGTTTCCATCGGAGCCGTCTTTTCGGGATTGTCGAGGTCTTCGGGCGTCTTGAGCGCTTTGCCCGGATTAGCGCGAGCGGTGCCGATCACGATGCCTTGACGCGTGCGTAACCCGTCGGCGACTACTTTGTCAAGACGAACGTAGGCTTCGCCTTCTTGGAGAACGTCGCCGTCTTTATAGTCGACGAGGTGCGAATAACCGTTCAGCATCCCGTAAACTTCGACGCCCGCGCGTTTGAAACAGAGCGCCGCGCCGCCGATGACCGCGTTGGCTGCGGGAGCGGGACCGCCGGAGAATAAGATCGCGACTTTTTTGACGTCGGAGTTGAGTCGCGCTGGACTGGATAAAGACGACATATCAAACCTTTCTTGTGAAAGCAAACACGTAATTCGACCGACGCGAAACTTGCGTCGACGCGATTGATTTTATAAGCGGCGCCGACTTGAATTCTCGCCTCGACGCTGTTCTGTTCATTTTATTATAATTGGAAAATATTTCAATCGGGCGGGAAAAATATGACGAGCTTCTCGACAAGAAATAGAACAAAAAACGCGCGTGTTATTGACGTTTTGTTAAAATTTGACGACGTTGTAGTACTTGTTAGGAACAAAAAAAAGGTTGACGCGTCAAAACGATAGGGAGCCGTTTGATTGGAGAGTCAAAGGTTAAAACAACCGATATGAACCCGTTTAAAAGAATCTATTGCGTCTAGTTAATAGATTCTTTATTTAACGGCTTTTGTTTGATTGGAAAAATTGGCATATCCTTGTCAACTATCAAACGAAACGCATAGGACGATAAAAATTTTTTATTTTTTTATGGTATTTTTTTGTTTCTTGCGTTAAACTAGTTGAAAATACGTCTCAATAGGCGAAGAACGCTCGCTAGGCGTCGCGCTCGTGTTTTATCGGTCTTGAGTCGAGAAACGCGGGACGAGGCGGCGAGCGAGGACGCCTTGCCGTTTTGGCGTTGATCGCGTCGAAACGGGACGCCGCGGAACGCGTCTTTTTCCCTTTTGATTAAGAAACGCGCAGCGCGGGTCGGGATTTGACGACTTGCGCGGGGCGTCGCGCTTTTTCGGTCGGTAGTTTTGGCAAAATTAGACGGTAGGTCGATCTGTTCGGCAAAAGAGAAAATAGACTCGCGGCGGCGTCGGTCGCGTCGCTAGCGTTTGCGAACTAGGAGAAGGATCCGCTCCAAATTTCGCGCCGCGCACGGTTATTATATACGAAGGAATGAAAACTATGTCGCATTCAGGTAAGCGTTTTCTGTCCGGTCTTGTGAATCGCGTTTTTAGCTCGAATAACAACGAGTCGCGAGCGACTGCTAAGCGTCGCGAACGTTCTCTTTCGGCGCGTCGGTTGGGAATGGAACCGTTAGAAGACAGGCAGTTGCTTGCCGTCGATCCGATTCTTATGGGCGCCGCCGCAGAAGCCGACTCAGTCTCGACGCCGGAAGAAAAGCTCGATTTGATCGACGTTTCGAGCGTGGCGCCCGCCGTTGCCGATATTGCGATCGCCGATCTGGAGCCGACGATTACGGTGAATTCCCACTTGCAAGACGCTGTTCCGCAAACCGGCGCCTTGGAAACTTCCGACGTTAATTCGACGCAAACGCACCTTGTAAACGCCGATATTTCCGCGCGTTTGAATCGCTTTAGTTGCGACGAAATGGGATGGGCGGCGACTCTTTCGAATATGTTGACGTACACGGGGTGGAGCGTCTCGTCCGTCGTCGATCCCACCGATACGACCGAATCGCCCGAACAACAAACGTTTGAGTATTTTACTGATTCGTTTACGAACGCGACGTCTTCGATTTACTACGCATACGCTTGGTTTATGGGCGGATCCGCCGAATACGTCTATCAGGGCGACTACAATTATTCGCAACTCTATTCCGACGATACGCACGGAGGGTTGTTTACTACGGAATCCGGCGAATGGCGCGAATATTCCTACTATATGAAGGAAATTAAAGCCGCCGATATCGCTTCGCCTCTCTATGGAATTTCGACCGACTATCTCGACAATAACTACGCCGTCGGCGTTGAAGTTCATTATGCGGACGCTCTTGGCAACGACGTTACCGAGCCTGGAAGTTCCAGCGTTCCTATGAAAAGCTGGCTTACGTATTGGGGATACGAGTACGATCCAACGTATAACGAAACGGACAAAGAGTATTTTACCGCCGTTTATATGTCGAATCCCGATACTGGCGAAGTTGAACGAATGAGCGTTCAGTGGGACAACCTCTTGAACGCGTACAAATTCACGAACTACGATCAATCTACGGGTCGAACGCCTTACGTTTATTCGTTTACCGTCTTGCAACGTATGCCGGGGTATGGCGTTTTGATTCCCGACGCCTATGAGCCGAACAACGCCGCCGCTGATTTTGAAAGCGGGACGTTGTCTGATCTCGGCGTTATCGACGTTGTGACGCCAAGCTCGCAAAGCGGGACGACCGCTAACGGCAATACGTTTACTCTAGAAAATTTAACGCTGTACGCGCAAGGGACTGAAGACGGAAAAGTTGCCGCCGACCCCGTCGACCTTTATAAGTTTGAACTGACTCAAACCGCCTCGCATTCGGATAGCGTCGTCGTTGAATTTACGAACGACTATCTCAATTTCCCCCTGAAGGCGACGTTGTACTTATGCGCCGACGACGGCGAGGCCTTGCCGATCGACCCCGAAGAATACGGTATGGCGAACGGTTTTTACGACGCGTCTACTTCGAATTATACGAAGTATACGATCGGCGAAGATGGAAAACTCTATTCCGAAGTCGTATATCAAAAGTCTATTAAACTCACCGGACTGACCGCAGGCAAGTATTATCTGCAAGTCGAGTTCGAAGACGGAGCAGTCGGCGGCGTCAATAGCGGATATAACGTGACTTTTAACGCCGGTTACGACGACGTGTATGAAACGAACAACTCTTTCGCTGAAGTCAATGAATTGCCCGTTTCTACCCCGAAGAATCCGACCTCGAATCTTGGCGTCGTATTAGGAAACGTCCAAATTAGCGACCTTGTCTTGAAACAATACAGTAAGGACTTCAGCGAAACCGACTGGTATCGTTTTGAAACGACTGCGACGGGGGACGCGAAAAGCGGCGTTAGACTCTTCTACGAGGCGACTTACGCGCAAGACAACGACAGCGACCTCGATTTGTATCTATACAAAGCCGACGAATCGTCGACGACCGGCTATAAGTTAGTCGGAAAAGCCGTCGAAACGAAGGACGATTTCGTTAGTATGGAAGGTATGGAACCGGGCGTTTATTACGTTAAGGTCGTGGGATTCTATGAAGCCGGCAACGTCGAGTATAAGTTGGGAATCAACGTCGCCGCTAGCGACAATATCGACGTCCGACCAGAGGTTCCGTCGAGTTACAACTGGGCTACGCCTCTTGTCGTTTCGTCGGAAAAATACGTTCCTAATTCCTCTGAAACGTATGAAAGCGAAGTCGTTATCGGCTTGGATGGAAACGTTTACTGGAATTATGCGTTTGCCGTCTACGGTTCGGACAAAGTTGGCGAACAAAAGATTACGCTTGGTTTGTTCGTAAACGGCGAGCGCGTTGAAAAAGACTTGCTGATTGAACAAATTAGCAAGTCCGGTTTAGACGACTCAATGAAAGAGTCCCTACTCGAACTCTTTACGACGGGCAAGTCGATGGGCGCGGGCGAGAACTTCGTCGTCTCCAATTTCAATTTGGGAAAAATCGGCGAAGAGGGAACTGTCGCATCGCTGTTTGGCGCTACGGCGCAAGCGAAGAATTCGATCGTCGTCGCTATCAATCCGGATAACTACGAATTTGGTGAAAATTTCGGAAAGATCGAGAAGGTTAAAGGGGAAGAACGTCAAGTTACGCTTGCGTATAACGCTACCGACGGCGAATTTTATGACGGTTCTACTCTTGTCGTTATTCCTAAGGGCGAAACGATCGAAGTGTATCGCAACGGTAAATTTGTCGACGAAATTGCTTATGGCGTCGACAAATTCAAGTTCCAAGACGGCGATCTCGTGCTGACTACCGTTTCCGACGTTCAGTATCAAGTCAATACGACTTCCTATGTTCTGAAAGAAGAACCCGTCGTTAAAGAGTATGTCGTTGACAACAACTTCTCTTCGACGTATTTCTTTGTCAACGATTTGCGTGAAGACGTATTTGCGCCGAACGCCAGCATCGCCGACGTGGTAAATAATACGAACCCGAGCCAAACTAATCCCGATCTTGGCGTCGCCAATATCGAAAACCTGACCCAAGAAGAAGGGACTGATCGTTGGTATCGTGAGATTAAAGACCTTGTGATTACCGGCGAAACGGACAAAAATGGAAATTATATCTCCGATTGGTTCAAATTTGAGTTGAAGAGCGGCAAAGAACGCAATTATGAAGAAGCGTTCGTTGAAATTCTTTTCAACCAAGACGAAGATATTAAGGAACGTGAAAAAGCCGACCTTGATCTCTATCTGTATAAGATTGTTCAAGACGATCCGAACGTTTCGTTTGACGAAGCTTATGCGTCCGGCGCTTATAAAGTCGTTTTGATTAGTAGTAGCAAGGGCGTCGGCGACGAGGAAAGAATTAACTTTTTCGAAGTCGGACAAGACGGCAAGCGAACTTGCAAACTTGACGACGGAACCTACTTCATTCGCGTCTCTGGATTCAATGGAAACGCGGGACGGTACTCGCTCAAATTAGATGGTTTTACGACCCCGACAAATATCGAAGTTACCGATCCGAGCGAATACTTTACGGACGATTGCGTTTCCGTCGTCAATTCCGTCGCTACGTTGAATTGGAAGACGCCCTCGACCGATTACGTTTCGAGAGTAACGATCAGTTATCGTGAAGTCGGCGCGGAAGAATGGACGATCGCCGATTATTTCAAGGCGTCCGCGAAGTCTTGTAAGATTGCCGATCTGAATCCCAATACCGAATATGAATTCCAACTGACCGCCGAGAACTCGTTTGGCTCTAAGAGCGCGAGCGTCAAGAAGACGACCGATAATTTCCTGAACGAAACCGTCTATCGCGCGATTATCGTCGGCGTTTCCGATTATCCGGGAACCGCCGCCGACTTAGTCGCCGCGTCGAACGATGCGAAAGCCATTCGGGATAAATTGCTCGAAGACCCGCAATGGGCCTCGGAAAATATCGTCTTATTGACGGACGCTGAAGCGACGCGCGACGCCGTTCTCAATGCGTTTGAAACAATGAAGTCCGTTTCGGACGACAACGACGTCTTGCTCTTCTACTTTGCCGGATCTGGCACGAGCGCGTCGGTCGGTGGAAAGTCGGTCGGTTATCTCAAGACTTTTGGCAGTTCGCGCAAGGAATACTTGTCGAGCGAAGATTTGTTAAAAGCCGCCGAATCCGTCGCCGCCGGTTCGAAACAGTTCATTCTTGACGCGGGGCAAGTCGCCAAAGGCGTCGAGCAAACCGCGATCGATTACGACGCCTTCATTAAGGCGTTAACCGCTTCCAAAGTCAACGGCGATTCTGATCGCGTCGCGCAAACGACCGTGTTGACTTCGGGGCAGAGCGGAACGATTTCCTCCGAAGGAACCGGCAATCGTTCTATCTTCAATCGAGCTTTAACCGAAGCGATCGACTTCTACAGCTATTACGTTGAAGAAGAAACGGACGAAAGTTCCGATCCGGCGACGGAAAAGGAGAACTTTAAGAAGGAAGACTCCGAAGAAGAGAAAATCTTCAATGAAACGGATCGTACTCGCGTCAATTACTCCTCGATTTTCGATTACATAAGCAAGGATATCCGCGTCGTTGCTTATGAAATGGTTCCGACGCTCGCATCTAGCGGTTCCGAAGACGCCGTGATTATGAACGGATATTGGAACGAAAAAGACGCCTTCAATCAAGAGTGGCTTGACGCAGGCGCGATCGTCGTTACCTCTACGGTCGACGCCGTCGACGCTCACGACGGAAAGGTTTCGTTACGTGAAGCCGCTAATTTGATCGGAAGCGAGATTCCGCGTGAGAAAGAACTTTCCAACGGCGACGCCTTTGTTCTTAGCGGCGGTTCGAAGATCAAAATCGGCGTCACTGAAGGACGCTTAGTCGACGACGTCGAAGTTGTTTATTCAAACGGCGGATTCAAGACGAACGGAACTTGTGTTTTACAAGTTGGAGAAAAGACCGTTGAATTCAATAAGATCGGCAACGTTGTCTCTTGGACGCAAGAAGATTGGGAATCGAGCGAAGTCGTTTTGACCGACGAAGAGGGGCTTGCCGTCGGCAATCTCGAGTATCTTCTCGACGCGACTACTAAGTCCGCCGTCGTCGATAAAGAAGAGTTCACGATTACTCGACGTCTTGAAGAAGGCGACGTTCTGACGACTGCGCTGGAAGGCGGAAAAGAGTACGCCGTAACCAAGGTCGGGAACGTCTATAAGTTGGTTGCAGAAGACGGCTCGATTTACTCGAAAACGACCGGGCTTTACTACAAAGAGTCGCAGGTTACGCTTTCTACGCAGATTAAAATCGAACAGTCGGTCAAGATGACGAAAGTCGTCTTTGCCGACTCGTTGGCGGGTCAAGCGTTGACTACGGATCGATCCGGCGGAGCGATCGTCTTTGAAAACGGCGGAATTGTCGACGCGACTTCGCTGAAGGGCGAATTGTTTATCAGCGGTAAAGGAAGCGACGGCGCGTTGATTCGCGTCGCTGGAAACGAGTTGGTTACGTTCGTCGGATTTAAGATTACCGACGTTAAGGGCGTAGCTATTAGCGTCGACGAAGGCGCCTATTTCGAATTGGCGAACTCTTTGATCTATCGAAACGACGGCGCGGACAGCGCGTTGATTGACAATCAAGGGAGCGTTTCGTTTGTCAACTGTACCGTTGCGAACAACAAATCGACTCTTGTCGCCGGATCCAACGTTCTTTTGACGAACTCTATCGTTGCGCTTAACGATTCTATCGACGGCTTTGAACACGACGAAACGTCGATCGTGTCGAAAAACGATCCAGGCTTTGTCGATGCGGAAAACGACGATTACCAACTGACCAAGGATTCGGAAGCCGTCGATATTGGCGTCAATTCCGGTATTAAGTTGCAAAGCGGATTTGTGCTTGAGTTTGATTTGGCGGGCGACGAACGTATTGGAACCGCCGGAACTATCGACGCAGGCGCTTATGAGTTCGCCGTTGCGGAAGAAGACCGCGAAACTCCTTCGACCGTCGTGACGACTCTTGAAGATATTGTCGATCCGACCGACGGCGAGATTTCCTTGCGCGAAGCGATCGCCTACGCCGGAACGACGTATCAGGCGGAGTCCGAACTTAAGGAAGGCGAGGTCGTTAAAGGTATTGACGGAACCGAATACGAAGTTAAGAAGGGAAGAATCGTTTCCTTCGAAGGCGTTTCCGCCGTTCAGAAAGGAACGTATTACACTGTCGAGGGCGTTTACGTCGTCGACGCCTACGGCGAATACGTCCTGTTGGAAGAAGGAACTAAAGTTACGGTCGACAACGGATTAACCGCTACCGTCGTCGGAACGAAATTGCAATACGCTTCCGGCGTGCCCGTCGAAGAAGGCGCTTTGATTACGACTGAAGACGGAGTAGTCGGAAACTTGTCTTACGGCGCGGTAACCGACTTTGTGAACGGACGTCAAATTCTCGTCAACTTAACGGCGAGCGTAATCGACCCGACGACTCCCGTCTCTACTTTTGACGAGGGCGCGTATATTCTGACGTATCAAACCGGCGGAAACTTCAAAGCGACGCTTCAAGTTACGACGACCGATTCGAGTCAGCAATCGACGACGACCGAATTTGAAGCGACTTTCAAACTTGTCGCGGGCGTTCCCTTCACGTTTATTGGAATCGAAGGGGAAGAAACGATCCTTGAAGATTCCGGCGTTATCGCGAGAGAACGCGCCGTCAATTTGGAAGACGGAAATTATACGCTCGTCAACGACTTAACTGAAAAAATCGAGGGCAAGGTCGTCGTTATTTACCAAGCGGGCGCGCAATTCACGTTGAAGCGCGGAGTGTTTGCCGACGCCGACGGAAACGTCGTAAACTTGCCTAAGGGTACTGAACTTTACTCTTCCGCAGGCACGGTTGTGTTCCAGTCTTCGAATTTTGTTACGAAGTACTTGGAAGAAGGAACAGTTCTGATTTGCGACGACGGGACGATTAAGCTCTATAAAGAGGATTTGACCGTTTACGAGGAAATTACGCTTGGCAAGACGATTACCTTCAAAAAAGGACTTGCAAGCGGAACGATTTCGTTGGAGAAGGGCGCTATTCCCGTCGAGCGCGCGGTTACGATTAACGCGTCATTGATCGGAGGTTTGACGATCGACGCGCATGAGGCGAGCCGCGTCTTTACGATCGACGCTTATCGCGAGGCGAACGCAAACGCTTACGTTAATTTGAGCGGCTTCACGTTGATAAACGGCGATTCGACCGAGGGCGGTTTGATTTACGTCGAAGAAGGATCGAATTTGAGGTTGACCGATTCTACGTTGGCTGATTCTGACGCCGACGAAGGCGGCGCGATTTACAACGCTGGTAAGCTCGTCTTCGAGGGCGCGTCGAAACCGACTTCGATTAGCAACGTCAGTTCGATCGACGGCGGCGCCGCGATCTATAACGTCGGAACGCTGAACGTTACGAACGTTTCTATTGACGACGCGCGCGCGCATAAAGACGGCGGCGCGATCTATAACGGAATCGGCGCCAGCGCGACTTTGGCCGGAGTTAAAATTACGAACGCCAAAACTGATTCCGACGGCGGCGCCGTTTATAACGCCGGTACTTTGACGATTTCGAAGTCTTCAGAATTGACTTCGAACAGCGCGACCAACGGCGGCGCCGTTTATAACGTTGGCGTTTTCACGTCGGTCGGCTCGAAGTTCCAAGACAACAAAGCGACGAACGGCGCCGCGATTTATAACGCGGCGGGCAAGGTTTCCTTGACGACCGCCAATATTCTTGGCAACGTCGCTCAAGAGTACGGCGGCGCGATTTTTGACGCCGCGCAATTCTTCGCCACGCGCACCGTTATTGCGAATAACGACGCTAAGGTCAACGGCGGAGCTATTTATTCGAACGGTTCGACGACGATCGTCGACTCGCTGATTCTTGCGAACGGTTCCGAAGAGACCGTCGGCAATTACGCCGTTTACGGCGATTCCGCGACGTTGTTCTTTACGAACAATACGATCGTCGGCAATAAGCAAGCGGGCGTTTACCTTGAAGACGGCGTCGGCACGAGCAGATTTTACAATACGATCATTGGCGACAACGTCGGTTCTGATTTTGTCGGAGATTCCGCTGATTTCGACGTCAAATACAGTATGGTTCAAACGACCGCCGAGAATCTTGACGCGACAAATCCTGGTTACGCGCCGTCCTTTACGAAGTTCGACGTCGCGACCGATTGGTCCGAATGGAATTTGCGTCCGGCGTCCGGTTCGGCGACGATCGACGCGGGGTCCGTCGATTACGCTTGGTATTATAACTTTAGCGGAGTCAAAACGGTGTTGACGACCGATTTTGTAGGTAGCGCGCGCTTGGACGGCGACAACGTCGATATTGGCGCTTACGAAAGCGGCGTTACTCAAGAAACCGCCTCCACCGTCGTTACGACTCTTGAAGATATTCTCGATCCGACCGACGGCTTGATTTCGTTGCGTGAAGCGATCGGTTACGCCGCGTCCGGCAAGACTGTGGCGGATAGAACGGTTACCTTCTCGAACGACCTGTTCTCGTTGTCGAGTTCCGCGACGGTCGAACTTGAATCGACGATCATTATTGGCGGAAACGTGATTGTTACTTCCGCGTATGTCGACGAATTTGGCGACTCCTCTTATTGGGATATTACCGTCGCGAACAAAAATTCCGACGCGACGCTCTTTGTCGTCGACGGCGGAGCCGACGTCGAAATGCGCGGCTTGACCTTCACGAAGGGACGCGCAACCGGCGACAATACGAGCGGCGGCGCCTTCATTATTCGCGGCGGTTCGACCGCGTTGGTTGATTGCGTCGTTACGGGCAACGTCGCGGATCGCAACGGCGGCGCCGTTTATATGACGGACGGAACGTTCTTTGCCGTCAATTCGTTGTTCTACGAGAACGCGGCTAGTTCCTCGCGCGGTTACGGCGGCGCCTTCTGCATCACGGGCGGACAGGCGTATATTTACAACTGCACGATTACCGACAATACCGCCGGCGTTTACGGCGGCGTCTTTGCCAGCGACGGCTTGGTCGTTTTGGCAAACTCGATCGTCGCGAGGAACGGCGGCGCGCAAAACGTCGACGTTTACGCGACGAACTTAGACGCGCACGCCAACTTGATCGGCGCTATGGACGCTTGGAAGTCCGTCGGAGGATTCAACGGAAACATCGTCGGAACTCCTTCTTTGCCCGTCGATCCGAAGTTTGTTGATTTTGAAGCAAACGACTTCTCCTTGCAAAACGATTCGTTGGCGGCAAACGCCGGACTCAACGCCTATGCGTTTGGACCGGACGGCGTGAGACTCAAGTTCGATTTGAACGCCGAAGAGCGTATTGTCGGCGGAGTCGTCGATATGGGCGCGTTCGAATCTCAATACGCCGTCGACGTTCCTTCAACCGTCGTTACCACTTTGGCCGACGTCGTAGACCAGACCGACGGTTTGATTTCCTTGCGTGAAGCGATCGAGTACGCCAAGCAACTTCAGACTCCGATCACGTTTAATTTGACTGAACAAGGAGACGACGACGATAAGGGCGATAAGGATAAGAGCGACGAGGAATTTGAAGGTCAAGCCGAAATCCGTCTGGAAGGCGCCGAAATTGAAATTACCGACGACGTGATTATCGACGCGTCCAACCTTAAGGGCGGCTTGACGATTTTCGGCGGCGATTCCCGCATCTTTAACGTCAACGGCGGCAAGCTCACGTTAAAGAACGTCGCCTTAACGGGCGGATACGAGACTCGCGGCGGCGCGATCTATATGTCGAGCGGCGAATTGAACCTTACAAACGTTCTGATTTACGGCAACGACGCCGACGAAGAAGGCGGCGCGATTTACGCGAAGAGCGGCAAGGGAACTTTCCTGAACACGACGATCGCGGGCAACGACGCCGGAAATTATCAAGGCGTCTATTTCAACGGAACGTTGAATTTGCAAAACACGATTATCGCCGCGAATGCGAAAGAAAGTTCCGTCGCCGATTACAACTTCGACTTGAGCGTCAACGGCAAGATTTCGTCGATCGCGAGTATCGTCGGTTTGGCGTCGAACGCCGTTGCTAATAATTTCAACGGAGTCAACGGCAACGTCTACGGTTCCGGCGAAAATATTGTCGATCCGGGTTTTGTCGCCGCCGAATCAAACGATTTCACGTTGACGCAAGATTCGATCGCCGTCAATACCGGCTCCAACCGCTTGATTGGTCAGCCCGGCTATTACGCGTCGATTCTGCAAACTTCTTCTAACGCCGCTTATGTGCGCACCGATTTTGCCGGCGATCAACGCTTGGTCGGAAGCGCCGTCGACGTCGGCGCGTATGAATTCCAAACGGCTACGGAGAATCCGTCGGTCGTCGTGACGACGTTGGACGACGTCGTGGATGCGTTCGACGGCAAGATTTCGTTGCGCGAAGCGCTCGACTACGCGGGTTCCGCTTACGTCGTAGACGGCGAAGTAACTAAGGTTGGACGAACGATTACCTTTGATTCCGCGTTGGCGAACGGCGTGATTAAGCTTCAAAGTACTCTAGAAATTACCAAGTGCGTTACGATCGATGCGACGGATTTGCAAGGTTCGTTGACTCTTGCCGCCGACTTTGAGGACGGACAAGACGGATTTAACGCGTTGACGTTGAACGCGGTTGCCGACTCGGTTCAAAGCGAGGTCTATGTTTGCGGTCTAGGAATAACCGGCGGTAAATCCGACTACGGCGCGGGCGTTTATCACCTTGGCGGCGACGCGACGTTGCTTAACTGCGCGATTTATGGAAACGAAGCGAACTACGGCGCCGGCGTCGCTTCCGCCGCGTCGAACGATTTTGACGCGTCGAGTAGTTTGCGCCTTGTCAACGTTACCGTGACGAAGAACGACGCCAAGGGCGCCTACGGCGGCATATGGACGCGAAGCGCTGAAATTACGTTGCATAACACGATCGTCGCCCAGAACACGACGAACGGGGAAAACGGCGCCGATATTTCCATTTCGAACGTTGGAAGTATGCTTTCTTCGATGATCGGAATCGCGTCGGGAACCTTCGCGCGAGAATACGACGGCGAGAACGCCAATATCGTTGGAACCGCCGATTCGCCGGCGTCTCCCTCCTTTAACGACTACGAGAACGACGATTTCACCTTGGCGCGCGACGCCGACGGCGTGGTCTCCGTCGCGGTCAACGCGGGCGACAACACCTTGTGCGTCTTGGCCGACGGTTCCGTGCCTACTATGGACGCCGGAAATTCCGCTCGTATCGTCGGCGGTGTCGTCGATATGGGCGCGTTCGAGTCTGAACTTGGTCCTACGGAGATTCCGAGCTTAATGGTTACGACGGCGGAAGACGTCGTTGATCCTTACGACGGTTTGATTTCCTTGCGCGAAGCGACGATTTACGCGAATAGCTATGGTTTGGCCGGCACGATCTGCTTTGCCGAGAGATTGAGCGGCTCCACGATCTATCTCAACGAAACGTTGAGATTGTCCAACGATATTACGATCGACGGACTTGCGAACGGCGTCGTCGGCATTACGTTGACGACCGCCGATTCAGTCGAGGATCAACGCATACTGTTGGTCGACGGCGGCGCGACGGTTATCAACGGCGTCACGATTACGAATCGTTATTCGGAACGCTTGCGAAACGGCGGAACGTTGAATATCGAGCAGGGCGGCGCGGTTTATGTTCGCACGGGTACGCTTGCGCTCTACAATACGCTGATGACGGACAACGCCGCCGAATCCGGCGCCGCGATTTACGTCAACGAAAACAGCGTTTCCGCGACCGTTACGATCGTCAATTCGACGATCATCGCCAACGTCGGACTTACCGACGACGTTGTTGAAGGCGCCGCGATTTACAGCGAGCGGGGCGTCGTCAATCTTTGGAATACGATCGTCGCGACGAACAAGTTGGACGACGGAACTCTTGCGCAAGACGTTTACAAAGGTTCCGACGTTTCTTCCGTCGACGTCGCGACGAAACGCGACACGGTGACGATCACCGACGTTCCCGAGTACGAAGACGCGATTTGGACGTTCGTCAACGGCGACGAGGTTCTTTACAATTACCAGACGTTGACCTATCAAGACGGCGAATTCTATACGCGCTACGGCGAGAAAGTTTGGTTTGCGATCGAAGACGCCGTCTCTGCGGGACAGACGGTCGAATTGGAGTATCGTTCGACCGGTGGTTCCAACGGTTGGTTTGTCGGCGGCGTCGTTTACGACTTGGCTCCTCAGACGGGCGACGCGTTCCAATGGACGAATTCTGCGACTGGTCAGACGTCGACGCTTTACTACTATAACGGAGAGTATCGACTCGGGTCGATGGGCGGAAAAGCTGTTTCCTTTACGGATGGCGATCGTTTAGTCGCAACGGCGCGTGTCAGTCTCGAATATCACGTCGACGGATTCCATCGTTTGAACGTCGTTCAGACTTCGAGCGGTTGGTTCCGTAGAGACTATAGTTTGACGACGAGCGCCGCCGTCGAGTACGCGCAACAGGTTTTGGACGCCTTGCGTCAAGATTTGGTTTATCAAACGTCTTATACGAAGGTCGTCAACGGCGTTAAGGTTACCTACCCGATTAAATCGGCGAGCGTCGAGATTACCGGGTATTCGGCGGAGGTGCGAACCGACTTGTTGCATTATACCGTCGACTATACCTATGCTGCCGCGTATACTTACGAGACGGAAGCGGGCGTTACCGTTCTCAATACGTTTGTTTCGATTTCCGATTCTCTCGCCTCGTTGACGTCCGGCGCAGGTTCCTTCATTGGAACGACGAGCAAGCCGTTGACGCGAGACGCGGAAGCGATGTTTGTCGACGCCGAGAACGGCGATTACCATTTGACGAACCTGTCCCTTGCGACAAACGCGGGCAACAACTCGTATTTCAATCAGGGTACGATCAACGGAACGTTCGACTCGTTGGATATCGAGGGCAATCCGCGCGTTTACTATACGACGGTCGATATGGGCGCGTTTGAAAATCAGGAAGCGAAAGATTCGCCGATCGTCTCGATTTCCGGCAAGTCCGTGACGTTGCAGGTTACGACGGGCGAAGACGACGTGGATTCGTCGGACGGCGTCACCTCGTTGCGCGAAGCGTTGCTGTTGGCAAATTCGCTTTACGAACGCGGATACGAGAACGTTACGATCAACGTTAGAAGCGCCTATAAGATTACTTTGGACAGGCAGTTGGGCTCGCCGATTATTAATGCGCCGGTCGTTGTGAACGGCGCGTGTGCGACTATCGATTGCAATTCCGCAAGCAACGCCTTCGTTGTCGACACGGACGGCAAAGTCGTCTTGTCGAACTTGATTATTACGAACGGCGCGCTCACTTCCGGCGCCGGCGTTAAGCTGACTTCGGGCGATCTGACTCTTTCGAACTGCTTGATTTACGGTTGCGAAGCGACCGTTAAAGGCGGTGCGATTTATACGGAATCCAATGGAACGCTGGCGCTGTACAATACGACGATCGCCAAGAATGTCGCCGTCGACGGTTGCGGCATATACGGCGCCAAGGGTTCGAAAGTCGAGTTGTACAATTCGATCATAGCGGAAAATCGTTGCTCGGAGACCGGCGTCGACGTTACCGACGTCTCGTTCTACGGCGACTTTGCGATCAACGCCTCCTTGATTGGCAACGCCGGTTCGGAAGCAAACCAAAAAGCCTTGCTTGCCAAGTCGGTCGCGTCCAAGATCGGTTACGGCGTCGACGACAAGGTCGACCCGCTCTTCGTGAAGGCGAACGACGGAAACTTCAGAATTTCCGCAACTGCGAGTCCGGCGAAAAACGCGGGTTCGTCCGAGTACGTTTATCCGAATTCGCACGATTTGGACGGAAATTACCTTAGCGGCGCCGCGTCTGTCAGTATGGGCGCGTATCAGATCGGCACGGAAGCGCGTTCGACGGTCGTTACGACGCTTGAAGACGTCGTGGATCCGACCGACGGTTTGATCTCTTTGCGCGAAGCGATCGATTACGCTTCCGACAACATAGCCGGAGCCGGTTGCGGCAGTATCGACAATAGTTCGTACAATACCGAAAACGCAATGAACAATCCGAGCGTTTATAGCGCGACTTACCTCTCGCCGATTACCTTTGACGAAAGTTTGGCGGGCGGCACGATTAAGTTGCACGCCGGGTTAATGTTTGACAGGTTGTCGGGTTCAGGTTCCGTGTACGACACGCTGATTGACGCCTCGGCGTTGAGCGGATTGGGCGGTATTACGATCGATTGCTCGGAAATTGTCGGAGGAATGGGCGGAGCGGTCTTCCAAGTTATTGGTCAAGGCGATCCTTCCAACGGCATATATATGCCGGTTCATCTTGACGTTCGCAACGTGAATATTGTCGGTTCTGGACGAGGAACGGCGTTTTCCGCGAATATGTACGGGATGGTAACGTTGCGCAACTGCTTGGTCGCCGGATTTGGCACGGGCGTTTCCGTCGGCGACAACGACAGCGATCAGGCGGGCGTCGCGCATATTTACAATACGACGATCGACGGCAATATTATTGCGAGCGGACCGATCTTCATTTACAATTCGTTAATTACGGGAGTAGCGCAGATACCTGTCACGCAGAATAATCCGGCGTATCGACGCGTCGATTCGTATTCGTCCTTTATCAACGGATACAGCGGCTTGGCGCGACTCTACGGTTCCTATAAGTCGGGAACCGTCGCGGATCAGTTTGTCGATTATGCGAACGGCGACTATCGTTTGAATCCCGTGTCGCTTTGCGTCAATAGCGGCGACGCCGCCTACGTGCAGACGTTGCAACCGACACACGCGTTTGGCGAGGTCGATTTGAACGGTAATCCGCGTATTTACTCGATCGTCGACATTGGCTGTTACGAATCGACTTACCTCGATATTCCGTCGACGACGGTAACGACGACGGAAGACGTCGTGGATCACAACGACGGTCTGATTTCGTTGCGCGAAGCGATCGATTACGCGGTGCAGGGCGCTTCGAACTACACGGTTTACTTCTCCGAAGAACTCAGCGGCGAGACTGTCGAGTTGAACGACACGGTTTTGTTGACTCGTTTTGTTTCGATCAACGGCGGCGCGAACGATATTACGATCGACGGAAATCGCAACGGTTCGCTTTTCGAAGTCAAATTCCCCGGTTCTGTTCTTGCGAACGGAATCAACGTTTACTTTACGAACCTGAAGCTCACCGGCGGTTATACGACGGGTAGCGGCGGCGCGATCAATATCGTAAACGGCAACGTTTCGATGACTAATCTGTGGATTTACGGCAACGAAGCGTTGGATTACGGCGGCGCCGTTTACGCTTATGACAGCGAGTTGACCTTTACCAACTGCCGTATCGGCGGAAACACGGCGGCTTACTACGGCGGCGTCGTCAATCAATACGGTCGAACCGTAATGAACGACAGCTACGTTGCTGAAAACGTCGGTACGAACCCGAACGCGGGCGCGGATTTGTGGGGCTTGGCGCCGGTCAACTACACGAATAGCAAACGCAACGTCATTGGATATATTGCCGATAACGTTACGATCTCGACGGATCCGGCTTACAACAATCGTGTTGGAACCGCAGAGACCCCGATTCGACCGTTCGTAAATTCCGCGATCGGCAATTTGGAGATCAAGGACGAATGGGCGCCGGTTAATCAAACCGCCGCTTTGGATTCCGTCTTCGCGAATTTCGCCGAGGGAGACGACGTCGTTCTCGAGTTGTCGAACGTGCCCGTCGACGAACTGAACGTTTTTGACGACGATTGGTTCGAATCGTTAAACTGAGTTTGATTGATAAACTTGCGATCGTAAGATCGCGAGTTTAAAGGTTAAGAACACGCCCGGAGTCGTCTGTACGGTTCCGGGTTTTTTTGCGACGTTAGACCGTTTATATAACGTGTTGACTTTAAGCAAAACGATCATAGCGTTTCGCAAGTCGCGATTTTGAAGCTATTCTTTTATTTGATTATTCTTTCTGTTTTCTTTGAACTTTTAGTTTATACTCCTTGCCTTTGAATTTTTCTGGACTTTGCCGCCCGACGAGAATCTAAAGGAGCTTTCGTCTTTCCGAGTTGGAAATAATCAAGAGCGAAAAGTAGGTCAAACAACCGCGAACGCTTCCCACTTCCGAATTTATAAAAAGTAAGACGCCTTCAAAATTTCTTGCTTTGCAGAACAAACGTCAGAAAATTTCAAAAGAGAACAAGAGAGAAAACTGGGATACAGGGATTCGAACCCCGACTAACTGGTTCAGAGCCAGCTGCGCTGCCTTTACGCTATATCCCAAACGCCGAAACGCTATATCTTCATTTTATCTTTCTTTTTGTCCGCGTCAACTCGTTTTTTAAAAAAAATCAGTCAACACGCTTTATCGACGTCTAGTTCCGTAAATTCAAGTTCGTAAAAATTCGTGTTCTTACTATGTTTAGAAAAGCAATAATCTGCGATAAGCATTTTGTTAAAATCGACATAATCCTTAATGTTTGTGGTAATATAAAAGTTTAATTCGTGTAAAATTGTAAAAAAAAGTTGACTGTTTTGATGGTTTAGGTAAAATGGATAGTGTGTAAAAACTAAGATGTTTGACGTTGGAAAAATGACAAATATCTTAGAAATCGGTTGATTTTGCTTCGCGAAAGATTGCCTTGACGGGGAGTCGTTTGTTCGAAGCGTAAAGCGGATTAGTCTTTTCAAGAATGTTGGAATCTCCACAAGATTCGGCGTCTTGAATCTTTCGCGTATAGAGCGTTTGCCAAAGAGATGAGAAAATGTCTAGATTGTTCGGTTTTTTTCTATCGGCGGCGATCATTATTCTTTGTTTGTGGTTGAACGTCAATTCCTACCCGAACGTACTTCGTTATGAAGACGTAAAGGCGGCGGACGAAACGTCGGCGGTTTCGACCGACAGTTCGGAACGAACGCAAGCCATAGACGAACAAGACGCAAATAAAACGCAAACAGAATCCCCAAAAACGGAAGAAAATTCGGAATCTGATTCTTCGTCCGGCGTTGAGTCGGAGTCCTTGAAGGACTCGTCTTCAAAAGATTCAAAAGAATCTATTAGCGCGAGCGTTGAAGAGAATTTGCTCAACGTAAGCGTCGCGTCGAATCAGAAGTTTTCGAGTTCCGAAAGAACGTCTGGTTACGGTTTGCCCGAGGCGTCGACAAACGCGCGTTCAAACGCCGAGAAGCCTCAAGGCGGCAAGTATGTTTCGATTCCTTCCGTGGAAGTCGACGCGTTTCGTTCGCGGTTTGGTTCTGATTCGGGTCGAGTGATTGGCGTTTCGCGCGCGTCCGTCGTCGCAGAATGACGAATACCAGCGCTAATTCTGATCGTATGAACGTCGATAAAGTTCCTTCGGAAATTTTATGCGACGTTTTGTCTAAAGGGGAACCGACGAATTCTTATTCCTTAAAAAGGGCGTCGGTTCCTTTTCTCTTCGAACTGCAAAAAAAGGCGCGGGAATTAGGTTTTGACGATTTGAGTTTGACGCCCGTCGGCGAGGCGCGAACGTTTGATATTTTTGCGGAGCGCGTTCGTCAAGGCGGTTGCGACGGTCTTTCCTATTTGACGTCTAACGTTGAGGCGCGCCGGTCGCCCCTTTCCGTCTTGTCCGACGCCGAGACGCTTATCGTCGTCGCTCTTTCGGAAAAGAAAATTTACGAAGAATCTAGAGTCCTTATTTCCTCGATTTACGAGGATTCCGCGCTTGTCGAGCAAAGTGTTCCTTCGGGAACCGTCGTCGGTTACGCGACTTGTCTGGACTATCACGACGTCCTTAAACGTCGTCTCAAAAGGCTCGGCGCTTTCATTTGCGAACGTTGGTCGCAAGCTTCCGTTCGTTCTGCGGTCGATACGGCGCCGTTGTTGGAAAAAGACTGGGCGACGTCGACAGGATTAGGCTTTTGCGGTTTGCATTCGCTTGTAATTCATCGAAGATTAGGAACGCGTTTCTTTTTGGGCGAACTACTCGTTTCCGTTCCTTTCTCCGAAATAACGGGCGTCGCAACGTTGGAAGAATCGATCGACAAACTTGAATTATCGCGTTGCAACGAAAATTCCCAAGTTTTTGACGCCGAGTCGTCTTTCCAAAAATGCCTTTCTTGTCGTCTCTGTCTTGAAGCCTGTCCCACGGGCGCGATTTTGGGGGATCGAACGCTCGACGCACGACGTTGCCTCAATTATTGGACGATAGAAAATCGCGAGGATATTCCGTCGGATATTGCGCGGAGTCTTGACGGTAGATTATTCGGCTGCGATTTATGCCAACAAGTTTGTCCGCATAACAGCGGCGTTTTTCACGCGCCTAAACGCAACGTAGCGCTCGATGCAATAGAGAGTCTTGACGAAGAGACCTTTCGAAGATTATTCAAGAAAACGCCCGTATTTCGCGCGACGTTAAAAGGACTTCAACGAACGTCAAGGACTTTAAGAAAAAATTGGGAGGAGGAGAGTTCCGCTCAACAACGCTTTCCAGATTCAAATGAAGACAAATAAAAAAGTCCGACGACCGAAAGATTCGAATCGCCGGACTATTCCCCCCCTGGGAACGTGCGTTTAAACGATCGCGCCTCGTATACCACGACCGCTTTGCGTTAGAAGAAAACCTTGCAACGCATAATCTCAAATAAAACCCTCTCAGGTTATATTCAAACTGTTTTTGCCGTCTCTCTACGAAGAGTTAAACAGCGCAACCCAATTCCTTGGTCAGGAGAAAAACTTGAACGGAATCCTTTCCTGTTCGTGCGCCTGTCTTTTAAACCTGCGTTATTTTTCTCTTGTATTAATGTTATCGACGTTTCGTTTTATACCCTTTAGGTTTATTCTCGTTTTCTCAAAAATATTTATAAAATAAGGCGTCGCTGGGAAAAACAGTAGAATTGTTTCAAAAGGTTTTATTGATTGCTTGGACTCTAAGACAATTTGAGGTAAAAAAAAGCGTTCCGTTGATCGGAACGGAACGCTTCGACCTCGTCGAGAAAATATAATGTCGAGAAAATATAACGTCGAGAAAATATAATCAAACAACGAGCAAAAATCACGCGGCGATGCTAAGTAAACATTCTCTCCACCAACAACGACGATTCCGCTTGAACATACGACGCTCCTTGTATCGATATTGCTAAAATAGGCGGCTTGTTAAAAAGAAATGCTTTGCAAAAGGCGGGCGATTTCTTTAAACTGGACTCAATATAGCATAAAACAACAAGACGCCAAGGGGACGTTTCACAATTCTTTGCTTTTTTGACGAGTTGTGGAACGCTGATTTAGTTGCGTCGTAGCGTTATTATTTAACCTATGCGCGGATTGGTAGAATGGAAGAATAAAAAAAGAGCCGTTCGCTTAACGAACGACTCTCAAACGCTTGTTCGGTTCAACGTCGCTATATTAGAAGACGTCGAGAATGAAATGTTTTCCTTCGTGGAAACGACGCGCGTTCGGATAGTAATTTTGCCAACGCGGATTATATCGCGGAACGCTCATATCGGGCGCGCCAAAGTTTTGCGGATAATATCCGTAAGGATAATTTCTAAAACGCGCCCAATCCTGCATCGAACCGGTCGGGTTGGCGTAGGGCGAAGGGGCGGCAATTTCGCGATTCGCAGAACGCGAGCCGAGTCTTCCTCTACGAGCGGCGGAGAAAGCGACGCCTCGACCGCCGACTCTTCCAAAACCGATTTCTCGATCGACGCCCCTTCCAAAACCGACTCCTCTAATTCCGACTTCGTAACATTCCTCGCACGGACCGTAAACCTGCGCGGCTCCGGCGCCTCCGCTAACGACGCCTCCACTAACGGCGGTTCCGGCGGGCGCGACCGCTTGGGCGACCGCGTCGACGGCGGGCGCGGCTTCCGCGAGATTTTTCACTTCGTCAAGCTGTTGAACGCCGTAAAGAACGTCGGCGTCTTTGGCTTCTTCAATAGCTGGAGCGTCTTCAACCTCGGCGATTTCCTCTTGAGCCGCAACGGCGGAATCGACGTTTTCGGCTTGCGAGTCTTGGGCGTAGGCGTTCGACGCGACGAAACCTAACGTCGCAACAACAAACATACCGAACAACAAATTCGTTTTCATATAGGATTCTCCTTAAGTTTTTCGCCGCCGAAGGCGACGTACAACGCGTCGATAAAACAGCGCCGCTTTTTGCGGGCGGCGAAAACTTGGTTTTCAATCGAACGTAATTGACTAAAGTTCTAGTTGCATTGTCTTGCCCACTGTCGCAGAGCTTAACGCAAAGAACCCAGCTTATCCTCTTTGTCGTCAATCTTAATCTTGTTGTTGATATTATAAAGGTTCTTTTTTTTATTTTTTTCACGATCACGCATAAAAAAACGTTGCGCTTCCCAAAATCGAAAAAGGCGTTACAATACAAACCTAAACGCTTGACGTCGGGCGTTTATTTTTTGAGCAAAACGTTGAAGCGTTTGTCGTTTAGACTTGCGCCGCGTTTTGTTTTGTTTTGTTTATTCTGACATATTTGGGCGCTAACGGGGAGCGCTAAGAAATCGCTTCGGGAGGTCGTCAATGTTTTCCGTCGCTCGTGATTTTTCTTTTTCCTATGGACATCGGCTTTATCGTTACGAGGGCAAGTGCCGCCGTCTTCACGGACATAACGCCCTAGTGCGCGTCGTGGTCGATTGCGAGGAACTTGACGAACGAGGAATGGCTCTTGATTTTGTTAATATAAAAACGTCGATCGGAAGCTGGCTTGACGAAGAGTTTGATCACCGCGTTTTATTGTCGAAAGACGACCCGCTGGCAAAGACGTTGCTTGACGTCGGCGAGCCCGTCGTACTTTTCGACGGGAATCCGACTGCTGAACTTCTGGCGAAAACGATTTTTGAGCGCGCGCTTTCGTTGGGGATGAACGTCAAACAAGTAGATTTTTGGGAAACTGAAAAATGTCGCGCGACGTATTCGCGCTGAAAAACAGGCGTAAAAATGAGCGTAACAAAACTAACTTGCATTGTTTGTCCGCAAGGTTGTTCTCTTGAGGTCGATTCTGAAGCCGGAACCGTCGTCGGTAATTCCTGCAAGCGGGGCGCGGCGTACGGACTTGCCGAAACGACCAATCCGACGCGAACGCTGACGACTACCGTTTGCGTCGTCGACGACGACGGCGCGCGCGTCGATATGGAGCCCGTTCGAACGGCAAGTCCTATTCCAAAATCTCTTATTTTTGACGCGATGAAAGAAATCGACGCGTTGCGCGTCAAGAAGCCGATTCGTCGAGGCGACGCCCTCCTTGTCAATCTTCTAGGAACGGGCGTCGACGTGGTCGCCACGCGAGATTTACCGTAAGGCGTTTGTCGTAATATGCGCTTTTTTGAAAAACAAAGGATTGTAAAATGAACGAACGCAAGCGTGTGATTATTATTCCAGACGGATTCGCGGACGATCCGCTCGACGCGTTAAACGGACGAACGCCAATGCAGTTTGCTTCTACTCCGAATCTTGACGCGTTGGCGCCGCGCGGCGCGCAAGGACGTTCGCACAACGTGCCCGAGGCGTTGACGCCGGGTTCCGACGTTGCGACGCTCGCCTTGCTGGGATACGATCCGCTGGAGACGTACACGGGACGCGCGCCCTTGGAAGCGGCGGCTCAAGGAATTGAACTTGGCGCAAACGATTGGGCTTTTCGTTGCAATTTGGTTTGCCTTGAAGACGGCGTGATGAAAGATTTCACCGCCGGACATATTTCCAATGCAGACGCGGCGGAACTTTTGTCGGGCGTTCAACGCGAAGTCGCTTCCGAATGGAAGAACGTCGCCCCGGAATTGGGCGGAACCGTCGAATTTTTACCGGGGGTCGGTTATCGTAATTTGGCGATATTTCGTCCCGAGTCCGACGCGCAACCTTTTCCGTTTGACTCGACGACGAAGACCGTTCCCCCTCACGACTATACGGGGCGTTCGATTCTTAACGTCCTTCCGCGGGGCGCCGGAAGCGAAGCCGTTTGTCGTTTAATGGAACTGTGCGCCGAATACCTCAAAAAGTCCGACGTAAACGCGCGGAGAATCGCCGAAGGCAAAACGCCCGCGACGGATTGTTGGCTTTGGGGACAAGGCAAACGTCCGAAGTTGACGCCCTTTGCGGAAGAATATCGTTGGGGCAAGGGCGCGATGATTACCGCCGTCGACCTATTGCGCGGAATTGCGCGAGGACTTGGCTGGTCGATAATCGACGTTCCCGGCGCCACCGGGTACGTCGACACCAATTTCGCGGCTAAGGGCGAATACGCGGCTCGCGCGTTGGACGAATACGACCTTGTTTGCGTTCACGTGGAAGCGCCCGACGAATCGGGGCACGAAGGAAGCGTCGAAAAGAAGATTTACTCACTTGAACAGATCGATCAAAAGACCTTGCCGCCAATTCTCGACAAATTGCGAACGTTTGACAATTGGCGCTTGTTGATTTCGCCCGACCACCCGACGCCTGTCGCGATCAAGACGCATTCTCGCGGCTGGGTTCCTTGGGCGATTTTTGGTTCCGACGTTTCAGGAGACGGATTCGCTTCCTACGACGAAACGACGGCGGCTTCGTCTTCTCGTTTTTATCCTCAAGGACGACAATTAATGGAGCTTTTTTTAAGGGGTAATTTACAATGACGCGCTATTTTAACGTATTTACGACGACTCTGTTAGCCGTATGTTTGACGTCGTGTCTGTTTAGCGAAGGCGTTCGCGCGGAAAATACCAAAGAGTCTAAGCCGGTTTACGACGCGATCGCCGGTTCTCAAGCGGACGACGACAAATACGAATGGACGTCTCTTTTCGACGGTCAAACGTTGAAGTATTGGATCGACCTCAAAGACGCGGGCGACGACGTCGTTAGGGTTAAGGACGGCGAGCTTATTCTTGGAATGGGACCGACGACGACTTCGATTCGATTTGACGAGGAAGGCGCCGGTTTTAAGTTTCCGCGCGAGAATTACGAACTTGAATACGTCGCGCGTCGCACGTCCGGCTCCGATTTCTTTGCCGCCGCGACCGTTCCGATCGGGGAAAATTACGCGACGTTTGTAAACGGCGGCTGGGGCGGTTTTGTCGCCGGTATTTCAAGCGTAGACGATATGGACGCTTCTGAAAATTCGACTTCGTCGTTTTATAATTTCAAGACGAATCAGTGGTATCGATTCCGCGTTCAAGTTACCAAGCGCGTTATTCGCGTATGGATCAACGACGAAAAAATAATCGACTACGCGATCGAAGGACACTCCTTGAAGACGCGTTTCGAAGTTTCGCGTTGCCAGCCCCTTGGTTTCGCCAGTTGGGTTAGCGAAGGCGTTCTTAAAGTCGTTCGTTTTCGTATGCTTAACGAAGACGAACTTAAGGATATGAACGCTAAAGCCGACGCGACGCCTCAGCCCTTTAACTGGGGAAAATAAATCTTTTTCCTAGCGCGCGTCAAGCGTCGTTTTCAAAAAATAATCGGATTTCTCGTTCCGCCGCCTCTTGGGAGTCTGAAGCGTGAACGAGATTTTCTGTATAGTCAAAAGCGAAATCCCCTCGAATCGTACCGGGCGCGGCTTCCAACGGATTTGTAGCGCCGACGATTTTTCTTGCAATTTTGACGGCGTTTTCGCCCGTCCATATCGACGCAAGAACGGGACCTCGAGTCATATACGCGACAAGTTCTTGAAAATAGGGCTGGGCTTCTAAGCTTTCGTAATGACGCCGCGCTAATTCGCGGGAGGCGACTTTCCACAAAAATCTTTTGGGACGCAAGCCTTTACGTTCAAAACGCGCTATGATTTCGCCGACGAGTCCTCTTTCCAACGCGTCGGGCTTAAGCATTATAAACGTTTCTTCCATTTTTCTTGTTTTTGGGGGCGTTCGGCGCCTCGTCGTCGTCTTCTCTTGGATCAAATTGTAATTTTATTGCGCGCGTTTGGACGCGAGACTTTAAAACGACCGACGTTTGCACGCCTTATTTTGATTTTTGGGCAAGTTCGTTTGGCGTAATGTTCGCGCTTCCAATAAAAACGTATTTGGTTTGATCGGATTGTTCCTTGCCCGTCGTTGAAACAAGGAAAAATTCGAACGTCAGTTTGCTATTTAACGTCGATTCGATCACGCGCGTTGCGTTTTGCAATCCGTCTTCCGGTGAAACGTAGTCCGAATCGTAGGGAAAAGTCGAACTCGTCCGACGGCTAAAGTAATCTCTCAAATCCGTTTCCAACGTTTCTTCGTCAAGGATCGTTTCAGTTCGAATTACTTGACTGTTGCGCGTAAATCTTATTTTAAACGCGTCGACTTTTTCCGCTTTTAGGGCGAAAATAAACGCGATCGATTTTTTTCTTTCGTCCATTTGCGAATCAACGGTAAACGCGCTTGACGTCGCGTCGGATTTCAGAAGAACCAAAAGCGCCGGACTATGTTTCGGATTACGAGCGGGATCGTAATAAGACAAGTCGTTTGGAACCGCCAGCGGCAATAACCCTTCGTTTGACAACGCAATAACGGAGGCGACGTTTGGAGTTCCTTTTAACAAATCAAATTGGCAAGGTTTGAGCAGTTGTTCGTATTTTGTTTCGGCGACAAAGTCTTTTTCCGTTCCGTTTGGCGCGGACAGAACGATCGACCATTTCAGCCTACTCGAGCGAAGAAAATAATTTCTTGTCGCTTCGTCCGACATATGAAAAATTAAGGTTCCCTGCGGATCGATTTCGATCGTAAAAGAGCCGTTTTGTTCGTTTGTTTTTGAGTCGACCGTTTGGAAAACAACTTTTGTCGAATTAGACGACTTACCGCCGGAAAAATCAAATTCTTGTTTGTTGGTTCGGCGTCTTGAATCAAGCCATTGACGTTCGCCGTTTTGATCGGGCGAAAGATCGCAAGTTACCGACAACTTGCCGTTGTATTTTTGACCTAGATTCAGAACTTCTGAAAAAAGTTCTTGCGAATTTTCGTCTATTTCTTCGTCTAACGTCCAAGCGCTTGAATCTCCCTTGCGTTGGAAGACGCCAAAATCGACCGTGAATTTACGAGCGACGACCGAATCTTGAAAATCGACGATTTTTTGATACTCTTCAGACGTTAAAAATTGGGATTGAGAGACCGACGCTTCCGAAGGAATTGGAAATAAGGCGCTAAGGTCTGTTCCCCCGTCGACTCCTTTGGGGTTCGAAGCAGAATCGGAGTGTTCGTTTGGCGTTTCTTCGAGGGAAGCGACGTTCGGTTCGTTTTCTTTATCGTCCTCTTTTACGTTCTCTTCTTCTTCGTTGACGGCGCCGGGTTCGTTTATCTTTTCCTCTTGAGATTCGGAGGATTGGTTTGAAACGCTATTTTGATCGATCGAAACTATTGCGTCGTCGCTAGATTGCGAGACGTCCAAATTAACGGATGGTTCCGACGGGGCGAGCGTTTCATTTTGCGGAATAATTTCTTGAAGATTCTTCGCTTGTTTGGGAGCGCCGTCGGCGAGAATGATTCCAAGCGTAATTAACGCCGCCAATGCGAGGAGACCTATCGACGCGCCGCCGACAAGACGCCAACGCGCGCGTTCAAGAATTTTTTTCGTAAAGGACGCCAACGAATTGCACGCCGCAGGACGTCCTTGTTTTCTTTTTTCTGGTTCCGTATTTTTTTCTTTGATTTCCGCTTTGGAATCGTCGAGGGCGTCGAAACGATCCTCTTGACGCTCAAACGCGGGCGGGGCGCCGTCGGAAGAGGACGAAACGGAATTGTCGCGCGTTAGCTTTCTTGCGGCGTTGATTAAATTGGACGCTTGTGTAAACGAATCGATCGTTTCTTCCGCCGACGTTATGCGCTTCGACGTTAGATCAAGAATAAGCGCGTCGGGAATTGCGCGTAACGCTTGCGATTCGCGAGAACCGACTATCGTAGCTTTCCACTGACAACGGACGCCCGGCGGCGTCTTTGCGTAGTACGTTGAAAAAGTCGCTTGCCAACGCATAGCGGGCGAGAGAAGCGACAAGGCTTCTTGATATAATTTCAAGACGTCGTGGTCTGGACGAACGATCAATACGACGGGACGATCCGCGTAAACCGTAGAGGCTAATACGCCCGCCCAGCCTGAATCGCCGGTGATTTTTTTCCATTCTTTGCAGGAATCGCCGTTCGACGTTATCGCGGGCAGTACAAAGGGCTTGTCGAACACTTGCGGCTCGCCTTCCCAGCGTTTGTCAAATAATTCCGGTTCCGCAAAAAAAGCGGTTGGTCCGGCTTCGCGTAGTTCCGTAGGTTCCAGAATTAAGTGACAGGCAATTTTGTTGTTTCGATCATTATAATCTAGCCCTGCGTCGGCTATTCTGGATAGAACGCGCAACGTCGTTTCTCCGTCGTCTAACAGAACGTGCGAATACGCCGTTGGATTTTGCGAGGCTCGTTCCTCGTCGACAAAGAGTCGGCGATAGCCCGAAAAAGCCTCGAGCGCCGCGATCGTCTTCTCCGAAAGATTACGAGAACAAGCGACGGTACAAAAACCGATCGAACCTTCTTTTAGTCCCTTGGGCGCCGACGTATATACTAATTTGAACGCCATAATCGTTTATCCTGTTAAATTTCGTCGTTTTGTTCGTCGAGGTTAACGTCGTTGTTCTATTGGGCGTCGTATGGCAAGACTTCGGAGCAAATCTAATTTTAACGCTTATTGTTCCATAAATCGAAAATTATGCGACGCCGAATAGAAGACGGAATCGTACGTTCGATTTACGCCTTTGTCGTTTCGGGCGTTTTTGAATTTAACGCAGACTAGTCGATACGCGCGACTTGTGGAATTTTCAAAATCGACGGTTTCGCAAGCCGTTTTTTCCGATTCTAAGAACGTCGTCGTCGTGTCGTTTTTTTCGATTCACTTTTGATCCCTTGCGTTATTAATGCGCAGGCAGTAATTTAGCGACAAAGGGCGCGAGCAACCCCGCCGTTTGCGCCGCGCTTAACGATTGGAACGTCGCGCGTCCTGGTCCCGTAACCACCGTGTCAAAAACGCCTTCGCCTCCGAAGAGCATATTTTTAATTCCTTTGACAAACACGACGTCGACCGAGCAAGTAGCGTCCATCCACGCGAGCGCGCCCGTGTCGCAAGTTACGCGTTCTCCGGGCTGGAGATCGTATTCGACGGGGGCGCCGTCGATTTCCAAAAATACGACGCCCGGTCCCGTCAATTTTTGCATAAAGAAGCCTTCTCCGCCAAAGAACCCCGTCGTAAGCTTTTTCTGGAAGAAAAGTTCCAACGAAACGCCGGGCGAAGCGGCAAGGAAAGCGCCGCGTTGGCAGACGACCGACTCGCCCGCCGCAAGTTGACGCGCGACGATCGCGCCGGGTAATTTCGTTGCAAAGGCGACTTGCGAATCGGAACGCGCCGCATAGGTCGACATAAAGAACGTTTCGCCGCTTGCCAGCCGCCCTAACGCCTTGAAAAAGCCGCCCTGAGTATTGTTTGACGTTTCGACGTTTCCTTTCATCCAAACGCGTCCGCCGGCCGAACTATACACGGAACGTCCGGCGTCGAGGTAGCATATTACGTAAGGCGTCGTTCCGCCTCCAATGTAATAATCTAAATAGGGCGTTCGTATGACTCGCGGATCGATGGATCCGCTAGGCGCGCGTTCAGTTCCGACGTTGGACGCTTGCGGCGCGATCGAACGACTTCCGAACACGATTCCTTGCACGTTGTCGCAAGTCGTTTCTTTTCCGTCGACCCAAAGACGCGTTTTCGGGAAGATCGCGCCTGACGCGGCAAGCTGAAAAAGTTCCGTCGACGTTATTTCCCGTCGACGACCGTTTTGTTCGATCTGAAGTTGCATTTTAGACCGCTATAAACATTGTTTTAAAGGAAGGTTTCTATTTCTTGATAAAACAAAAGCTTTGGTTTGACAAGAATCGACCGTTTTACGGCGTCCGATCAAACCAAAGCGTCTATTTAACGCGTCAAAACGCGTCGTCGAAAGAATCAGTCTTCAATAACGAGACGAATTCCAACGTTGTGAACTTTTTGCCAAGGCAAGTACGCTTGACGGAAGGACGAGCCCGCGATCTTCGGACGATCCGCCCAAGAGGCGCCGCGCGCGACTTTGCGCGCCGAGGCGTCGAGGTCGTTGCGCCCGTCGGCGTCGTTATACGGATACGCCTTGTAATCGGAGCGGGTCCATTCGGCGACGTTCCCGATCATATCGTACAATCCCCACGCGTTCGGGAGATTCTGCGCGACGTAGTCGACGATGAACCAATGATCCTTGAATCGATTATCGCGGAGCGGGAAGACGCTGTTTTCCGGATAGTCGTGTCGGACGTGAATCGTCGCGCCGTTTTCCCACGTCGTGTAGAGTCGTCGACGGTCGGCGTCGGCAAGGTTCGCGTATTTCGAGAAGTCGGCTTCAAAGGGACCGAAATAGAATTTTTCGGCGCTACCAGCGCGAGCCGCCCATTCCCATTGCGCTTCGGTTGGCAACGCGGCTTTGACGCCCTTTTCTTCGTTCAACCATTGGACGAATCGTTGCGCTTCGTTCCAGCTGACGCGCGCGACCGGCTGATTCGGGTGATTGGCGATATAACCGGGAACGATGTGGTCTTTGCCGTGTTCCTCGATGTAACGCGTGTCGTGTTCGGGATCGAACGCTGCGTATTGCGCGTTGGTGATTTCCGTCTTGCTCATCCAGAAAGGCTTGTCGACGACGATTTCCGCGCGCGGATTTTCGTCGGCGCAACCGTCAAGCGAGCCCATTACGAATTTACCTGCGGGAATACGAACAAATTCAACGTTTACGCCGTCGGCAAGTTCGATCGTTTTTGTCGCGGCGCCATTTGCCAACGCTTGTTTTTGCATCGCTTTAGCGGCGGCTTCGTCGAACGCCCAATCGTTCTTGAGATTGTCGGTCGGTTTGACGTATTTTTCCGGCTTGACAAATTCCGGCGCGGGTTTCGCTTGCATCGCGGCGAGGAGTTGGTCGTACTCGCTTTCGACGTCGACGGCGGCGGATTCCGCGTACAGTTCGGAGAGTTCAAGACGTCGTTTCGCTTCGGGCTCGTTGCCCCACTTGCCGCGCCACGGCGCGTTGAAGTCGATCCAGTTGTCGATCAAGCGCCAAGCTTCGTCGTCCAATTTGACGTTGTAGTGTCCCTTTTCCAGCATTTGGACAAGTTCGCTCGTCGACGCGTGATATTCGTAGGGCGGCAAAACGTCCATATCCGTCTCTGGACCGGGACGACGAACGAACGGGTGAATATTGTTATAAGCGGATTGCGCGTCGGCAAAGGACGGACGATCCGTCTTTGAGCCGTCGTGGCAACCGATGCAGTATTTCTTCACGACGCGGTGATACAGGTCGAGTTCAAACGTAATCGAACGACGCGGACCAAGATATTCTTGAATTTCCACAGGTTCGTGACGGGAAGCCTCTTTCAAGACCGACTGCGTGGCGTCAAGTTGCGACTCGTGGCAACCGTTGCAACTGACGTTTTCACCCGGCATACCGACGAACCAACTGCGGAAGAGTTGTACGGAAGCGCCGTTTTTATCGACGGGAAGCAACGCGACTGGCGTATTCGCCGGAATCTTAAAGAACGCGGAACCGTCCTTTTCGACGGGCACGTAACCGAGCAAGCGTTTAATGTCCCAGCTGCTTTGAACGCCGACGGATTCGTGACCGCCGGTGTGCAAATACGCGAAGTGATACGCGAAGACTTTCAAGCCGACGATTTCGCCTTGAGGAACGTTTTCCGTGCCAAAGCCGTTGTAAACGTCCGTAATGAAGACCGTCGCTTCTTTATTGCCTTCTTCGACGCGATTCGGAAGAACCGGCGGAAGATCGCGCTCGACAAGGGGCGTCGGGAAGAAGTAGCCCTTGCCTTCGACGATCGCGATCGGCGTCATATTGTCGAACGTGTCGACAAGATAGAGCCCGTAAGTACCGGGCGCGCCTTCGATTTCGCAGTTGACAAGAATGTAATTTTCGCAAAGAGGATAGGGGAAAACGAAGTTATACTTTAAGCCGGTCGACTGCATATCCAGAACGTTGCCTACGACGTCGCGTCCGTAGCCGGGAATTTCCGCGACAAAGCCGGTCTTTTCGGCGGGAAGGACTTCAGGATGACAGTCGTATTGGGTGTTTTCCGGTCCCCATTCGAGCCCGGTTGGATGGAAGCGGAAAGGATATTTGCGCGCGATCGTCGGATCGATAATAAGCAAACGTCCCGTGTCGCCGCGTCCGTGGTGCCCCGAGCCGATTCCGACGATCTTGGAAGAATCGGGGAATTCGCGCGCGTGTTTGAACGCAGTTGGGAAGAAGGAGCCGGAGCCGTAAAGTTCCGCTTGATTCGTACCGTCCGGGTTCATATGGAACAGAATTCGGCTGTAATAGTGCATAATGTCGCTGTATTCCCAGCGCAGATACATAATACGACCGTTCTTCAAGGGCGTCGGATGCCAGTCGGAGTCTTGCTCGTAGGTGAGTTGACGCACTTTTTTCGTTTCCGGGTCGATTAGATAAATATTCGCCATCGGGTCGGAGCCGTTGATACAGGGCAAACCTTGCTTGCCGGCGTTCGAACAGGCGACGACTTTGCCTTCGGGCGTGTAACACGAATCGAAGAAATCGACGTCGGGCTGATCGGTCGGCGAGAGCGTTTTGAGCCCCGAGCCGTCCGCGTTGATTTCGAAAATCGCCCAACGCTGGTTGTCTTCCGAGATCGACGAGAACATAATTCTTTCGCCGTCCCAGTTGAGTTCGGGCTCGAGAATCGGTCGACCCTTTTCCGGCTTGTAAATCGACGTGAAGGTCGGATTATCGGAGCGCAAATCGGAAAGGATTCCAAGCTCGGCGTCCCAGCCGCCCTTAGAAACTTTGTCGATCGTCATAAAGTCGTCGCCAACGGCGGGAAGACGCGACGTTTTAACGACGACAAGTTCCAAGTCGTCAAGTTCGGGCAACGCAAGGAGCGCTTTACGACGAAATTGTGCGAACTTCGCTTGCCACGCCTCGTCTTTCGGCTCCGCTTTTTCAAGTTCGTCCAACTCCGCCAAATAGGCTTCGCCGTCCGCGTAATCGTCGCCGAATTGCGTGATCATATCGTTGATTGCGCGGCGAACCGATTCGACCGTGTTCATTGGTCGATCGTTGTTGTTTTCGGGAAATTGCCCCGCTTGAGACGTCGGCGCAAATAGCGCGAGCGACGCGATCAACGCGGCGGCGTAAAGCATACGTTTCATTGATAGGAATCCTTTGTGTTGTGAACGGAAGGTCGTTGGAGAACGAAACGAGCGAAACGCGCTCGAACGTTTGAACGTTTATTGTAACATAACCAAGGGAATAAGTAAAGGAAAAGGACTAATTTTTAATTTTACTTTCGATAAACGTTTCCACGCTTCGAATCGAAGAAGCGCCGAAACAATAACGTTGAATAGACCTCAACGTGGGCATATCCTTCAGCGTTTCTAGTAGATAATCATAATTTGCCGATAAAGGCTCGTTTGGAAAACGGGTCGTAAGGAAGCAACGTATTGAATGAACGCATTCTCCGATTCTTCCTGCGTCTTGTCCTTCTTTCCAGCCGTCGTTGCGCCCTTCTTTCCAGCCGTCGTCGCGCCCCTCTTTCCAGCCGTCGTCGCGTCCCTCTTTCCATGCTTCTAAACGCAACTCTTTATCCCACTGAGCGCCGTATTTTTTCACGGCGCTTTCATAATATTCCTGATCCAATAGATCGATCATTTGTTTTTCATACTCCTTGTCTTTCATCTCGTCGGCGAGACGTTCAAACTCTTCATATTTAGGCGAACGTTTCCAACTAACGCAGGCTTTAGACCAATACCCAAGTAAAGCCAACAGGAGTTGATACGAGGAGACGTCTAATTTAACGTCGCGTAAATCGCCGAAAACGTCGAGAATATCGGCGTCTTTAAGTTTGGGATTTTTGCCGAATTGCAAGTCCTTGAGAAACGCTTTCGTCAGCGGCTGGACGTCGAGAGAATCGACGTCGACGCTCTGAACGTCGAAGAATATGACGTCAAAATCGGGAACGTAGGAAGCCAATTCTTCTGGAAATGAACAGATTTCCTTCAGTTTTTTCGGTTGGACGCCCGCGCGGTCGTAACAGCCGATTACGACGGGAATTGGACAAACCAATTTTTTCAGTCCCGCTTGCGTTCGTTTCGCGTTGATCAACTGATATTTTAGGTACAATGCGATATATTCAAGAAGTTGCACGGCAAGAAAAGGATCGTATGCCGATTTGTGTTCGAAAAAGAAAGCGTAAACGCGCTCTTCGTCCCTTGCGAAATTTTTCACGTTGTAAACGAGGTCGGAAATATGCGCGATTCCGTTGCGATCAACCTGCTCTTGTTGCGTCGGCTGGAGCGTGTTCCAGTCGACGTCGGTCGCGTTTGTCGAGACGCGCAAAAGATCGGCGGCGATCGTTAAATCGGTCAGCGCCGCGACGACAAGGTTGTTATGACGACTAAACTTGACTTCGTATTCTTGTAAGTCGGGCGCAAAAAGCGAGCCGCGCGTCAAAAGCGTTTCGCGACGCAACGCCGTTTCGAATAGGTCGGGCGAATCCCAATCGCGCCAAGACAATACAAAATCGAGAACGCGTTTTTGAAAGGCGCGCGAATCGTCCGTCGATTTTTCAAGCGTTTGACGAATCGCCGCGACGCTTTGACGCGCGCTTCTGATCTCTTCCAACTCTTGAACCTGTTCTTTTTCCATCGCTCGACGCTCTAGTTTTGCACGAAAAACGTTAAAAAATTAGCGGGCTGGGACGACGCGTCCGCGCTTGTCTGATTATACGCGTCGTGAGAGATAAAGTCAAGAAAACGGAGTCGTTTTTCCTGTTTTTCAGCTTCGCGTAGGCTTCGACTCAAAAAAAGAAAAGGGTAAAACAAACACAAACGCTCAAAACGTTTTTGTCGTTTTACCCTAGGTCGATTCTCGACAAACGAGAGGGTCATTCGAATTTAACTTCGAACTTCGAATCTTTGCCTTTAATATCGACCTTAATTTTGTCCGTGCCGGTGAAGCCGTACTTGGCCAGCATTTCTTCGTATTCTTCCGGGACGGGCACGACGGCGGGATCGTTGTCCCAATAGACCATAATCGTATTAGAACCGGGCTTGACTCCCTTTTGCGTTCCCGTGTGCCATGTTTCAAAGGAACCGGCGTCGTCAAGGATTTTTCCCATACTCGGACGACTTCCGTCGTCCGGCTGGAATTCAATATGGAAGTCTTTGGGCAACGGCTTGCCTTGGTAAGTGACTTTGCCGGAAAGGGGGACGATTTCGTAGGGAGCCTTCGGTTTACAACCGCAAACCAAGCAAAGAGCCCCGACGCTTGTCGTCGCTAAAAAAGAACGTCTGTTCATTTTGTTTAGTTCCGTGTGTGTTTAACGTCTTAACACGTCGTCGCAAAGAGAATTTTTTCTTTGCGACGACTTACAATAAAAGGAAGGTAATGCGATTAGAACAACGCTTCGCCGCCGCCCGCTTTGGAGCCGCCTTGACCGGCGGTAAACATAGCGCTAGCGCGCGTGAACGTCGCGTAATAGACGTTCGTATCGCACGTTTCGCTGACGAAGTGAACGGAGCCGTCAGCCATACAGGCGTTAAGACCGCCAGGATGGAAACTATGGACGGTTCGCGTGTCTTCGTAGCCGTAAGAAATGCAGTTGGGCGGAATATTCATAATACCGGATTGGGTGAAAATACCGAACCCGTCGGTCCAGTGTCCGACGCTGATGAACGGATTGACCGAGAACCCGGTCTTCGACGCAGCGGGAAGAGCGACGCTGGAAAGTTCCATTAGCATAAACGTGTGAGAAGTTCCGTCGGTGATCGACGCAAGGTCGCAACGACTGTTGCACCAGAAGAGTCCAAAGAACGGACCGCGCTGGTTGTCCTGATTGGCGACGGTGATTCCGATGTTTTCGGTCGTGGTACGTTCCGGAAGTTCGGAACCTCCGTTGCAGGCGTAGTCTTTTTGGGAACCGATCGGCGCGACGGACGACGGCGTCGTGGGGCAACGGAACACGTCGGGCGCGTGCGAACCGGCTTCTTTGTTTACTTCGTCGCCGCACGTGGGACTACTCGTACTGTGTCCATAACCGTTGGAATGGACGCAGTAGTTCGTGTAGGCGCGCTTGGTGAAATCGATCGAATCGTACAAAGCCGATCCTTCGACGAAAGGAAGAATGAACGCCGGCCAGCCCATCATACCGTGATAGACGCCGCCCGCCTCGCAACCCAAGCCCGTGCCTGTGAGCGGGTTCTTGCTGTTGTTTGCGTTAAAGAACGTGCAACCGGGAGGAAGTACTTTATGCGTGTCGTGATAATTTTGCATCGCCAACCCGAGGTTTTTCAGGTTGTTCGTACATTGCATACGACGCGCCGCCTCGCGCGCCGCTTGAACTGCGGGAAGCAGTAATCCGATTAAAATACCGATGATCGCAATAACGACCAGCAGTTCGACGAGCGTGAAACCGCTTGATTTACTTGACCTTTTCATTGTAGTCAATCTTTCTTGGAAAAGAGGCGATCCTCTATTAGTAAAAAACAACCCTATTGGCTGGAGCCGTCTTGTTGCAAAGTACGAAAGTTGGCGAATCCCTAAAACGCTCCCCTTATAATAGAATACAAAAAATATTCCGCTCGTCAAGCATAAGAGCGTTTTCGCGTCGATTTAGCGTTCGAATTAGCAAAGATTGGTCGTTTAGGGTTGATTATTCGTTACGACGCTTTCTCTGTTTCTCAATTACAGACGTTTTCTCACTTGAAATTTGCCTATTTTCACGACGACAATTCGTCGTAATTAGACTTCGGTTTCGTTGCGTTTGACGCTACGCCCGTAAAAACGAGCAAATATCAAGGAGAAAACGTTACGCAACAACGACTCGAGGCGTTGTTGTGATTTATCCGCATTGTTAATTTTGGCGCGGTAATTCGTCGTCGCGACGGCGAAGGATTCCGCCGTCGCAATTTTTGCAAGGCGCAATGTTTAGAATAGAGCCTCGCCTCCGCCCGCCTTGGAGCCGCCTTGTCCGGCGGTAAACATAGCGCTAGCGCGCGTGAACGTCGCGTAATAGACGTTCGTATTGCACGTTTCGCTGACGAAGTGAACGGAACCGTCCGCCATACAAGCGTTAAGTCCTCCGGGATGGAAGCTGTGGACGGTTCGCGAGTCTTCGTTACCGTAAGAAATGCAGTTGGGCGGAATGTTCATAACGTTGCAATGCGTGAACATACC